>JANXXJ010000237.1 GCA_025350665.1 Gemmatimonadota bacterium | reverse complement strand
CACGTAGACGATCGCCGGATGGTTCGGGGCGGGATGCTCGGGACGATAGAGGCCGGCCCAGAGCGGCCGGCCGTCGGGATGCGGGAAGCTCACGATCTCGGGACGGAGCCAACGGTGGGTCCAATAGTTGTCGGAGCCGCTCTCGGTCACCCGGACCGCGGGGCCGGCCGGAACCGGATCTCTGAGCCAGAGATCGGGCAGCCGGTCCGACCGCGAATAGGTCACGGCCAGCCGCTTCCCGTCGGGCGAGAGCAGGCCCTCGCTCCGCCCTTCCTCCGTGGTGAGACGAACCAGCGGCCCGCCGGCCGCCGGCATCGTGTAGAGATGATCGTCGGAGGGATGCTCTCTGGATGCGCCGAGCAGCCACATGGTCCGGTCGCGGCTCAGCGTGGCCGCGCGGACTTCCCACGCCCCGGTGGTGAGAGCCCGGACCTGGCCGTCCGGCTCGGCCAGATGGAGGTGACTCCAGCCGCCCTTTTCGGAAGCGAACACCAGCCGCCCGCCCGGCAGCCACTCGATCAGACCGGGCACCACGTCGAAGTTCGCCTGGATGGGAGGACCACCGATCCACGCATCGTCGTGCTGGTGGTCGATCACCGACGTCGTGGCCGCCGCCGGATCGAGCCGGGCGATCCAGGCGTCGTGATCGTCCTGGGAGACCGCCTCCACCACGGCCCGGTCTCCCTCGACGCTCCACCACGGGCCGAACAGGTCCACCGGCCGGCCGCCCGCCTCAGGCAGCGTGATCCACCGAACGACCACGCTGTCGGCCGGCGTGCGGCCATCGACCGGAACCACGCCCAGCCTGACCACGTCCCGCGGCTCACCGACTTTGCCGCGCGACTCCTTCGCTTCGGCATATCCGGACGCGGTGGCGAAATCCATATACAGAGTCGGCGGTCGGCGCCGATCGGCGGTGACGGTGCGCACCGTGAGAAACCGGCCGTCGGGCGAGGCTTGAACGTCCTCCACACGGCCCTCGGCGATTGGAATCACCTGAGGGGCGCCGGGATCGCGCCGAGCCGCGGTCATGGCGGCGGCTCGCGCCGCGGCCGCCCGATCCCGAATCGCGTCGAAGATCTCGAGTTGCTCATCCGCCAGCCGGCGACTCTGCTCGGTGCGATTGTCCGCGGCCCGCCGCACCACCATCGAAATCCGCCGGACGGCGCCGTCGACGCTCCACCGGTAGAGATCTTCACCCAGCAGGAAGTCCACCGCGCGTCCGGAGGCAGTCACCCGCAGGTGCCGGGCCGGTTGAGGCCCCTCGGCGACGATCCGGATCGGATCGGCCGGACGCGCCGCCTCCCACACGACCACGCGACCGCGCCACTCCCAGGCCGCCAACCTGCCGTCCTTGCTCCAGGCCACGATGTCCGCCGGAATCCGCCAGGCCGCCGAATCCGGCACCGCCTCGGCGCCCCGGCCCAGCCGATCGACCCGCCACCAGGGATCGTTGCCGGGATCGTCAGTGCTCCTCGGCGCACTCGGCCAGCGGAAGTAGACCGTGGATCCATCGGGCGCCCAGCGGGCGTCCCGCACCCCGGCTCCGATCCAGCGGTCGAGTTTCGAGACATCGTCGAGGCTGAGCGGGCCGGCGGCGGCCGAGGCGTCGAGTTTCGACTGGCGGAGCGGAAGCGGAAGGCCGGCGGGCCGCTGGGCAGACGATGCGACCGGCAGCACAGCCAACCAGGCCAACGCGGCGAGCAAGCGGAAGGGAGTGGGCACGTTGAGTCTCGGAGATGGGGAGACAGGCGACCGCCGGACACGCGCCTAACGTTGCGCCCGGCGGCGGTACCGATCGGACAAATGTGAGCCCGGCGCGTACCCTTGACAAGCCTCGAATCACGGGCGTACGTCCCCCATGCTCAACACTCGACTTCACTGTTTCGCCGGCGTGGCACTCCTGCTCGCATCCTCCGCCCGTCCGGCCCCGGCCCAGACCACCGCCCAGCACGGGAAGCGCACCGCGAGCCTGGTGATCCGGAACGCCCTCGTCATCGACGGTACCGGCACGCCGGCGTCAGGCCCCTACGACATCCTGATCGAGAACAACCGGATCACCCGCATGTACCCGATCGCCGACGCGGTGGCGGCGGTCATCGGCGGACAGGGCAACCGCCCCAAGGCCGACGCCGAGATCGACGCCCGCGGCAAGTACGTCCTGCCCGGCCTGATCAACGCCCACGCCCATGTTCAGGACGAACGGGCCGGCGTCCCGCAGGAGCAGGACTACGAACTCAAGATTTGGCTCGCGAGCGGGATCACCAGCGTGCGGGACGTCGGGAGCGATACCAGGAAGACGATTCCGCTCCGGGAGAAGATCGCGGCCGGCGAGATCGCCGGGCCCCGGCTCTTCCACTATCCGTTCTTCATCGCGCCGACCATACCGGCCACCCCGGCCGAAGCCCGGGCCCGGGTCCAGGACCTGAAAAAGGCCGGGGTCGATGGCATCAAGATCACCGGCATCAAGCGGGACGTGATGGAAGCGATGCTCGACGAGGCCCACAAGCTGGGTCTCCGGGTAGCGCACCATGCCGCCGTGGAAGAAACCAACGCCTGGGACGACATCAAGTTCGGCACCACCAGCATCGAGCACTGGTACGGGATCCCCGACGCCGCGATCCCCGACGGTGTCCAGAACTTTCCCGCCGATTTCAACATCACCGACGAAACCCACCGGTTCCGCTATGCCGGCCACCTCTGGCGCGAGGCCGACCCGGCCCGGCTCAAGGACGTGCTGGCCGCCATGGTCAAGGCGAATGTCGCCTGGGTACCGACCCTCGACATCTACGAGGCCAGCCGCGACCTCCAGCGGGCGCAAGGCCAGCCCTGGTTCACCGACTACCTCCACCCGACGCTCGAGGAATACTTCAAGCCGAACCCGATGAACCACGGATCGTACTTCATCGGCTGGACCTCGGTGGACGAGGCGTTCTGGAAGGAGAACTACCAGATCTGGTTCCGGGCCCTTCGCGACTTCGAACGGATGGGCGGCACGATCGCGGCCGGCGACGACGCCGGGTTCATCTACCAGATGTACGGCTTCGGCCTGATCCGGGAACTCGAACTCGAGCAGGAAGCGGGCTTCCCCGCCCTCAAGATTCTTCAGCACG
The DNA here is from genome assembly GCA_025350665.1 of Gemmatimonadota bacterium. GTDB lineage: Bacteria > Gemmatimonadota > Gemmatimonadetes > Gemmatimonadales > GWC2-71-9 > SHZU01. Next base: position 28,710 of record JANXXJ010000237.1, on the reverse strand, counting down.
CCACCAGCAACGGCGCCAAGGTCCTCGGCCGCGAGGACGACCTCGGCCGAGTCCGGGTCGGATGGCTCGCCGACCTGATCGTGGTGAACGGGAATCCGCTCGAAAATCTGAAGGTCCTCTACCCCACCGGCACCGACGCGGTGAAAGACGGCAAGATTGTCCACACCGGCGGTGTCGAATGGACCATCAAGGACGGGATCCCGTACCACGGGCCTACGCTGTTGAAGGAAGTGAAGGACATCGTGGCCAGAGCCAGGGCCCGGCGGGCGGGAGAGAAGCGATGAAAGCCTTCGCACTGCTGGTGCCGATGCTGCTCGTCACCACGGCGGCGGCCCAGCGGCCGAACGTCGTTCTCATCATCACCGACGACATCGGATACGGGGACCTCGGCAGCTATGGCGGCCCCGACATCCGCACCCCCAACATCGACCGTCTGGCGCGCCAGGGCGTCCGCTTCACCGACTTCTACGCCAACGCCCCGCTCTGTACGCCGACTCGGGCCGGTCTGATTTCAGGACGGTACCAGCAACGGTACAACCTGGAGGAGGCGCTCAAAGGCGCCACCGCGGACTCGGAGAAGGGGCTTCCGGTGACCGGCCGGTCGCTGCCCCAACTGCTCCGCAACGGCGGCTACGTCACGGCGCTCCTGGGCAAGTGGCACCTGGGCTACAAGCCCGCGTTCAGCCCCAGGGCCCAGGGGTTCGACTACTTCTTCGGCTTCAAGAGCGGCTTCACCGACTACTACCAGCACACCGATGGCATGGGCCGGCCCGACTGGTTCGAGAACGACAGCCCCGTGACGGTCCCCGGTTATGCCACCGACCTCTTCACCGATCGAACGCTGCGATTCATCCGGGAGCACGCGGCCCAGCCGTTCTTCGTCGAGCTGGCCTATAACGCGGCCCACTGGCCGTACCAGCCGCCCGACCACCCCTCGGTGGCCCGGGACCATGGCCGGCACCTGATGCCGTACGACAGCGCCACCAGCACCAGGGCAGACTACGTCGCCATCCTCGAACGGGCCGACCAGGGCGTGGGCCAGATCATGGCGTTGCTCGACACGCTCAAGCTCGACCGGAACACCCTGGTCATCTTCACCAACGACAACGGCGGTGAATGGCTGTCCCGGAACGCGCCGCTGTTCAGCCGGAAATGGTCGCTCTGGGAGGGCGGGATCCGCGTGCCAGCCATCATCCGCTGGCCCGGACATCTGCCGGCGGGCAAAGTGACGCCGCAGGTCGCGATCACCATGGACCTGAGCGCCTCGATTCTCGCCGCCGCGGGCGTCACCGTGCCCCCCGAAACCCGGCTCGAGGGCATCGACCTGATCCCGATCCTGAGCGGCAAGGCGCCGATGGTGGAACGGAATCTCTTCTGGCGCATCACCGCCGGGGGCCGGGACCAGAGAGCGGTGCGGTCGGGCGACTGGAAGCTGATCCTCGACGGAACCAACCCGATGCTGTTCGACGTCCGAAAAGATCTGGGGGAGCGGAACGAGGTCGCGGCCGCCGAGCCGGCGGTGGCGGCACGGCTGTGGCGCCTGCTGACCGATTGGCAGAAGAGTGTCGACGACGAGGCCAAGAGTGGGCGGCACTGAGCCCGCAACCGGCGGCGGGAACACCCCTCCATGAAGAATCGACGGAACTACTATCGACTGCTCCACGTGCAACCCGAGGCACCGCTCGAAGTCATCAAGGCCAGCTATCGCAGCCTCATGACGAAGCTCAAGGGCCATCCGGATCTGGGCGGGGACCACGACGCGGCGGTGCTGATCAACGAGGCCTACGACGTGTTGAAGGATCCCGCCAGGCGCCGCGAGTACGATGAGACGTTGCGAGTGCGCCAGCGGGCGGCGCCGCCACCGGGCCGGGACGAACGATCGTCCGGTCCCTCGCACCCGCCCCCACGGTCACCTGCGGGTAAATCACGGACCAGCCGAGCCGGCGATCGGCAGGCCCCGCTGCCTCAATGCCCGTTTTGCGGCACCGCGACGCTGAATTCACTCCGCTGCAGAAATTGCTCGAGCCCATTGTCGCCGGCCAGCGCGCTCAGCAGCACCCTGAAGGAGGTGCTCGAGCGCCGCACCATGCCGCGGATCGCGAAAACGGCAAGCCTCCTGCTCTACCCGAGCTGGCCGCACGCCGGCCACCCGGCCAGCCTGCGCGACCTGTCCCCCACGGGCATCAGTCTGTTCACCGGCTACCAGGCCCGGCAAGAGCAGATTCTCAAAATCGATTCCAGCCTTCTGCAGGGAATCGCCCGGGTGGTGTCGGTTCAGGGTCGCGAGGCCGGGTACTCGGTCCACGCCTCCTTTCTGACCATTGCGTTCGCGACCGATACCGGCGGGCTGGTCTCCGAAATGGCCTAGAGTCGCACCGCCCCAGAGTTGACGCACCTCACCCCGAACTTTACATTACAAAGTACATTACAGAGCCGAGACCCGTGACGCTGTTTGACCTGCTGTTCCTGGTTGGGCCCGCTCGAGGCGAAGACCACGAATCGCACCTTCAGGGTGCCCGCCGAAGCCAGCGGCCTCGGCGTCGTGATCGCCCGGGAAGGCGCCGGACGGTTCCCCGGGTGTTGCATCATCGGAGACGAGGGGAGTCTCCTGCATCCGCGGAGCGTGGTCCGGCTGCCGTAGCCAGGCCGGGAACGCTACTTCAGGCCGAGCTTGTAGAGCTTCCCGGCATTGGTCCGCATCACCATCGTGGCGATCTCCTCGGCGCGGGCCCGGCTGACCTCGCCGGCACCGATCATCTGGGAAAGCGCCAGAGCGAGAGCCGCTCTCCCGTTCTTCCCCCCGAGCCACGCCCCGACCTCCCAGCCCAGATCCGGCCCCAGCGCGCTGGCATCCGAGCCGAAGAGGACCTTCTCGGGAAACCGGGTCAGCCAGCCCCGCAGCACCCCCGCCAGGCCGGCAACCGGATAGGTAATCGACATCAGCGAGATGTCCGCGTAGACATTGGGCTTCCACAGCATGGCACCGGTGTGGGCGGCAAAGACACCCCCGCCGTGGACGATGACGAAGTTCGTCTGTTGCAGAGCGGGATCGATGAAGGCCGATTCGAGCAGCAACGGATCAGCGCCGGCCGTGCGGTAGCCGTTGCCGAAGCCCTCGAACGAATGGATGTGGATTGCCATCCCGAGGCGGCCGGCTTCGTGCGAGATGTAGCGGAACAGAAAGTCCTGAAGCGCCTTGTACTCGGCGTGGGACGGCTCGCCGCCGCCGGCATACTTCGCGTAGACGCTGCTCGCCGTCGCCGCCGAGGCCTCGTCGAAGTCGAGGGAACGGAGATAGGCGGCTTCGAACTTCACCGCGACACAGCCGCCCTTCCGCTGCGCCTCGAGCGTGGGCGTCACCACCGTCTTGAGGTAGGCGTCGAGGGTGCCGGGAAGTTTTGCGAGCGTGAGATCGGCCAGATAGCGCCGCAGGAGTTTGGCCGTGAGCGGATACAGCTTCTCACGGTCCGGCGACCCAGCTGCCTCCGCTTTGGTGGACAACGGCAGCATCAGCGCGTCCGCATACGACACCCAGCGGAACCGCGGCGGGGCAAGCCCGGGGCCCATGGCGATCCGGTTGGCCAGTGCCACCTCCGTCCCGACCTGGTCCAGCACCCAGGTCGGAAATCCCTCGCCCTGTTTCCTGGCAACGCCCTGCATCGTGGTGCGCAGATCGGTCAAATGCGCCGGGCTCAAGTCCCCATGCGGATACTGGTAGAGCGCCCGGTACGCGGCGAGCCAGACCGGGTTGTCCGGCCGGATCGCCACGGGTGCCTCGAACGGAATGCCGTCGAGCGGCAGCGCGTCGAAGTCCGAGTCGCCGGGAGCGACGCTGTTGGCGTGGCCGTGGTTGTCCACCGCACGGATCCGGTCGATGAGCGCGGTGATCTGGGGGTCAGCACCCGACGGTGCCGGCCGTGCGCCCGGCAGACCACTGCAGGCCGACGTGGCGGCCAGTGCCGCGATGCTGCAGGCCACAGCGAACGGCACGACTCTTGGCAGGTCCATCATGGTTCCTCGCCGGTTCAAGTGGTGGCGATCATGGGTCCAGCGTGGGCAACGGCCGTCGACCCGACGCTTCGGACTGAGTCCGGGCCCGTTGGCGGGCGTCCGCCGCATCGAATGTTCGCCACAGGTTCCAGATCCAGCATACCACGCCGACCGCAAACACGACGCCTCCCGAGGCCGTCAGCCACCGGCCGGCCGGGCTGGAGTTTGGTGGCACAAGGAAGCCCGCGATCAGCACCGCCAAACCGATATTGGCCAGGAAGAGATGCGCCACGGCGAGCCGGTGGCTGTGCAGCGGATGCCCGAAGAGCCTCGGCAGCAATTGGTACCCGACGCCGAACACCAGCATGGTGAGGAAGCCGGCCACGTTCATGTGGGCGTGAGCCGGCCGATAGATGAGCCATTGAGGAAACAGGGCGATCCCGACACCCAGAGCAATCCCGGCGGCGAACCAGAGCAATGCCGACCGGATGAACGCCTTGATATACCATTCCATGCCGAACCTGCGTTTCGCAATGTTGTCGGTCGCGCGTCCTCAGGCTGCCGCGGTCCTGATGCGGAGGCATAGCGCCGTGAGCCAGGCCCACACGAGAACGACCGCGGCCGTGAACGCCGGCACGACCCACGGCTGCTTTGACCCCGAGGCGATGCTCATGAAGCCGGCGAGAAAGAGGAGGCCGGTGGCCAGCGAGAACCCGGACCACGCCGTTTCGCCCCGGAGGGCAAAGCGGCGGGCGAACACCAGGCAGCCCGCGATCAGCGCAAAGAACCCGATGCCCCCGGCGACGAAATGGAGCGGACCGTGCCAGCTGGACGCCACCGGAGGGCCGGGCGGAGTGCCGGGAGGGAACCCGTCCATGGGATCCGCCACGAACGCCCCCGCGCCGATGAGGCCGACGCCGTACACGGCAAGCAGGAGCGGGCCCCAGGTACCGGCCGGGCTCCCGCGGAGCGCCCGCCGGAGGCCGACCGCGCCCACAATGACCAACAGGCCGCTCAGCCCGAAGCTGGCGATCTGAATCCACCCGAAATCACCGTTGCTCATCAGACTCAGGGCGTGTCGCCGGATGTCGAAGCCGTCCCGGAACAGAATCTCGAGCAGGCCGACGCCGACATACAGCGGGCCCGCGAGCGCACCGCCGGTCAACAGGCTCCGGGTCGTCGCCGCCGCGGCCGCGGCTGCAGGCACTTCGTCGGGGCGAGGGTTCGCGATACCGGTTGTCATGCGGGCTCCCTGAGAGGGGGCAGGCGCGGGCCGCCCGGGTTGGTCATGCCGATCGTCGAAAGGGTCCCCGGGGCAAACCTGCGCCATCGGGTGAGCTCATTCGTATCTGAGCGCATCCACTGGATCGAGCCGCGCCGCCCGACTGGCCGGATAGAGCCCGAAGAAGATGCCGGTAATCAGCGACGAGCCGAGCGCCACGCCCACCGCCCATGCGGGCACCGCGGCGGGAATCGGCGTGAATCGGGCGACGGCGAAAGTAATCGCGCCCCCCAGCACCATGCCAAGCGCTCCCCCGAGCAACGTAAGCGTGGCCGCTTCGACCAGGAACTGGAACTGGATTTCGCCTCGCGTGGCGCCAAGGGCCTTGCGAACGCCAATCTCCCGGGTCCGTTCGGTCACCGAGATCATCATGATCGCCACCACGCCGACTCCGCCGACGAGGAGCCCGACGCTCGAGAGCGCCAGCATCACCATCACGAAGCCCGCGGTCACCTGATTGAACGTCGCCAGGATCTTGTTGCCGGTCAGGATGCTGAAGTTGTTCGGCTGGGCCGGCTTGAGGCCGCGCCGGGCCCGCAGGGCCGCGATCACGTCTTCCTGGACGTCCTCGACCGCCACACCATCCTTCGGGATCACGATGATGGTGAGCCAGCCCTGGAAGAAGTCCACGGTCTTGACGAACATCGAATGCGGCAGGAAGACGGTGGGCGGCCCCGCGCTGCCGAACATCGAGGCCGGATCGATATAGAGCCCGACCACCTGGAATGGCGATCCGTCGATCCGGATCTTCCGACCAATCGGGTCCAGGCCCCCGAACAGCAGCAACGCGGTCTTCGGATTGATGACCGCCACCGGCGCGTGGGAGGCCTCCTCGATCGCGGTGAAATTGCGGCCGGCTTTCATGTCGCCGCCGAGGACCTTGATCCAGCTCGGATTCAAGCCGGCGACCGCCACACCGTTGATGGTCTGGTTGCCCGCCGCCACCGTCCCGGCGCCGACCTCCCGGACCGTCACGTCGCTCACCGAGGGAAGCTTCCGGAGCACGTCGGCGTCCTCGACCGACAGGCGGGGGAACCGCTCCCAGAAGTTGGAGCGGTCGACCGCATCGCCGTCGACCGCGACGCCCTCGCGAAAGAACCGGACCACGAACAGGGTCTTGGGACCCGCCCGTTCGATGATGGAGGTGACGGTGGCGCGGATGCCGGTCATCGTCGACGCCATCGCGATCACGACCATCGCGCCGATGGCCACCCCCAGAATCGTGAGGCCGGCCCGGACCTTGTTGACCCGGATTGCGTCGAGCGCCATCAGGACCCCGTCCCGGATCCGGTCGGCCAGCGCGGGCGCGGTGAGGTTCACTCGACCCTCAGGGCATCGATCGGGTCGAGGCGCGAAGCCCGGACCGCCGGGTAGAGGCCGGCCGAGATCCCGACGGCCACGCCTAACGTGACGGCGAGCAGCACCGACCACGGAGCCACCGCCGCGGGCAGGGGCGACACCGCCCGGATCCCCATCGCCAACAGGAGCCCGCTCCCGATGCCGAGCAGCGCGCCCAGGGTCGAGAGCGCGGCCGACTCCACCAGGAACTGGGCCACGATGTCCCGCCGCCTGGCGCCGAGTGCCTTGCGGATGCCGATCTCCCGGGTCCGTTCGGCCACCGCCATCAGCATGATGTTCATGATCACGATCCCGCCCACCACGAGCGACACCGCCACCAGCGAGGGCAGCGCCACGATCAGCACGCCGGAGATCTTCTTCCAGGTGTCGAGCGCACCTTCCGAGGTTTCCAGGGTGAAGTTGTCCGGGGTGCCGGGCTTGAGACCGCGGTGGCGCCGGAGCACGCCCTGGGCTTCCACGAGAACGCCGGTGAGGGCCGCCCCGCCCGAGGCCTGGATGTTGACGAGATCCAGCGTGTGACCGGGACAGAGGAAACGGCGGGCCGGCCCGGTCAGCGGCACGACGGCGAACTTGTCGAGGGGAGCGCCGAACATCTCGCCCTGGGCTTCGACCACGCCGATGACGCGGTGCGGCACACCCATGATTCGGACCGACTGGCCGATCGGATCAGTCCCGGGAAGGAGCTTGGAGGCCACCAGCGAACCGAGCACCGCCACCGCCGACCCCGCCCGCACCTCCGGCGCCGTGAACGCTCGCCCCTGCGCGATGGCCTGGCGCTTGATCTCGAAGTACCCTTCCTCGCTGCCGATCACCTGGATCCCGCGCGCCACCTTGCCGCGCGCCTCCACGGGCAACGCGGCCTCGCAGGCCCGGGCGAACCGCGCCGGCTGGGTGAGCCAGGTCCGGAGGTAGCCGGCATCGTCGTCCCGAAGCGGCGGCCGCCGGTTCCACTCGCGGCGCTGGGTGGCGCTCTCCGAGAACGATTCCGTCGGCCGCTGGCGGACCACCACCGTGTTGACCCCGACGAACGCGGTGGCAAACTGGTCCTCCATGTAGACGTTCATGCCCTCGATGATCGAAACCACCGCGATCAGGAAGGAGACGCCGATCAGGACGCCCAACAGCGAAAAGAAACTCTTGAGCTTCTGGGTCCTGATCGTTCCCAGCGCCATCCGGATCGCTTCGAACAGGGGCATCGCGGAATCTACCGCCGGAGGCCCCCGAACCGCCTCAGATGGTTGGTGCGACCGAACCACCGGCACGGCGCCGACGAGCCAGGCCGCCAGCGCAACCTGACGCCAGGGCCGCCGTGATCCCCATCGTCAGCCGCCCGATTGCGCGGCCGATCAAGGGGCGACGGTCTCCGATTTCCTCACCATACCCCTCCGTTGAAGGTTCGCCCGAGACCGGGCATCATCGTCCCACGGCGCCCACCGGAACCAGCTGGCCCGCCCGTCGGGTCCAGATTGCCACCGTCGCGGTGCCGATACAGCGGGCGGCCCTGGCCGCGGCTCTGACGTTCGGCCCAACCTGGCTGGCACAATGCTGGAGCGCCCGGGTGCCCTGATGATCGAGCACCATCGCAAAGCGCACTCCCATTCCTCCCAGCGATGCCAGCGAGGCCACCGCGCTGATCAGCCGAATACCGCCAAACCCTCGGACCAGACCCATGCATCCTCCTCGCCATCGGGACCAACCGACCAGTCGCGTGAGCGGCGGGCGGAGACCACCCCGGTCAGGGCGGCGGCGCCTTGCCCTTGAGCCTCACGATATTGCCTCGCGAAAAACCTTCCCCCCGGACCGGCCGCGCCGTGCTGAACTTTTCCAGCACCGTGGCCACCACCAGCGAACCGATCAGACGATCCGGCGAGCCGAGGTTCTTGCCGGTGTCCGGATCAACCAGCTCGGGCTGCACCTCGTAGACGTCGAGCTCGAGCCCGACCCGAATGCCCTGCTCCGCGCCGGCGTTGACATAGACGACACCCTCGCGCACATCCACGACCCGGCCGCCCCACCGCACAGCCGGCATCCCGAGCAGGATCCCGGCAACCGCGTTCTGCAGCGCCTGCCGCGAGGCCTGGCCCAACGGTGTCGTGAGGGTGACGCTGCCGCTGTAGGTCTTCTCGTCCTTGATGAGGTCGGCCGCCACGCCGGTCTGGCTGGCCTTGCCGACGCCTTTATAGGACATCAGCACTTCGCCGGTCGAGGCATCGATCAGCCGGAGATCGATGGTGACCTCGGCGGTAACCCGTTCTGACGCCACCGTCAGGCCCTTGACGATGTTGGTCAGCGCGCCACCGATCCCCGAACGATTGTGGGTGAAGCCCGTGATATCCCCGGTGATCAGCACCTCGGCGCCCAGCAGCGCCCCGGTCCGGGCGGCGGTCTCCTTGGCCACCGCACCGGAGGCCCCGATCTGCTGCTCCTGCTGGACCGACTGCATCGCGGCCCGCTCGAGCACCGTGAATCGCCCGGTGCGGACCAGGACCGTCGTCAGCGCCTCGGTGAGGCCGCGGGCAAATTCCGTCGGCGGCGGAATCGCCACCGTGACGGTGGTCTGCTTGGCGACCGGTTGCCCATAGGGCTGCGGCTGCTGTTGCATCCCCGGCTGGCCGGGCATCAGCATGGTGGTGCTCTGCATCTTGAGCGCGGACCCCGAGAGATCCATGACGGCGACCCGGAGTCGCTGGGCCGGCCCGTCGGGGAGCTGCGCCGCCGCGGCATCCGGGATCGTTAGGCAGAGTCCCATCGCCAGCCCCGCGATGGCCGCCGCCCGCCGGCCTCGGGTCATTGCGGCACCGCGACCTTCCAGAGCTCGACCGTCGAATTTCCCGGCTTGGCCGGCTTCCGGCCCTTGACCAGGCTGTCCGGCACCATGACCCCGGCAATGAAGACCTTGGCCGGCACCCCCGACGCCACCAGCGTCGCCCAGATCTTCGCGACCCGCTTGGCCGCCAACGCCCGGTCCGGCTCGGCTCCCTTGTCGGCCTCAGGCTCGATGTAGAGGGCATACGGACCCGGCACCTGCCCCAGCGCCTCGCCGAGCGTCGCGAGCGGGACCTCGTAGCCCTCGTCGAGCACCTCGGTGTGGGCCACGAACCGGACCCCCTTGAGCACCAGGTGCCCCTTCCCCTCCACATCCTTGAGCATGCCCATCGCGCTCTGCGGGCCGCCGCCGAACAGCTTCTTCACACCTTTGGCGGCCGCTCCGAGTCCCGCCGCCGCGAGCGGCGCCGCGGTGACCGCCATGCCAAGCGGAGTCGCCATCAGGGCGGCATTGGCCATCCCGCCCGGCATCGCCGGTACGGCGCCAGCCGCCGCCGCGGCCGGCATCGCTCCGGCGGCGGCCGCTGCCTGCATGGCCGCGGCGGCATCGGCGGGCACCTGCGGACAGGGATTGGGCGCCGCAGCCGGTGGGGCCGTATCGGCCCCGGGCTTCCGCGCCGCCTTCTTCGCAATGCCGACCAGCTTCGACCCGGCCGTGGCCAGACCGGGCGTCGTTCCCGGAATCAAGCCGCCAATTCCTCCCCCTGCGGCGCACGGGTTGCCCCCGCCGACCCCCAGCATCTGGCCGATTGCCTTGCCGCGGGCGCCCAGACCGTTGTCGATCAGTTTCGCCGCTCCCACCGTGCCAAGGGTGTCGGCGAGCTTCTTGGCGACCGACTTGAAAACACTGGGCCGGCGCGGGGAGGCCGCCGGTTTCGCGACGGTATCGGTCGCCTGAACGCCGGGCATGGCCGCGAGAGCGCGGACGGGGGCCGCGAGGACCAGCACCGCGAAGCCAAACCGGGGGACTGACTGGATCAGATTGGACGGCCTCATATCGTGACTCCTTGCGGTGGCTTCGTATCAGGTACTGATGGTTCAGTGGTCGAACAGGATGTCGCGGCTGTCAGGCGACGATCGGCCGCGGGTCAGGTTCGGATCAGGGGTCTGGAACCCGAATCAGCATGGGCACCGCGGTGCCAGGCGCCGCGAAGGCCGGCGAAGCCGGCCACCCGGGATCCTCGAGGAGCCGACTCGGTGACGCCCCGTAGTGAACCAACTCGTCCCGGAGCCGGGCCCCCCGCCTGCGGGCCTGCAACGTGTCGGGCTGGAATCCCGGCACCCGCTCGGGCGGAACCGCCACCCGGTAGGCCCCCTGCGCCAGACCAAGCGCCCGGGCCACTTCGGCGAAATGGGCCGGCGACAGGCTCTCGATGGTGTCCTGGCCCGGCCGGAATCGAACCTCATCGAGAGCAAGGCACCCCCGCTGCAGCTCCGCCACCATCTCGGGAAGCGACAGCGGCCTCGAAGCCAACCCCAGCAGCCGCTGTCCGTTACCTGGACACCCCGCCACCGGCGCCGATCCCGGAAGCCCCGCTACCAGTGACACCACGAGGAAACCCAACGTCATTCCCGGCATGTTCGACTCCAAGTGGCGGAATCCATCCCGGCTGGCAGGAGCAGAGCAGCGGGAGTAGCTTCGACCATCATACTGCGTGGCCGTCATTCCCGGATCACCATGCTGTCACCCCCCTATCAGGCATGGCTATCGTGTTCCGACTTGGGACCTTCGGCGGACTCTGGCTGGAGCGTGACGGGCAACGGGCCGAGGGGACCGGCCTTCGGCGCCTGGGGCTTCTGGCCGCCGTCGCGGCGGCCGGGGAACGCGGCATCACCCGGGACCGCCTGCTGCTCCTCCTGTGGCCCGATTCCACCGAGGCCAAGGCCCGCCACGCCCTCGCCCAGGCACTGCACGCCATCCGCCGTGACCTCGGCGCCGACATCATCCGCCCCGGACCGATCACCCTCCTGATCGACCCGGCCTACCTCACCAGCGATTTCGGGGAGTTCCAGGACGCGATCGCGGCCGGGGAACCGGAGCGGGCGGCGGCGCTCTATGGCGGGCCCTTTCTTGACGGCTACTACATCCCGGAGGCGGACGAGTTCGAGCGGTGGGCGGAGATCGAGCGGGCCAGGCTCCGCGAATTGGCCCTCCAGGCGTTCGAAGCCGCGGCTCGCCGAGCCACCGAGGCCGGGCGCACCCAGGATGCGGCCGGTTATTGGCGCCGGCTGAATATTCTGGCGCCACACAACTCACGGATCGCCGTTGAATTCATGACCGCGCTGGCCGAGGCCGGCGATGCCGGCGGGGCAATTCAGGTCGGCCGCGGGCACGATCAGCTCTGCCGGCAGGAACTGGGACTCCCGCCGGATCCGGCGGTCGGGGCGTTGCTGACCCGCCTGACCCGCGGTGAGTGGCGGTCATCGTCTGCCGGCCCGGCTGCCGCAGCCCAACCCGATCGGCCTGCATCGCTCGACCCGCCGAGCTTGGCTACGGCCGCTGTGCCGGACCCGCAGGAGCACCAGGACGCACCGGACCGGAGCGGTCCGAGTCCCTTGCCCCACCGTTCGCCGCCGGCCCGTTCCAGGACCGCCGCAATCAGCATCGCCATGATCCTCGGGGCCCTGGTCCTGTGGCTGGCGCCTCGATTCTTCGGCGCCAAGCCCGGCTTCCCCGAGGGCAGCCTCATCGTCTCGGCGGATCCAGTCGATTTGAGCGGGATCCCGGGCCTGGGCCGGGCGTTGGCCTCGGCGGCCTCCGTGGGGCTCCAGCAATCCCGCCATCTGACCCTGTTGAGCCGGTCACGAATCAACGCGGCCCTCGGCCGCATGGGACGATCCGGTGACAGCGTCCTGACCGACTCGCTGGCCCTCGAGGTGGCGGCTCGCGAACATGCCCGCGCGGTGTTTTCATTGACGGTGAACAAGGTGGGCAATACGTACAGCCTGGTCGGCCGACTGCTGTCACCGACCGACGGCAGCGACTTGGCGGTCCACACCGTGTCGGCGCAACAAACCGACGACCTCCTCCCCGGCCTTGACCGTCTCATTCGGCAGGTGCTGGCCACCGCCGGGGATTCCCGACCGACCCGCGACAGCCTGCCGGCCCTGCCACTGGTGACCACCCGGTCCCTGGAGGCGCTGAAGTTGTACGCCGAGGGAACCGAGTCGGCCCGCCGAACCAACTACGATCGAGCGACCGCGCTCTACCTCCGCGCGGTGGCGATCGATTCTGAATTCGCCCTCGCGCACGTGGCCCTGGGTGCGGCCCAGTACCTCAACAACGACCGGCCGGCCGGCGACCGCCACTACGCGATGGCCCTGCGGTTCCGGGACCGGCTGACCTTTCGCGAACAGCTGCTTCTCGACAGCCGACTCGCGACGGCCCGAGGCAACCTCGAAGCGGCCAGCCGCATCGACCTGGTCCTGGCAGAGCGGTACCCCAGCCGTCAGACCTGGTACAACTACGGAACCGGCCTGCTGCAAATGGGACGTTGCCCGTTGGCGATCCCGGCTCTCCGGCGGGCCTTGACCTTCGACTCGACCTCGGCCCTGGCGCACATCAACCTGGCAACTTGCTACAAGATCCTGGGAGAGAACCGCATCGCTCTGGACGAGTATGCCGCAGCCGAGCGGGCTGACTCCGCCGTCCTCGTCAGCCTCAACATCAATCACGAATGGGGCGGCCTCTTCGTCCGGCTCGGCCGCTATGCCGAAGCCGACGCGGCGTTCCGCCGGATGCTGGGACGTACCTCACAGGCCGACCAGGCGCGCGGCCGCCGTTCCCTGGGCTACCTCGCGATGCTTCAGGGTCGTTACCGCGAGGCGATCGACCATTTGACGAAGGCCGTCTCGCTGACCTCGAGCCCCGAGATGTACCAATTCCGGATCCGCAACGAAGTAACCCTCAGCGAAGCGTTCCTGATGCGCGGTTCCCCACACCAGGCGTCTCAGGAATTGGACAGCGCCCTCAAAGTCACCGGTCTGGGCTACGTTGAGCCGGGGTTGCTCGCCTTGCTCGGGCGCGGCCTGGTCCGGGCGGGCCGGACTGCGGATGCCCGACAAGTGCTGGCCCGTATTGACGCGGCGGCCAAGCCGGAGAATACGAGCGACCGGAGTGCCCGGGCCCTGTTGGCGGCCGAACTCGCCCTGGCGCGCAACGCACCGGCCGAGGCCTTCGACGCCATCCGCGGCGATGTCGACCCGACCTTTCGGGATTGGCGAACGAACGTACTGGGACGCTCGCTGGCCGGACGGGGTATCCTCGACTCGGCTCTGACCGTCACGGCAGCCTTCGCGGCGCAGCAATTGTTCGGGATCGAAGCCCAGGGGGATTGGGTCCTGGCACCGATGCAGGTGGCCCTGCTGTCCGAAAAACTTGGCGATCCCGGCACCGCCGTCTCGGCCCTCCAGTCGCTGCTCGAGCGCTGGCGCGAAGCCGACCCCGACCTGCCGGCCCTCCTGGAGGTCCGGCGCCGCCTCGAGCGCCTGCAACGCGAGAGCCGAACCGACCGCTGACCGGGACTTATTGCCATGCGCCTGCTGTTCGCCGAAGACGATGCCCAGCTCCGAACCTCGATCGTGCGAGGGCTCCGCGAGGCGGCCTACGCGGTCGACGAGGCCGCCACCGGCACCCAGGCCCTCACGCTCGCCGCCGCCCACGAGTACGATGCCATCATCCTCGACGTCCTCCTCCCCGGCCGGAACGGCAAGGCGGTGTGTCGTGCCATTCGCGAGCGGGGAGACCAGGTCCCGATCCTGATGTTGACCGCGCTCGATGGCGTGGACGACCGGATCGCCGGCCTCGATGCCGGGGCCGACGACTACCTGACCAAGCCCTTCGACTTCGGCGAAATGCTGGCCCGGCTCCGGGCCCTGACCCGCCGACGGGGCGAGGTCGCTCCGGCCCAGATCGTGGTCGGCGATCTGGTCATCGACACCCTTCGCCACTCGGTGCGACGCCACAGGCGGGACATCGCGCTCACTGCCAAGGAGTTTGCCTTCCTGCTCCACCTGGCCCGTAACGCCGGTCGCGTGGTGAGCCGCGCCGACCTCATGGCCCACGTCTGGGACGACGCGCGCAACACGTTCTCCAACATCATCGACGTCTATGCCGGCCGAATCCGCCGGAAGATCGACGACGGCGAGCGAGTTGCGCTGCTCACCACGCTCCGCGGGAGCGGGTTCATGCTCGAAGCGCCGGCGGCCGGGGTCGCGGCGCCCGCAAAGAAACGCGCGGCCCGGAGCCGGAAGTAGCCGATGCGGCCCTGGCCGTCGTCGCTCCGGGCCCGGCTCACGCTGTGGTACACGGTGCTCCTCGCCCTGCCGCTGATCGGGTTCGCGGTGGCCTCCTACTTCGTCGTTGCCCAGGCGCTCCTGCGCCGGACCGACCGGTTCATCGGTGACGCCCTGACCGCGTTCTCGAGCGAACTGAACGCCGAGCGCCGGACCGGGTACAATGCGGTGGCGGCGATGCGGAGCACGATCGACGAGGTGCACTTCCGCGACCTGCACATCGCCATTCTCGATTCAGCCGGCAGCACCGTTGCCATGGCATCGCTGCCGGATTCGTCCCTGCGGCACCAGATGGTGACGGCCCTCCGCGAAACCGCACCAGGCCAGGCGCGGTCGACGACCCTCCGGGGAGTGCCGGGCGCCTACCGCATCATCGCCCGGCCGCTCACCATGGACGGTCAGCGCTTCCGGCTGACCGGCGCCAACTCCCTGGCGGACATCGAGGAGGTGCTGGCCCGGATCCGGGGAATGTTCCTGATCGCGATCCCGTTCCTCGTCCTGTGCGCGGCGACCGGCGGCTACCTCCTGGCTCGCAAGAGCCTGGCGCCGGTCGCCTCGATGAGCGC
Organism: Gemmatimonadota bacterium; assembly: GCA_025350665.1. Taxonomy (GTDB): domain Bacteria; phylum Gemmatimonadota; class Gemmatimonadetes; order Gemmatimonadales; family GWC2-71-9; genus SHZU01. Next base: position 13,392 of record JANXXJ010000237.1, on the reverse strand, counting down.
CCAGGCCGCCCAGATCACCGCCACGAGCCTGGACCAGCGGCTTCCGGTCGGAGGCGGCGACGAGCTCGCCGGCCTCGCCCGGATCGTGAATGACCTCCTCGACCGCCTGGAGCGGGCCTTCGCCCAGCAGCGCCGATTCGTGGCCGACGCGTCGCACGAACTGCGGACACCGGCCGCCATCCTCCGAACCGAGAGCGACGTCACGCTATCGCGGGACCATCGGCCCGAAAGCGAGTATCGCGCTTCGATGACGGTGATGCAGGACGCCGCCCGGCGCCTCACCCGGATCGTCGAGGAACTCTTCCTGCTGGCCCGGGCCGACGCGGGTCATCTGGTGGCCCGTCACGAATCGGTCTATCTGGAAGACGTGGTCCACGAAGTAGTCCGCGGCGTGCAGGCGGTGGCCGAGCAGCGCAACGTCCGGATTGAACTGGGCGGCCTGATCGAAGCGCCGGTCGAAGGCGACGCCGACCTCCTCGGCCGGCTCCTCCTCAACCTCCTCGACAATGCCATCAAGTTCTCGCCTGAGGGCGGGTCCGTGGCGGTCGCCATGGCGCGGACGGCCGCCGAGTGCGAGATCACCGTGACCGACCAGGGTCCCGGCATTCCCGCGGCGGCGCAGGAACAGGTCTTCGAGCGGTTTTATCGGGTCGATGCTGCGCGCTCCCGGACCGAGAGCAGCGCCACGAGCGGGGCGGGGCTGGGGCTTGCCATCGCCCGGCGCATCGCGGAGATGCACGCCGGGCGACTGGAGCTCCATGAATCGCGTCAGGGGCGGACGGTGTTCCGCCTGACGCTCCCGATGGCGGGCTAGTAGCTGATGACGACGCCCGCCTGAATCGTCCGGGCGGTCATCCGGTAGTACTGGGCGTCCCCGAATTCGCTCTCCGACACCGCATCGCGCCGGTTGCTCAGGTTCCGGCCGTCGAGCCGGAACTCGGCACTGCGAATCCGGTACCCGATCCCCGCATCCATCGTGACGTACTTCGGCGCCAGCGCCGAATTCCGTTTGTTGAGGTAACGGTTGCCGGTGTAGTTGATGCTCGCATTGGCGATGAACCCGATGGCCGGCGCGAGCGAGAGTCCCGCCGACGCGAGGTGCCGGGCCGACATCTCGAAGCGCTTGCCGCCAAGCTGGGTCGGGACTCCGTCGAACGCCTCGACGAAGTCGACGAACTTGCCGTCGTGGAAGCTGTAGCTGGCCCGGCCGAACACCGTATGCGGCAAACGCAGGTCCGTGGCCACCTCGAAGCCCTGGAACCTTGTCTTGCCGGCATTGAGGAGCGCCGGAAGATTGTTCACGATCGTCGCCGTCACCAGGTTGTCGAAGTCCATGTGGAAGACACTGGCCTCGAGGTCGAACCGTCCGTCGGCCGCCCGGAGCTTGATGCCGCCTTCATAGCTGGTCGACGTTTCGGGCTTGAGGATGCCCTCGTTCTCCGCGAGGCCGAAATCGAACGCCGCGGGCTTGAAGGTGCTGCGGAAGTTGCCGAACAGCCGGAGGTGATCCCCGCCGTTCTCCCAGAGCCCGAACATCGCGCCGAGACTTCCGCTGACCTTGGTGTTGGTGGTCGTCCCATTGGCCTCGCCCCGGCGTTCCGAGGTGGCGTTGAGCCGGACACCGCCCGAAAAGGTGATCCGGTCGGCGGCCTGCCACTCGGCGCTGGCGTACGCCCCGAGGAACAGCCGGCGGGTCTCGGCATCGCGGTCCAGAACGGTCGGCTCAGCGACGGTGGTAGCCGTAGCGCCGGAGAGCGGCACGGTGTAATTGAACACGGCACCCTTGGCTTCGCCGTTCGCGAACAACGCGTCGGCGCCGGTCATGAAACGAACCTTGGACTTGGCCGGCCACAGGATATGGGTGTCGGCGTAGATGCCGTTGACCTCGATGGTCTCCTTGAAGCCGGTGGCGTTGTCCTGGCGGTTGGAGATATCGGTGAGGAAGCCCCGGAACATGTCCTGCGATGAGTGAGTGAACGACAGGGTGGTGCCCCAGAGCGAGCCGGCCGGGCCCACCGGTCGCTGCCAGCCACCCGAAAACGCAAACCGGTTCTCGTTGATATGGGCGCCGGCGGGATTGTGGTTGGCGTCGAGCGGAACGGCGGTCGTCAGGGCCGGCCCCTCACGCGGATGGGGCGTGGCCGGATCCTGGCGGAGCAAGTTCAGATCACCGGTAATCCAGCTGCTCCGGTCGCCATCGACCTTGGCGGTCCGCCACAGGACGTGGCCCCGCTCGTACTGGGTTCGGTCGTCCTTGAAGCCCTGCCGGTCGAGGTCGATCGAGGCCCGCGACTTCCAGGCCCCCCTGGAAGGCACCCCGAAGTCGGTGGCAATCCCGCCGGTCCCGTAGCTGCCCCCATGGATGGCAAGCGTGCGTTTGGTGGCCGCCGCCGCGGTATGCACCACGTGAATCACGCCGACGAACGACGTGGCGCCGAAGGTCACCGGCGCCGCACCCCGCAGGATCTCGATCCGCTCGACGTCCCGGAGGTTCAGCGTGGCCAGCGCCGGATTGAGGGCACCGCCCCACGGCACTCCGTCCACCACGAGGAGAAAGGCGTCGAATTCCCGGAGGCCCCAGAACTCGGGAACGGCGCTCGCCGGTCCGCCGTCGCCCCCCGGCACGATGGCGACGCCGGCGGCCAGGGACAATGCGTCCCGGAGCGACGTGGCGCCGCGGGCCCGCAGGTCCTCACCGCCGATCACTTCGATCGAAGCCGGCACATCGTGCGTGGCCTCCGGCCGCCGGGTGGCGACGACCTCGATGGCGGGAAGCACGGCGGGCTTCTTCTCGGGCTTGGCCTGGGCGGACAGACCTGGCGCGGTCCCGGCGCCGCCCAACGTGGCGAGCGACAACACGACGAGCGCAATGCGGCGAGGGGACATGCGGGCGGAACCTTGGTGAACGGTGCGGCAGGCGGCGCCGCGACGACATCATGAATATTTCATGACTGCCTAAAACTACGATTGCGACGGGAGGGCGGCAAGGGAGATGAAGCCCAGCTTCGCCATCCGGGCAAAATCCCGATCGAGGGACCAGATCGCGGCACCGTAATCCGCAGCCGTCGACGCGACGAGCAGATCCCCGACCCCGAAACGCTGGCCCCGCCCCGTGGCGACGGCGAGCCATTCTTCGATCCGGTCCCACGTCCTGCCGTCGGGCGCGGTCTGGGGCAGGGCCGAGAACAGTTCCCGAAGCGGCGCCAGATCCTTCTGGCGCGCGCCCGAGAGCAACTCGATCCGGACGCTGACGGGCATGAGCACCTCATCGGCCTCCATCAACTCGCCGAGATGGAACGCTTCGGGACCAGCCGAATCCCGGAGCGCCGCGACCCAGACCGAGGTGTCCGCACAGATCATGAGGCCGCCGACCGCACTGGCCGCCGCCGCGACTTGGCCAGGTCCACCTCAATCGGCACCTTGCCGAACAGCCCTTTGAGCCGCTGGATCTTGCGGCGCCGGATCAGCTCTTCGAGCGCGAAGACGATCGTATCGGTCTTGGACTTGTAACCGAGGAGGTTCTTGGCCTCTTCCACCAGGCTCTCGGGTAGATCAAGCGTAGTTCGCATACGATCAAGTCTATTTCGTATGCTTTCAGATGTCAAATCCAGCACCATTGTATGCATGCCACTGCTCCGCTTGGTGATGCCCTGACAGTACCGCCACGCTGGAGCCGCGACCAAACCGATTTTCGGCGGATCGAATCAATCCGCTGCCATACTCTGACGATCGCCAGAATGCGAGTCAGGACGGCGGCCCAAACCGGGCACCTGCGAGCCCGAAGCGTGTTGACGCGGGGCACCATGGGAGCGATGCTAGCTCTATAGTCTGTTTCCTTCCTGCCGGAGTTCATCATGCGGTCGCGCCCCATCCTTCCATTGGCCGTCGTCTTCGCGCTGGCCGCCCCGCCAGCCTCCGCGCAGGTCGACGCCCGGCTGCTCCGCTATCCGGACGTCTCGGCTACCCAGATCACGTTCGTCTATGGCGGGGACATCTGGACCGTGCCCAGGGCGGGCGGCCTGGCCAGCCGGCTCACCTCCGCGCGCGGCGAAGAGACCTGGCCCCGCTTCTCGCCGGACGGCAGCCGGATCGCGTTCAGCGGCAACTACGACGGCAACACCGACATCTATACCGTGCCGGCCACCGGCGGCGAGGCGGTCCGGATCACGCACCATCCCCTTCCCGACCGGATGATGGACTGGTATCCCGACGGGAAGAGCCTGCTGTTCGCGTCGATGATGGCCAGCGGGCGGTCGCGCTACTACCAGCTGTACCGGGTCGCCGCGACCGGCGGGCTGCCCGAGCGGTTGCCCGCCAAGGTCGCCGAGTACGGCGCCATCTCGCCGGACGGCGGGTGGCTCGCCTTCACCGAATTTGCGCCGATGGCGGGATCGCCTCGGGACTGGAAGGGGTACCGGGGCGGCTCGTCCCCGGATATCTGGCTCTTCAACCTGGCCACCGGCGAAACCCTGAACATCACCAAAAGCCCGGCCAACGATGTCTACCCGATGTGGCACGGCCGGACGCTGTACTTCCTCTCCGATCGGGAGCCGCGGACCCGCTACAACATCTGGGCCTATGAACTTGACCGGGGGACGCTCCGCCAGGTCACCCGGTTCACGGACGACGACATCACCTTCCCGGCGATCGGCCCGACGGACATCGTGTTCCAGTCCGGGGGCAAGCTCTATCTGCTCGATCTCGCGACCGACAAGACCACGGAGGTCCCGGTCCAGGTAACCACGGACCTGGCCACCGTGCGGCCCCGGGCCGAGAAGGTCGCCGGTCTGATCGAGAACGCGGCGGTTTCACCGACGGGGCAACGGGTGGCGTTCGAGGCCCGGGGCGAGATCATCACGGTTCCGGCGGAGAACGGTCCGGTGCTCAATCTGACCCAGAGCTCCGGCGTGGCCGAGCGCTCGCCGGCGTGGTCGCCGGACGGGAAACAGATTGCCTACTGGAGCGACCGCTCGGGTGAGTACGAGTTGACGATCCGTCCCGCCGACGGCACCGGCCCCGAGCGGAAGGTCACGTCGTATGGCGCCGGGTTCCGTTACCGGCCGGCCTGGTCACCCAACAGTGAGAAGCTCGCCTTCGTGGACCAGGCGATGGCCATCCGGATCCTCGACCTCGCCTCCGGCAAGACCACCACGGTGGATCATGGTGAGTATCTGTACCAGGCCCAACTCAGCGCCTTCACGCCCAGCTGGTCGCCGGACAGCCGGTGGCTTGCCTATACCCGGGACCAGGGCCCCGGAGCCCGACCGGGGGCCAACGGCGCCATTCAGCTCTTCGACACCCGAACCGGTCAGCGCCACCAGGCGACGTCGGGCTACTACGCCGACTACGCCCCAACCTTCGATCCGGACGGCAAGTACCTGTTCTTCCTGTCGGCCCGCGCCCTGACGCCGGTCTACGCCGACATCGACAACACGTTCATCTACCCCAACACGTCGAACCTGGTGGCGGTGCCGCTCCGCGCCGACGTTCCCTCACCCCTCGCGCCGCGGAACGACGTGGAGAACGCGGCGAAGGACACGACCCGCGCCGGGGCCGCGCCGGCGGTGGAGATCGAGCTGGCGGGTTTTGAACGACGGCTGGTGGTCCTTCCCCCGCGGGCCGGGAACTACGGCGGGCTCCACGCAGTCTCCGGCAAAGTGGTCTTTCTCCGGCGCCCGCGAACCGGTTCCGCCACTGGAGAAAAATCGGCCATTGCCTACTACGATCTCAAGGACCGGACCGAGCAGACGGTGCTCGAGGACGCCGATGGCTTTCAGGTGTCCGCCGATGGGAAGAAGCTGCTGGCAGCGAAGGACCGCCGCTTCGCGATACTCGATCTCAAGCCGGGCCAGAAGCTCGAGAAGGCGCTCCGGACCGACGAGATGGAGATGACGGTGGACCCCCGAGCCGAATGGCGCCAGATCCTGGCGGATGTGGGACGAATCCACCGTGATTTTTTCTATGATCCCAAGTTCCACGGTGTGGACTGGGAGGCGGTGCGCACCCGGTACGGCCGCCTGCTCGAGGGGGCGATCACGCGATGGGACGTCGACTTCGTCATCGGCGAGATGATCGGCGAACTCCGTTCCGGCCACACCTATCGGTCGGGCGGCGACGTCGAGACCCCGCCGCAGCGAACCGTCGGCCTGCTCGGCGTCGACTGGAGCCTCGAGAACGGCGCCTACCGGATCAAGCGGATCATCGACGGCGCCGAATGGGACAGCGAGGTACGCTCGCCGCTCAGCCGGGCCGGCACCGTCCACGAGGGCGACTATGTCCTGGCGGTCAACGGCGCGCCGCTCGACGTCACCCAGGATCCATGGGCCGGATTCCAGGGCCTGGCCGGCAAGACGGTGGAGCTCACCATCAACGACCGGCCGACCGCCGACCGCGCCCGCAAGGTGCTGGTGGAGACACTCACCAGTGAGAGCCGGCTCCGGCACCTCGAGTGGGTCGAGTCCAACCGGAAGCGGGTGGACGAGGCGACGGGCGGACGGGTCGGCTACATCTACGTGCCCAGCACCGAGGTTGACGGCCAGACCGAACTGATCCGCCAGTACCGGGCCCAGCTCGAGAAGGATGCGCTGATCATCGACGAGCGATGGAATACCGGCGGGCAGATTCCCGACCGATTCATCGAATTGCTGAACCGTCCCGCACTCGGGTTCTGGGCGGTCCGCGACGGCAAGGACTGGCGATGGCCGCCGGCCGGCCACTTCGGGCCCAAGGTGATGCTCATCAACGGCTGGAGCGGTTCGGGTGGCGACGCGTTCCCGTTCTTTTTCCGGGAGGCCAAGCTCGGGCCCCTGGTCGGAGATCGCACCTGGGGGGCATTGATCGGTCTGACCGGAAATCCCACCCTGATCGACGGCGGGGCGATCACCGTGCCGACTTTCCGGATGTACAGTGTCCGGGGCGAGTGGTTCCCGGAGGGGCACGGGGTCGACCCCGACATCGAGATCGGGCTCGACCCGAGCCAGCTGGCGCGGGGGCGCGATTCCCAGCTCGAGCGGGGGATCGAGGAAATCCTGAGGCTGATGAAGGAACGGCCGCCGGTAACGCCGAAACGGCCACCATGGGAAGACCGGACGGCCAGGCCCGAGCCCCGTTAACGTTCCGCGGTCCTCCCATACCCTCGCGGAGCCTCATGCGGCGAGCGTCCGGTTCGTTCCTCCTCGCCTGCTCGCTGCTGGCCGGATGCCGCGGCACGCCGCCGGTGTTCGACCACCAGGCCATTCTGGCGCGCCAGACCTGGTGGGACAACCGCGACTGGGACTGGTACCGCCGCGAGATTCCCTTCTTCGAATCGCCCGACCCCGGGATAGACGCCACCTACTACTATCGCTGGGAGCTGCTGACCAAGCATCTCACCTATGGATCGCCAACCACCGGCTACACCTTCTCCGAGTTCATCGACCGGCCGTTCTGGTCCGGCGCCTACGGCGCGATCAGCTGCCCCCTCGGCCACCAAATGGCCGAGGCCCGCTGGCTCAAGGATCGGCGAATCGTGGAGGACTTTGCCCGCTACTGGTTCGAAACCCCGGGCGCGGCACCCCGCAACTACAGCAACTGGTACGGTGATGCGGTCTGGGGTGTGTACCAGGTGACCGGCGATTCGACATTCCTTCGCGCCATGCTGCCCCACATGGTGGCTCAGTACCAGGGTTGGGTGACCGAGCACTGGGATCCGTCCCACCGGATGTTCCGGTGGGACGGCATGCACGACGGGATGGAAACGAACATCAACAGCCGCCAGACCACGGAACCCTTCTCCGGTGCGGCAGGCTACCGCCCCACACTCTTTCCCGCCGCTGGTGAGGTTCAGCTGATACACATCGCGGACCCCACCAAGGCCCGCGACGATCAGCAGGCGCCGGCTGTCAGGCGCCCAGGTCGGACTCATGCTGACGGCGTCGGCCGAGGTCAGCGGACTGGCCGGGCCGCCCGCGGCGGGCACCAGCCAGATCTGGCTCGGCGCGATGTTGTAGCTGGCGAAGTAGGGAATGTTCCCGGAGACGAACGCGATCCATTTTGCGTCGGGCGACCACGCGGGCGAATGGATCTGGAGTCCCCTGGTCACGAGGCGGGGCGTTTCGTGGTTGACCCCGCCGATCACCAGCGAATCGCCGCGAACGTAGACCACCTGTTTCCCGTCCGGAGACCATCCGGCGGAATGGGCCCGCGGGTCGATCAGGGTTCCCTGGCCACCGAGGGCGGGGCGACTTTCGAGGCCGGCCGGACCGGCCACGAGCAACCGGTCCCCCGCGGGCGACCAGCCGGCCGGCCGTGATGCCCCGGCGATCTGGACCGCATCGCCGCCGTCGGTGCGCCGGAGCTCGACATGCGCGACGCTGTCGGCCGGGCCAAAGGCGAGATACGCCACCGACTTCCCGTCGGGCGAGATGGCCGGGAACTCCTCCTTCCCCGCGAGCCGGGTGAGTTGAGCGTTGGAGGTGAGCGCCGCACTCTCGGGAGGACGATTCGCAACCCAAATCGCCGCCACGACGACCGCGCTCAACAGCACGGCGGCCCCCGCGATCCGGGGCCAGCGCCGCGGCCGCCGGACCGCCTCGACCGGTCGCGTGCCCGTCGGCGTCACCCCGCCGCTCGGCGTCATCAGCGGCTCGAGCTGGGTCACCATCTCGTCGGCCGTCTGCCACCGGTCCGAGGGACGCTTTTCCAGGGCCTTCATGATGACGTTCACCAGCGCCGGCGAGAGCGAGGGACGATGCCCGGTCACCGGCTCGGGCGCCTGCATGACCTGCGCGGCAGACCTGCTGCGGCGAGGCCCCGACGAAGGGCGGCCGTCCCGCCAGCAGCTCGTACCCCACCACGCCGAGGGCGTAGATGTCGACCCGATGATCGAGATGCGGGTCGGCGCTCGCCTGTTCCGGTGCCATGTACGCCGGGGTACCCAGCGCCACGCCCACCGTGGTCAGCCGGTTCCGTCCGCTGGCCTCATTCACGGCCTTGGCCACACCGAAGTCCATCACCAGGGCATGACGGCCGGAGAGCATCACATTCTCCGGCTTGATGTCGCGATGGACAACGCCCCGGGCGTGCGCGTGGCCGAGCGCATCGGCGATTTCGATCAGCAGCCGAACCGCTTCGTGCACGGGCAGCTCGCCCTGACGGGTCAGCCGCTCCCGCAGCGACTCTCCCTCGACGTAGGGCATGACGTAGTAGAGGAACCCGTCGGCGCTGCCCGAATCGAAGACGCCGAGGATGTGGGGATGCTGGAGCCGGGCCGCGATCTCGATCTCCTGAGTGAACCGATCGGCGCCGAGGGCGGCCGCCAGGTCGGGGCGCAGCACCTTGATCGCCACCTGGCGGTGGTGCTTGAGGTCCTCGGCGAGATAGACCGTGGCCATCCCGCCCGCGCCGAGTTCCCGCTCGATTCGGTAGCGGTCGGCCAGGGCTGCTCCGAGACGATCAACAGTGCTCATGGCTGGCGCAGACGGGTCATCGGAATCGCCGGATTCAGGGCAGAGGCGCGGGGTCAGGGCCAGTTCGTTGGCAAAACTAGCCGAACATGGTCGGCAAACGCACTGACGAGTGCCAGCGGGGGTTGTTTGACGATCAGCTCCAATCGCTTCACCGGCATGCTGATGGCGGCTCGGGTCCTGGCAACTGGGGCCGCAGAACGCCGGGGCGCCTGGGTCTCCGCGATGACGGCCGAAAGTGCGAGGCAAGTCAAGCTCGAGATGGGCCCGCCCAGCACAAGATTTTCTAATGTCTCCAATAAGAGATATTGGTCTTGTTTGATTCTGTCAATTGTGTAGACTGGATTCTCGCTCCGGTCATGCCCCGCTCGCTGGAGGCTATCTGTCCAGGAACTCAGACCCGCTCTTTTGGCACCACGCCCGGCAACACCTGATCCGCTATGGCGGCGATTTCGAGCCGCTGATCATTGAACGCGCGCAGGGCAGTTTCGTCTACGACGCCGACAATCGCGCGATTCTCGATTTCACCTCGGGGCAGATGAGTTCTCTGCTGGGCCACGGGCATCCCGAGATCGCCGCCGTCGTCGCCGACCATGCCCGGAACCTGGACCATCTGTTCAGCGGGATGCTGTCGCGGCCCGTGGTCGACCTCGCGCGCAAACTCGCCGAGATCACCCCGGCCGGTCTGGACCGCACCATGCTGCTGAGCACTGGCGGGGAAGCGAACGAGGCCGCGATCAAGATGGCCAAGATCTTCACCGGCAACTACGAAATCGTCGGTTTCGCCCAATCGTGGCACGGCATGACCGGCGGCGCGGCCTCGGCCACCTATTCCGCCGGGCGCAAAGGCCACGGACCGTCAGCCATCGGGTCCTTCGCGATCCCGGCCCCCTATCCCTACCGCCCCGCCTTCGAGCGCAATGGGACGGCGGATTGGCAAGCCGAGCTCGACTACGGATTCGAGTTGATCGATCGGCAGTCGAGCGGCAGCCTGGCGGCATTCATCGCCGAGCCGATCCTGAGCTCCGGCGGCCTGATCGACCTCCCGTTAGGCTACCTCGCCGCGCTCAAGACGAAATGCGCCCAGCGAGGGATGCTCCTGATACTCGACGAAGCCCAGACCGGGGTGGGACGCACCGGGCGGATGTTCGCCTTCGAGCGCGACGGCGTCGTGCCGGACATTCTCACCTTGTCGAAGACCCTCGGCGCGGGCCTGCCGTTGTCGGCGGTCGTCACCTCCGCGGCAATCGAAGAGCGCTGTCATGAGCGCGGCTTTCTCTTCTACACCACCCACGTGTCGGACCCGCTGCCCGCCGCCGTCGGCCTCAAAGTGCTGGAGGTCGTGGAACGGGATCACCTGGTGGATCGGGCAAGGATTGCCGGGGCTCGACTCGAAGCCGGCCTCCGGGCCCTGCAGGATCGATTCGCATGCGTGGGGGATGTCCGGGGCCGGGGACTGTTGCTCGGAATGGAAATCGTCAAGGACCGGGACAGCAAGGGACCGGCGCCCGGTTTGGGCGCGGCGATTACCCGCACCTGCATGACGCTTGGCTTGAGCATGAACATCGTCCAGTGGCCGGCCATGGGCGGCGTGTTCCGGATCGCACCGCCCTTGACCGTGAGCGATGCGGAGATCGACCTGGGCCTCAACTTGCTTGGCCAGGCGATCGAGACGGCTTCAACCCGCTAGCCGCAGGCCCGGATCGACCAACTTCAGGTCAGCGTTTCATGCCCGGCTGAAGCGCGCCATACACCAGATGCCGGAAGTCGGTGTCGATCGCGTATGCCCCGAACGGGGAGAACTGGGTCAGTACCAGGCCGATTACCCCAGTGGCGGGATCGATGAAGAAGTAGGTATTGGCGATTCCGGCCCAGGATGCCGTGCCATTACGGCCCCGAAGCGGATCCCGCCCGTTGACGATCACGTTGAACCCGAGCCCGAATCCCGTGCCCTCGAGCTTCATCAGCGTGCCGAGAACCGGGACCATCTCGCCGGGCAGCTGGTTGCGGAGCATTTCGGTGACCGTGCCCGGCTGGAGCAGGCGGACGCCGTCCAGCTCACCGCCGTTCAGGATCATCTGGGCAAACCGCAGATAGTCCGCGGCCGTCGAGACCAGACCGCCGCCGCCCGACAGGACCTTGGGCGCCCGAGTGAAGTTGCCGGAGTCCGGGGAATCGGCCAGGAGGAAGCGGCCGTTCGCCAGGCGGGCATAGTGACCGGTGAACCGGCCCCGCTTCTCGGCCGGGACCTGAAAGAACGAGTCATTCATCTTGAGTGGGACGAAGATTCGCTCCTCGAAGAACGGTCGAGTGACTGGCCCGACACCACTTCCACGATCCGTCCCACAACATCCGTGCTGTAGCTGTAGGTCCATACCTCTCCGGGCTGTCCGACCAGCGGCATCCGGGCCAGTTTGATCGTCTGGTCGGCAAGGTTGGCGGACTCCCCCATCTTCCGATAGAGTGAATCGACCGGCGTCTCTGCGAAAAGCCCGTACGTGAGTCCGGAGGTGTGGCGGAGCAGGTCCCGCACGGTCATCGGCCGCCGAGGAGAGACGAGCCCATCTCGGGTCCACACCTTCACGTCGCCGAACTCGGGCAGGTACCTGGCCACCGGGTCATCGAGACCGATCTTGCCCTCGTCGACCAGGATCATCGCCGCGGCGCTCGTAATCGGCTTGGTCATCGAATAGATCCGGAACAGGTCGTTCGGCTCCATCGGCGCCTTCGCCTCGACACTCCGAAGCCCGAACGCCTTCCAGTGGGCCAGCCGGCCGGCCTTCGCCACGGCGACCACCAGGCCCGGCAGCTTCCCGCTGGTCACATATGCCTGCATCGCCGAGTCCAGCCGGGCCAGCCCGGCGGCCGAAAAACCCGCCTTGCCCGGCGGTGCGAGCGGCAGCCCTTGCGACTCAACCCGGCCCGCGAGGATCACCACCAGCACGGCACAGGACCGGAACCACGTAAATCTCGCCATCGGGATTCTCCTCTCGGATTTGCCGGTTCGACCCGCCGTACCGGTCCCGGCCGGCTCACCGCGCCCGGGTCGTGATCGAACCACCCACCGCGCTCACTTGTTGGCCGCGTCCACCGCGCGTTTCATCGCCTTGACCCAGTCGGGCACCACCCGCACGTAGTAGCCAAGGTTCTCGGTCGGCGTCTGCAGATAGATCACGTCTCCGCCCGGCATGATGGCGTGCGACCATCCCGGCGTGTCGGCATAGCGCGGGTCCGCGAAGAGCAGCTCAGGCTTGCCCACCGGCGAACCGGGCGCGGCCCCGATGGTGACCCGCATCAGCGACGCTTTGCCGCCGGGCTTGGTCATGTACACGAGTTCGGTGGCCGAGCGCCAGCGCGGTTCGCGGCCGATGGCGTCGATCTGGTATCGGCGGTCGAGCGATGGCCACGGCTGGAGGATGACACCCGCAGCGCCCTGAGTCTGGTAGGCGATCCAACGGCGGTCCGGCGAAATCGAGACGAAATAGGTGGAGAGAGCGAGTGAATCGACCTTGGGCGGCGCCGTCGTGGGGTCGATGACCATCGCGACGCCGCCCCTCACGGACACCCCGAGAAGCAGGAAGTTTTCGGCCAGATACGAACCGGGTTCGTTGGCGCGATAGTCACCCGATAAGAGAACCCGCGGCTTTTCCGGCGAATCGAGGCGCCGGAGGTAAAGCGTTTCCTTCCCGGGGCTGTCGAACTCCTGCTTCCGATAGGCGATCCGAAGGCCATCCGGACTCCAGCCCGGCCCGCCAATGTAGAACCCCTGGTCGATGGTCTCGTGGGTACCGGTCCGCAGGTCGTAGAGCCGGAGTTCCTCTTGCTGGATCCCCTCGACCACCGTCCCGAGTCGCTGCCCGTCGGGACTGGGCGTAAACCGCAGATGAACGGCTTCGTCCACGAGAAGCGGCGTGATCCGCCCATCGCTCGACCATCGCACCAGGCGTCC
>JANXXJ010000189.1 GCA_025350665.1 Gemmatimonadota bacterium | reverse complement strand
AATCGACTCTGACCGGCGGAAAGACTCGGCCCTCCATTCGGATCCGCCCGTTCGAGATCTGCTCATAGTACGACTTTAACGTGTACGGGCGAGACAGGGGAGGCGGGCTGCCAAACAGCGCCTGTTGGAACTGATCGGCGGAAAAGGCTGCATCGACGTTCTTAAATTGGATTGGAACGACGGGCACGACGAACGTACCTGTCACAGCAAACGCAGATGTTGCACCGTTCTGACCGGGGGCCGACAGGAATACCCGCCGACCGTTGAGCGACGCCAAATCTCCCCGCTGAAGCGCCGCCCACCGGTTGGCCCTGACCTGGCTGGCCCGAACCCGCCAAGCGCTGTTGATGGGCCAGTCCATCCCCGGAACCTCGAACCGCCCGAGCTGGGCCCCCGGCCGTTGGGCCGAGACCGGACCAACCAGTCCGGCTACGAGCGCAACGCCGCCCGCCGCAACCGTCATTCGCATTTGAGATCCCTGTCGATGGAAACCCACTCCCCCTAACAACAATAACAGGCCGGTCTGCCCCCGACGGAGGGGCTGGAACCGACTATCACTCCCTGCCGTAAGGGGGCCCGCGGTCTCTTGTGTCCCCTCCGGAGGCGAATTAACTTAACTCATTGTTGGGCAACGGGATCGGTGGTCACGATCCGGTCACTCTCAAATCTGCGGGGTCCTAGCGTGTCGACACAGACGACCACAACCACCGACATCTCGCTCTTCGAGAAGTGCAGAAAGTTCACCCGGGTCGAAGAGGTCAAAGCCCAGGGGCTCTATCCGTACTTCAAGCCGATCTCGGAGTCCGAGGACACCGTCGTCGTCATCGAAGGCCAGAAGCGGATCATGCTAGGGTCCAACAACTACCTGGGCCTCACCCATCACCCCAAGGTTCTGGAAGCCGCGACCCGCGCACTGCACATCTACGGCTCCGGCTGCACTGGGAGCCGCTTCCTGAACGGCACCCTCGACCTCCATCTCCAGCTCGAAGACGCTCTCGCCCGCTTCCTCGGCAAGGACGACTGCATCGTCTTCTCCACCGGATACAACGCCAACCTCGGCTTGATCTCCGGCCTGGTCACCAAGGGTGATGTCGTCTTCCTCGACAAGCTCGACCATGCGTCGATCGTCGACGGCGCCAAGATGAGCTACGGCAGCACCGAACGATTCAACCATGGCGACCTCGACAACCTCGAGCGGAAACTGTCGCGCAGCGACGAGCCCGGGGGCCGGATGGTGGTCGTCGATGGGGTGTATTCCATGGAAGGCGACATCGCCAACGTCCCGGAGTTGCTCAAGGTCTGCCGTCGCCACGGGGCCGCACTCGCCATCGATGACGCCCACTCGATCGGCGTCCTCGGGCCCAACGGTGACGGCACGGCGGCGCATTTCGGCCTGGCCGATGAAGTGGACATCATCGCCGGGACGTTCTCGAAGTCGCTGGCATCGATCGGCGGTTTCGTCGCGGGATCCCGGTCCGTCATCAACTACCTGCGCCACCACAGCCGTCCGTTGATCTTCACGGCGGCGTTGCCGCCCGCGAACACCGCCGGCGTCCTCGCCGCGCTCGAGGTGCTCCAGCGCGAGCCCGAACGCCGCGAATCGCTCTGGGCGAACACCCGGCGCCTCGCCGAGGGCTTCCGAAGCCTGGGGTTCGAGATCGGACCGTCGGAGACCCCGATCATCCCGATCCTGATCGGCCCGCTCGACCGGACCCTGTTCATGTGGCGCAAGGTGTACGAGGCCGGCATCTTCACGAACCCGGTCGTGCCGCCCGCCGTCCCGCCGTCTCAGTGTCGCCTTCGGACCAGCGTAATGGCTACTCACACCGCCGACCAGATCGACTACTGCCTCGAGACCATCGGCAGGCTGGGCCGGGAACTGGGCGTCATCTGAGCACCGCCATCGCGGTTCGGCCGGTCGCAAACCCGGCCGACCTCAAGGCCTTCATCGATCTTCCCTATCGGCTGCATGCGCGGGACCTGTCATGGGTCCCGCCGTTGCGTCGAGACGTAGCGATTCTGCTGTCACGGACCAAGAACCCGTTCTTCGAGCACGCGGAGGCCGAGTACTTCCTGGCCGAGCGGGATGGCGCGGTGGTCGGCCGGATCGCCGCGATTGCCAATCGGCTCCACAACGAGACCCATCAGGACCGGACCGGGTTCTTCGGGTTCTTCGAAACGGTTGATGACCCGGCCGTACCGGCCGCACTCTTCCAGCAGACCGGCGCCTGGCTGGCCGCCCGTGGCTTCGATGCCATGCGAGGTCCGGCATCGTTTTCAGTGAACGACGAATATGGCCTCCTGGCCAGCGGCTTCGATACACCGAACACGATTATGATGCCCCACAATCCGGCCGCGTATGTCCGCTTGATGGAAGGGGCCGGATTCAAGAACGCAAAGACCCTGGTAGCCTACCAGGGCGGCTCCCTTGAGCACTACGTCGAGCCGCCCCAACGGATCGCCCGGGCCGTGGAACTCGCCCGGGAGCGGTACGGCATCACCGTCCGCGCCCTTCGCATGAACGACTTCAAGGCCGAAGTCGACCGCGTGAAGGTGCTCTACAACCGCTGCTGGGAGTCCAACTGGGGCGCGGTCCCGATGACCGACCACGAGATCGATCATCTCGCCGAGCAGTTCAAGCCGGTGGTGGTGCCGGACCTGGTGCCGTTCGCCGAATGCAACGGTGTGCCGATCGGATTCGGGCTGGTCCTCCCCGACTTCAACCAGTCGCTCCGGACCAACCGCAACGGCCGGATGCTCCCCGCCGCCCTCAAGCTGCTGTGGCAGTTGAAGACCCAGCAGATCCGCCGC
>JANXXJ010000168.1 GCA_025350665.1 Gemmatimonadota bacterium | reverse complement strand
ACCAGGGAGGTAAGCGCCGCGTCGTGCCCGGCCAACTCGCGCACCGGTTTTCCGTCGGTCAAATCCCACAGGCGGATCACCGGCATCGAGCCGGAACCGCAGCCTGCGGCGAGGTGCCGCCCGTCCGGTGAACTTGATGGCCGTCTCGCCGGACGGGCGGCACCTCGCCGCAGGCTGCGGTTCCGGCTCGATGCCGGTGATCCGCCTGTGGGATTTGACCGACGGAAAACCGGTGCGCGAGTTGGCCGGGCACGACGCGGCGCTTACCTCCCTGGTGTGGTCTCCCGACAACAAACGGCTCGCCTCGGCCTGTGGCCAGGATGGATCGATTCGCCTGTGGGATCCTCAGACTGGCCGTTGCCTGAACACGGTGAAGCTGAAGGATTTCAACTACCCCTGCCTGGCGTTTGCGCCCAGCGGGAAACACCTGGTCGCCTCGGGATTCAAGCACGTCAAGGATACGTCGGTCAATTTGCTGGGCGTCTGGGATGTCGAGTCGATGAAACAGCGGCACCTGATAGAGACCGTCTATCGGGGTTCGGGCATGGCTTTCTTGGACGATGTCACGCTGGCCTCGGTGGGAGGGGAGAATCTGTATTTCCTCGACATCGATACGGCCAAACTGACCCTCCCAGCGGTATCCATTGACATGCACGAGTGGCCTCATACCACGTCGGCAGACGGCAGCCGGCGGGCGGGCATCGTCAGGGACGAAAACCTCAGCGTCCTGGAGGGCGAAACCGGGATCGAATTGGCCCGGCTGCGCGTCGTCCCCCGCCTCTGCCCGTTCACCCTCTCTCCGGGCGGCGAGTACCTCGCGGTCTCCACCGAGGCCGGTCTGATCGAGTTGTTCGACGCGACTTCCGGCGCTCGTCTCGCCGAGTTTCGTCATTCCGCCACCGAGTTGGACGTGGCCCTGGCCTTCACTCCCGACGGAGGCCGGCTGCTCAGTGGCGGCAACGATACCACCGTCCTCGTCTGGGACGTGCGGGCGGCCCTGCGCGGGCGCGCGACGGCCGTCGTGCCGCTCGATCCGGCGAAGCGTCGAGAACACTGGGCCGCCCTGGGTTCCCGCAAGCCCGCCGCCGTGCGGGCGGCCTTGCTCGCCCTACGCGCCGACCCGCAGGGTACGCTGCGGCTGGCCGACGCCGAACTACGAGATGCACAGTCGGCGGCGAACGCCGAACGGGTGCGGCGGCTGATCGTGGATCTCGATGCCGACTCGTTCACGACGCGCGATCGCGCGAGCCGGGAGCTGACGGCTGTCGGCGAACCGGCTCGGTCGGCTCTGGTGCAGGCCGCTCGGGAGGGCGGGTCGGCGGAGGTGAAGAAGCGGGCCGCAGCCTTGTTGATCCTGTTAGGGACGGAGGGCCTTACGGAGGGCCAGCTCCGAGCGTTGCGTGCCGTGCGGCTGCTCGAGAAGATCGGCGGATCGCCGGCGCGCCGGGTACTCGAGCGGCTCGCCGGAGGGAGCGCCCACGACCCCGTCACGCGGGCGGCCGTGGCGAGCCTGCGTCGGCGGAAGACGATGGCGATCGACGCACGGGATTGATGCGACCGAAAACTTCACGTCTGCCCCTGGCCTAGAGCTAACCCCTCATGGAAGGATTCTCATGCGATACGCTGCTGTCTGTGTGGTGATCGTGGCGTTGGCCGGGCCGGGCTGGTGTGCTGGCCCTCCGGTGGTCCGGCGGGACGGCCTCGGCGACCCGCTGCCCCATCACGCTCTGTTCCGCCTGGGAAGCAATCGCTTGCGGACCCCCGGCGGTGTGGAGAGTGTGGCACTCTCGCCGGACGGCCGCGTGGCAGCCGCGACTGCGGCGACCGGGGCATCTTCCTGGCTGCTACTCTGGGATCTGCCTTCGCGCCGGCTGCGGGTGCGACTGGATGGCCCTGCGGGACGGTTCTTGTATAATCTTCTCTTCTCGCCGGACGGGAAGACCCTGACCGCCACCGCATGGTCGGACTCGCAGGGCAACGGCTTCTGCGTCTGGGACGTGGCCTCGGGGAAGCTGCAGGCCACCGTGTCGGTGCCCGGCCAGCGCATCGACGCCTGGGCATTTTCGCCCGACGGCAAGGTACTGGCAGGCAGCCGCCTCGGTCAAGGAATAATACTATTCGAGGCGGCCACGGGGCGCGAGCTCCGCTCGATCGACGCGGCGAAGGTGGCCGGACGCCGCATCGCGTTCTCGCCCTGTAGCACGCTGTTGGCGGTGCCGATGCTCGATGCGACGGTCGTCTTCTTTCGGGTCGCGTCTGGCAAGGTCGAGCGGACGCTGCCGGGCGACAAGGGCCGGGCTATCTTCGACCTGGCGTTCTCCCCCGATGGGCATCGAATGGCCATTT
>JANXXJ010000154.1 GCA_025350665.1 Gemmatimonadota bacterium | reverse complement strand
TCCAGGGCAGCGAGCCGGGCGAGGAGTGCGGCGCGGTCGTGATCGGGCATGACGGGGTTTGCGTTGGACATGGCTACTCGAAACCCGGGAAGGCGAAAGGGCGGTCGGGAGATAAACCTACCTCCCGACCGCCCTTCCCGCCTATGGCGCGGATCGGCTAGAACATGCTCCAGAGGTACTGGTTGGTAACCTCGTGATGGAACTGGATTTCCGGAATCTTGATCTGAGCGCCGAGGGCCTTGGGGCAGCGTTCGGCCTGCATCAGCTTGAGATCGGCGTACTTGCGGTGGACGACCTCGCCGAGGAGGTCGATGCAGAACTTGGAGCCCTTGAACAAGCGGATCGCGTCGTAAATGTTGTCCGGCAGGAACTTGGTCCGGTCGCGCTTCTTGTCGCCGTTGGCCGCCTCGATCGGGCCTTCGAGCCCGGTCTTGAACATGGTGTAGATCGCCAGATAGGGATTGGCGTCCGGCGCGATCGAGCGAACCTCGACGCGAGCCGACTTCTCATTGCCGATGGGAATCCGGACCATCGAGCCGCGGTCAACCGCGGAGGCCTTGATCTGGTTTGGGGCCTCGAAGTGCGGGTCGAGCCGGCGGTAGGCGTTGACCGACGGATTGAACAGCAGACAGATGTCCTGGCCGCTGGTGAGAATCCGGTCGATGAACTTCCAACCGAGCTTCGAGGTCTTGTCCGGCCCCTTGGGGTCGAAGAACAGGTTCCTGCCCTTCTGGCTGATCGACAGGTTGGTGTGCATCCCGGACCCGTTGACTCCCGTCACCGGCTTGGGCAGGAAACTCGCGGTCATGTCGAGTTTGGCGGCCACCTGCCGGCAGATCAGCTTGTAGAGTTGCACCTGGTCGGCGGCGACGCTGGCTTCGGTGTAGCTGTAGTTCATCTCGAACTGCGACGGCGCTACCTCGGGATGATCCTTTTCGTTGGCGAAACCCATGGCGCGCTGCACTTCGGCGGCCATGTCGATGAAGATCCGGAGGGCGTCGGTCGGGAGCGAGTGGTAGTAACCGCCGGTCGAGATGAAATCGAATTTCGCGGTCTCGTGATAGTGGCGCTCGGCGTCGCGCCCCTTGAAGAGGAAGCCTTCGATCTCGTTGGCGGCGTTGCAGACATAGCCCTCGCGCTCGTAGAGCTTGGCGAGGTAGGCCTTGAGCTTGGCGCGGAGGTCGCCGACGTACGGGGTGCCGTCCTTTTCGAGCACCTCGCCGAACACCAGGACCTTGCCGGGGCCGAACACATCGGCCGGCAACCAATAGAACGCGGGCCAGTCGATCGCCAGTCGCAGGTCGGACTCCTGCTGAGCGGAGAAGCCCCGGATCGACGAGCCATCGAAGGTCAGATTGTCGGCTGATTTGAGAAGGAACTTCTTGTCGTAGTCCAGCATATGCATCCGGCCCTCGAGGTCGGTAAAGCAGACCGTCACGGCCTTGATCCGCTTCTCCTCGGCGAGGTACTTCATCCGCCGCTCGGCGACCTTGGCGGGATTAACCCGGTTGAGCCGATCCGCCTTGGCCTCCAGGTTCATGACCTCGAGTTCGTCATAGGGAATTTCGAGAAAGTCGCGCAGGGAACTGGTCATTGGGGCGGCTCCGGGCCAGGATGGTGGGGCGACGCCGGCACCGCGCCGGCGACCTCCGACTAGTCTGGCCGCAAACCTAAGCCAATGATAATTTAATGTAAAGCGCCGTTGTTTTATGCTAACGAGGGAGATATTTAGATCAATGGAGGCTGATGCAGCGACTCCCGGGGGTGGCCCCTTCGACACCGACGAGGGGGCGGAACGGATGGTGAGCGCGTTTCTGACCGGCACGCTGCCCAAGGCCGCCTGGACCCACCGGGCCCATCTGACTGGCGGCCTCTGGATCGTGACCCGGCATGGCCTCGAGCGGGGGCGGGAACTCATGCCGGAGGCGATCAAGCGATTCAACGCCGCTACCGACACGGCCACGAACGGCTACCACGAAACGATCACCCAGTTCTACCTCACGGTGATCGACCAATTCAGCCGCGGCAGACCGCGGGGACCGGGACTCGCGACCCTGGCCAACGAGTTGTACGAGGCCCTCGGCGACCGCAATCTCCCACTCCGGCACTACAGCGCCGACCTGCTCTGGTCATCCGAAGCCAGACTGCGCTGGATCCGGCCCGATCTGGCGCCGATCGAGACATCGGTCAGCATCCGCTGATCTAGCCAAACTGCCAGGGTCAGGTCTTCTTGACTGTCGCCTTGACCTTGGACTGCGGATTCAGGCGTTCGGCGCCGCCGACCACCACCATCTCGCCGGCGGCGATCCCCTTCACGATCTCGACCGAGCCGGGCTCCCGGACCCCAAGTTCAACCGGGCGGCGGATCGGCTTGTCGCCCTCGATCACCCAAACGACGTTGCCGCTCGGGAGCTGAAGGATGGCCTCTTCGGGAACGACCACGGCATCGGTCCGACGCATGGTTTCGAGGCGGGCCTCGATGAACATCCCGGCCTGGAGTTCGCGACGAGGATTGGCCACGAGGGCCTTCACCGTAATGGTTCGGGCCGGCAGCTGGACGCGCGGATCGACGAAGTCGACGGTCCCGACGAACCGGCGGGATTCGAGGGCGGCCACCTTGAAGTCGACCTTCTGGCCGACCTTGAGCCGTTCGGCGTAGCGTTCGGGAACCTGGAACGCGGCCCGCTGCGGATTGACGGTCTGGAGGGTGATGAGACGGCTGGTGTTGTTGAGATAGTCGCCGAGGCTGACGAAGCGAGCGCCGGCCACGCCGGTGAACGGCGCGCGAACCACGGTGCGCTGGAGCCGGACCGTCAGGAGCTGGAGCGCCGCCCTGGCACCTCGGGCGGTGGCTTCGGCCCGTTCGACGTCTGCGGTGGCGGCGGCTTTGTCGTTCAGGAGCTGATTGGTCCGGGCCAGGGCCTGTTCCGCCAGATCGCGATCGGCTTCGGCGCGCGCCACCTGCGCCTTGAGTTCGGCGTCGTCGACCTTGAACAGGGCCTCGCCCTTGGCCACTTCGGCGCCTTCCCGCACCAGAATGTCGACCAGGCGGCCGTCCACCTCGGGACGGAGTTCGACGGCCTGCAGGGCTTCGATCTGTCCAGTCGCCGTGATTGCGTCGATCACGGTATCGATTCTGGCCACCTGGACCTCGACCGGCGTCGGCCCGGTCGGCCGACCGCCCCGTCCGCCGGCGGCAGTGCCGGGCCCCGGCTTGTCGCCACCGGTTGAGCAGGCGGCGACGAGCATTGTCGCCAGGATCGCGGACTGTTTCACGCTAGTTCCCAAGATCATGGAACCGTTGTCCAATCAGGGCTTCGAGGCCCGCCAAGGCCAACCGAGTCGCATAGCGGGCCTGAACCAGCTCCGCTTCGGCCTCGGTCAGCCGGGTTTGTGCATCGAGGAGATCGAGAATTGTGCTGGCGCCGGCCCGGTAGCGGGCCTGCTGGACGCGATAGGTCTCCTGCGCGACCCGAACGCCCTGCTCGGCATATCGGGCGGTGAGCAGGGCCGTGCGATGGGCTTCGTACGCTTCGGTCACGTCGACTTCGGCGGCTCGTTCCAGATCGTCGCGAGCGGCGCGGGCGACATCATGCGCCACGCGGGCCCGGTCGATTGCCACCTCCCGCTGAAAGTTGTCCCAGATCGGGAACGCCGCGCTGATCGCGAAATTCCGGCGGGCGAGTCCCGAGGGAAAGAACGCGTCGCCGAACCTCGTGACGTTGGCCGAGAGACTGATCTGGGGAAAATAAGCGGCGGTGCGCGATTTGATGGCCGCGGCGGTCGACTGTTCGTTGCTCCGGGCGACCCGCCACTCGGGGCCTTGTTCCAGGGCAAGAGCGACGGCCGCCGACAGGGTGACGGGCAACGCGTCGGGCAGCACGGAATCGATCGGCGCGGCATCGACGGCCCCACGGGTGCCGACCCGGCGCCCGAGCTGGAGCCGGGCGACTTCGAGGCGGGCCGTTTCCTGGAGCAGCGCCACCTGGGCCCGGTTCACTTCGAGCAGGATCTGGAGCGAATCGGTCTGGACGACGGCGCCGCTCACCACCCGGGCCCGGGCTACGACGAGCTGTTCCTGGGCGCGCTTGAGACGGTCGCGGGCCACATCGAGCAATTCCCGTCCACCGAGTACCGCGTAGTAGTCGCCTTCCGTGGCGAGGGCGCTCAGGAACTGGGCCTGGACCTCGGACGCCCGGGCGCCATCGAGTTCAGCATTGACGCGCCTCATCTCGGCCAGCTTCCGACCTCCGGTGAAGAGGTCGTAGCGGGCATCGGCACGAGCGGTAACAATCGTCCGAGCCGGCGCTCCGGTCCCGATGTTGAAGATATCGACCGAGTAACCCGTGTAGTCCGAGGCGAGGCTCAGCGACGGCAGCACGAAGGAGCTGCGGACTGATTTGCGGGCCCATTCGGCGGTACCGACCTGACCCAGCGCGCGGACGTAGTTGGGATCGAGTCGGGTGGCCCGTTCGATCGCCTGGGCCAGGGTGACCTGCGGGAGCGAGTCGCCGGCGGCCAGGCCGGCGACGAGGAGAACGCCCGCGATCATCGAGCTTCTCCGGCGGCCACTGAGGACGGTTGGGCCGCCTTGGCTCGAGAGCCGTAGAGGGCCTGGTCGACCATGGAGTACACCACCGGCACCAGGAAGAGCGTCACCGCGGTCGAGAGAATCACGCCACCCACGATCGCATACCCCAATGGCCGGCGACTCGATGAACCGGCGCCCAGCCCCAACGCGATCGGCACGGCGCCGACGACCGTGGCCACCGACGTCATGAGAATCGGGCGGAGCCGGATCCGACCGGCTTCGAGCAATGCGCTCAGGGTGTCCTGGCCCCGTTCCCGGAGCTGGTTGGTGTATTCCACCAGAAGGATCGAGTTCTTGGTCACGAGGCCGATCAGCAGAATCATCCCGATCTGACTGTAGAGGTTGATGGTGGACTTGGCGATGAAGAGCGTGAAGATCGCGCCCGTGACCGCGGGCGGCACGGCCAGCAGCACCGTGAACGGGTGGACGATCGATTCGAACTGCGAGGCGAGGACCATGAAGACGACGATCAGGGCGAGGACGAAGGCGAAGTAGAGGGCGCCGCCGCTCTCCTTCAACTCCCGCGACTCACCCGCCAGCGCCACCGAGGACCCCGCGGGAAGTACCTCATTGGCCAGGGCCTGGAGCGAGTCGATGGCCTCGCCGAGGGCAAAGCCGGGCGCCAATCCCGCACTCAGGGTGGCGCTCCGGATCCGGTCGAAGTGGTTGAGCTGGCGGGGGCCGACGTTTTCGGTAACGTGGGCGAGCTGATCGACCTTGATCAACTGCCCCCCCCGGCCGCGGACGGTCAGATCGCTCATATCGGCTGGGGTGGCGCGGGCTCCGGCTTCAAGCTGGAGCATCACGTCGTACAGCTTGTTGTCGCGGGTGAAGGTGGTGACCCGCTGCCCGCCGAGAAGCGTCTGCATAGTGGTGGCCACATCGCGGACGGGGACGCCGAGGTCCTCCATCCGGTCACGGTCGTAGCGAATCGTGAGCTCCGGCTTGTTGACCCGAAGATCCATGTCGACGTTGATGAGGCCCTTCATCTGCCGGGCCCGGCGGATCAGCGTGTCCATCCCAACCACCAGCGAGTCGAAACTCTGGTGGCGGACGACGAACTGGACCGGCTGACCAAAACCGCCGAACGCGGGCGGATTGCTGGCGAACGCGAGCACGCCGGGAATGGCCGACAGCTTCGGCTGGAGCTCAGCCAGAACATCCTGCACGCTTCGCTTCCGGTCCGACCAGTCGATCATCCGGATGAAGAGCATGCCGGAATTGACGCGGCCGCCACCACCACCGCCACCGAACGCGACCATGCTGTTCATGGTCCAGATCTCGGGCACGGCGGCGAGGATGTCCTCGGCCCGCTTCTGATAGTCGTCGGTGTAGAGGATCGACGATCCTTCGGGCGCCACGACGTTAACCATGATCATGCCGCGGTCTTCCGAGGGAACGAACTCGACCTTGAGGGACCGGAACGCGAAGAAGGCCAGCACCATCATGGCGCCGACGGTTCCGAGCGCCAGGCCGCGGTGACGGAGCGTGAATGCCAGGAGCCTCTGGTAGCCGCGGGTGACCGCGTTGAACCCGCGTTCCAGCAGCGAGAAGAGCATCCCGTGGCTGGCGGGCACGCGGAGCAGCTTGGCGCAGAGCATCGGTGTCAGGGTCAGGGCGACGAATCCCGAAATGGCGACGGCCGCGGCTACCGTAATGCCGAACTCGTTGAAGAGCCGACCGGTTGAGCCCTTGAGGAACGCGAGCGGGACGAACACGGCCACCAGGGAGATCGTGGTCGCGATCACGGCGAAAGCGATTTCCCGGGTCCCATTGATGGCGGCCGCCTCGGGATCCTCGTGCAGTTCCTCCTGGCGGCGGAAGGCGTTTTCCAGCACGATGATCGCGTCGTCGACCACGATACCGATGGCAAGGATCAGGGCCAGCAGCGTCAGATTGTTGATCGAAAAGCGGAGGAAGTACATCACTGCAAACGTGGCGACGATCGAGGTCGGGATGGCCAGCCCGGGAATGATCGTGGCCCGGAGGTTCCGGAGGAAGACGAAGATGATCAAGACGACGAGCGCCCCGGCCAGGAGCAGGGTTTCCTGGGCCTCCTTGATCGAGCGCTTGACGTAGATCGAATTGTCGTAGCTGATGTCGGCTTTGACGCCGGGCGGCAACAGGAGCTTGGGTACCGCCTCGTGGACGGCGTCGGCCACCTCGACCAGGTTGGCCTTGGACTGCCGGATCAACGACACGCCGACGGCCTGCATCCGGTTGAAGCGGTAGCGGCTTCGGTCGTCCTGGGGTCCCAATTCGACTCGGGCGACATCGCCCAGCTTGACGAGCTGACCGTCCAGGTTGGCGACGACCAGACCCGCGAACTCCTCCGGGGTCTTCAACTCGCCCATCGAGCGGACGGTGAATTCGCGCTGGTTGGACTCGATCCGGCCCGCCGGGATCTCGACGTTCCGGCTTCGGATCGCATTCATGACGTCGATCGTGGTGAGCCCGTGAGACGCCAGTTCCGAGGCCTTGAGCCAGACCCGCATCGAGTACCGGCGCTCGCCGCGGATATCGGCCCGGCCGACGCCGGCAATGGTCTGGAGCGGCGTCTTGACGTACCGATCGGCGATTTCACTCAACTGCAGCAAGTTGTAGTTGTCGCCGGTGAGCGAGATGAACATGAAGGGGCGGGCGTCGGCCTCCTGCTTGGAGACGACCGGTTCCTCGACCTCTTCCGGCAGCCGGCGCCGGGCCCGGGACACCAGGTCGCGGACGTCCTGGGCCGCCACCTCAACATCGCGATCGAGATTGAACTCGAGCGTGATGGTGGTCTGCTGCTCGGCACTGACGCTGGTCATGTTCCGGATGCCCTGGGCGGATGACAGCTCCTCTTCCAGGACGTCGGTCACGGCGGTTTCCATGACGCGGGGGTTCGCCCCCCGCAGAAACACGCTGACCGAGACGACCGGCGGGTCAACGTCGGGATATTCGCGGATGGTGAGCTGGCGGTATCCGATCACGCCGAACAGGACGAGCCCCAGGCTCATCATGGTGGCGAGAACCGGCCGCCGAATCGAGAGGTCAGAGAGGACCATCGGAACCACCTGTGCAACCAGAGAGAGCCCGGCCCGGAGCGGAGCCTGCTGAAGTCTTTAAATTACGCCGGAACCGCCCCGAATGTTGACCCCGGTTAGATTGAATGGACTCAAGCCGGAGCACCGCTAGATGGCCGTGAAGCTCAGTTCCCGTCAGGTCGCCAAGCTCGCCGTACTCGAAACCTTCCCCCCCAAATTCGACTCGATGTACCGGCTGATCGAGGAATTGGGGTCGCTCCGGTCGGATGAGACTGTTCCGCGCCGGCTCTCCCGAATGGCAGACGAGATGAAGGCGGGGGCCCAGGCCGTCGGTGCGACCGGCGTGGCCGAGACTCTGGGGGTCATGGGAATGCTGGCCCGGCGAACCGGCGGCGTTCAGACCCGGGTCAGGGGACTCCGGGAGGCCTACGTGTCGCTCAGGACGAACTTCGATGGAGCGATGAAGAACGCCTCGACGCCCGGAGCCGAGGCGGATCTGGACGAGAAGCTTCCGGTCTAAGGCTTTTCCCCGGTAATTTTGTCAATGAGCGGGCCGCTCATCAGCGCGGCCATCGCGTTGACGAGGACGCCGATGAGCAGCGTAACGAAGGTGAGCGCGGCGAGGATGCCGGCGGCACCGAGAAACGCGAGGACCCGGCCAATGATTGGCAGCATTGTATTTCTTCCGAGGCGGTGACCGAACGTGAGCAATCTAAGGTCCAAGCCGGTACCAGGCAACCAGTTACGAAAACGAGGAAACCCATCATGACCGCGAAGCTCTCTGCCCTGCTCCTCCTGCTGGCCGCTCCCCTGGCCGCCCAGGTTCCGGCTGGCTGGTCCGCCCGTCCCGACCGGGGCGACGCCTCCGGGGTCAAGTTCGTCGCCATGGGGCCCGGCTTCCACGTGAGCCCGGGACAGGCTGCCGCGATCTACCGGGATGAGGACAAGGCCGACGCCAAGTTCCATACGCTGGTGACCTATACCCAGACCAAAGCCCCGACCCACCCGGAAGGCTACGGCATGCTGTTCGGCGGGAGTGACCTGCAGGGCGCCGCCCAGAAGTACACGTACTTCCTGATTCGCGGCGACGGGATGTATCTGGTCAAGACCCGCAGTGGCGAGACGACGGCATCCGTGGTGAACTGGACGGCAAGCGATGCGATCCAGAAGGCGGACTCGACCGGCAAGGCGACCAACCAGATCGAGATCGACGCCGCCGGCGCCAAGGTCGTCTTCAAGGTGAATGGGAAGCCGGTCTATACGATGGAGACCGCGGACCGGGCCGGGATTGTCGGCCTGCGGGTCAACCATGGGCTGGATGTGCACATTTCGGGCTTCGCGGTACACAAGCTATAGAAGGCCCGACTGGGTCAGGCGGCCTTGATCTCGGTCCAGATGCGGTCCCACTGTTCCGAGCCCTGGCCCAGATCTTTCTGATACTCCAGCCGACCGAGTTCGTCGGCTGTCGGATACGGGACCTTCGCCCGGGTGAGCGGCAGCGCCGCCTGATTGGGGGTTCCGTATCCGGTCTTGTCGGCGATGGCCGCAGCCACCGGCGGGCGGAGGATGTAGTTGAGGAACTCGTGGGCCGCCCGTTGATGCGGGGCGCTCCGCGGCATGACCAGCGCATCCGAGAAAATCGTCCCCCCTTCCTTCGGTACCAGATATTCGATGGCGGGCTGCTCGGCAATCGCCTGCTGGGCGTCTCCGCTCCACATCTGCGCGATCCAGACGTCACCGGCGATCAGTTGGGCTTTGACCGGAGCCGAAACGTAGGCCCTCAGATTGGGCTTGGCCTTCAGGGCGTCCTGCTTGGCCGCGGCGAGTTCGGCCGGATCGACGGAGTTGAGTGATCTTCCGCGGAGTCGGAGGAAACTCCCGATCACGTCGCGGAGATCGTCCAGCATCGTGACCTTGCCGCGGTAGCGCTCATCAAAGAACACGGCCCAGCTGTCGGGCCGCTCCCTGACCAGGTCCTTCCGATAGGCAATCCCGGTGGTGCCCCATCCCCAGGGCACGGAATGGGCGTTGCCCGGATCCCAGGGCGGATTCAGAAACAGCGGGGCCACATTGCCCCAGTTGGTCAGGTACTTCCGCCGGAGGGGTGCCAGCAGGTCCTTCGAGAACAGCACCGGGAACAGATAGCTCGACGGCAGGACAAGATCGTACCCCGATGCGCCCGCCATCAGCTTGGCGGCCATTTCCTCGTTGCTCTCATAGGTGTCAACGGTGACTTTGACCCCGAACTCCTTCTCGAAATTGGGCACGGTGTCGTCGGCCAGGTAGTCGGACCAGAGATACAGATTCAGGCCCTTCTCGATCGGACCGAGGTCCTCGCCGGCACCAGCGGCGACCTTCGGCCCGCAGCCGGCGAGGCCCAGGTTGGCGGTGGCAAGGCCGGCGCCGGTGGCAATCACCCGTCGCACGAATTCCCGGCGGGCAAGTTCACCCGTAGCACGATTCGCCATGGTCAGCGGTCCAGGATGCCGGATGGAATCAGCGACACTTGGTGAAATTACACCGGTTACCGGATGAACTCACCGGCCAGCGGGCGCCAACCGGGCCGACTGGAGCCGGTCGGCCAGGTAGATCAGCAGCGAGGTAACGACCACGATGATGGTGCTGATGGCGTTGATCGATGGTTCGACGTTCCGGCGGACCATGCCATAGACCACCACGGGCAGCGTGGACGACCCACTGCCCGAGACGAACGACGTGATGACATAGTCGTCGAACGACATCGTGAATGCGAGCAAGGCCCCGGCCACGATGCCGGGGAGCAGTTGCGGCACGGTGACCTTCCAGAATGCCGCCCACTCGTCGGCGCCGAGCATCATGGCCGCCTCCTCCAGGTGCTCATCCATGCCCTTGAGGCGCGCTCCGACCACCACCGCGACGAACGAGATGCAGAAGGCGATGTGGGCGATCACGATGCTGGTGAGGCCGAGTGGGATCCCGGCCAGGACGAAAAGACTCAGGAGCGAGATCCCGACGATGATCTCGGGCGTGACGAGCGGCAGATACAGCAGACTCTCGACGGCCTGGCGCCCGCGCATCCGGTGCCGGGCGAGGGCCAGTGCCAGCAGGGTGCCAAACGTCGTAGCCACCACGGTGGCGATCCCGCCGACTACGAGGCTCCGGCGAAGACCGTCGAGGATGTCGTCACGCTCGAGGAGGCGCCGATACCACTCCATGGTGAATCCAGTCCAGCTAGCGGAGAATTTCGAGTCGTTGAACGAGAACACCACCAGGGCGACGACCGGCGCATGGAGAAACAAATAGACCACGGTGGCCGCCGCGACGACCCAACGTGGCACGCGCCGGTTCATCCGACGAGTTCCCGGGCGTCCCGGCGCCGCAGGTACCCCACCACGGCGACCAGCACGACGCCCATCAGCACGAACGCGGCCGCCGACCCGAAGGGCCAGTTCCGCGCGACCGTAAACTGGTTCTGGATCAGGTTCCCGATCATCACCTGCTTGGCCCCTCCGAGGAGGTCGGCGGTGACGAACGAGCCGAGGGCGGGAATGAACGTCAGGAGCGAACCGGCGACGACCCCGGGCAGCGAGAGCGGGAAGATGACCCGGGTAAACCGGGCCCGGGGCGTCGCGCCCAGCACCTCGGCGGCCTCGAGGAGCGCGACATCGAGCTTCTCGAGGGAGGCGTAGATCGGCAGGATCATGAGGGGCAGAAAGCCATACACGAGTCCGAGCATGACGGCGAACGGGGTATAGAGCAGCGCGACCGGTTCATGGACCAGGCCGGCCCGGAGCAACACGCTGTTGATGAAGCCGGAATCGCGGAGGAGGAAGATCATGGCGAACATCCGGACCAGGAAGCTGGTCCAGAACGGCAGCACCACCAGAAATAACAGCCACTGGCGCCAGCGGCCGGCCCGGGCGACCACATAGGCCACGGGATATCCGATGACCAGACAGAGTACCGTGCAGACGAACGACCAGAGAATCGTACGGAGGAGGATGTCGAGGTACAGCGGGTCGAAGAACCGGCGGTAGTGCTCCAGGGTAATCCCCGGCTCTACTCCGCCGTAGAGGCCGCGTTTCATCACGCTGTACACCAGCATCAGCCCGATCGGCGCCAGGAAAAACAGCAGGAGCCAGATCATGCCGGGCGCGAGCAGCGCGTACCCCGACCTGGTCGGCCTCGCGGCAGACCACCCGAGCACCCGGCGCCGAAGACTCATGCGTCGGGCTCGAGGACCTGACAGTCCTCCGGGAGCCAGGCCACGGCCACGCGGCTGCCCCGGGTCCAGGGCACGGGCTTGATGAGCTGGCCCTCGTTGCGCAGGGCCACCGTCACGACCTCCCCGGGATCGAGCGCTACGAGGACGTGAATCGTTTCGCCGAGGTAGATCACTTCCTGGACCGTGCCGGGAACCGCGTTTTCCCCGGGGGGGATCCGGTCAGGGGGGAAGAGGTCCATCCACTCGGGCCGAATAGCGATCCGGACCTCGCGGCCGGCTTCGACCATGACACCCGGTTCGGCCCGGACCACGAATGTGCCGTGGCGCCCGACCAGCCGCCAGCGCCGGTCTCCCAGCGACTCGGCGATACCACTCAGGAAATTCGATCCTCCGATGAACGAGGCAACGAAGGCGGTTCGCGGGTTTTCGTAGACGTCGGCCGGTGTGCCCAGCTGAGCGATCCTGCCGTTGTCCATGACCGCAATCCGGTCCGACATGGTCAGGGCTTCTTCCTGGTCATGGGTGACGTAGATGAAGGTGATGCCGAGCGATCGATTGAGGGCCTTGAGTTCGAGCTGCATCTCCTTGCGGAGCTTCAGATCGAGGGCGCCCAGGGGTTCGTCGAGCAGGAGGATCCGGGGCTCGAGCACCAGGGCCCGAGCCAGGGCCACCCGTTGACGCTGGCCTCCGGACAACTGGGCCGGCATCCGGCTGCCGTAGGTCGCCGGGTCGAGGCGGACCAGTTCGAGCGCGCGGTTCACCCGACCGGGGATGTCCGCCTTCGGGACCTTCCGCTGCTCGAGACCGAAGGCGACGTTCCGCGCCACTGAGAGGTGGGGAAAGAGGGCGTAGCTCTGGAATACCATGCCGACGCCGCGCTCGTAGGGCCGCCGGTCATTGACCCGGTCGCCCGAGATCAGGATGTCGCCGGCGTCGGCGACTTCGAAACCGGCGATCAGCCGGAGGGTCGTCGTCTTGCCGCATCCGGACGGACCGAGCAGCGAGAAGAACTCGCCCGGCTGGATGTCGACCGACACCCGATCGACCGCGACGGCCGACTCGAACCGCTTGACGATCGAGACGAGCTGAACGACCGGACCGATCATCCGGCGGCGGCGAACGCCGCGTCAAGAGCATCGAGTCCCTCGGCCAGGATCGCATCTTCGACGGTCAGCGGCACCAAGGCGCGAATCACGTTGCCATATGTGCCGGTGGTCAGAAGCAGGAGCCCGCGCTTCAGGGCTTCGGCTTGCACTCGGGTTGCCTTGTCCTTGTCGGGCTCCTTGGTCGTCCGATCTTTCACCAGTTCGAGCGCCAACATCGCGCCCAGGCCGCGGACGTCACCGATCGACGAATACCTGGCGGCCATCTGGTTGAACCGGATTCGGAGCTTCTGCCCGACCAGAGCTCCCCGTTCCGGAATGTTCTCCTTTTCCATGGCCGCGACGATCGCGAGCGCCGCGGCGCACGCGAGCGGGTTCCCACCGTAGGTTCCCCCGAGACCGCCGGCGTGGACACTGTCCATGATCTCGGCCCGGCCGGTGACGGCCGCGAGGGGCAGTCCGCCGGCCAGGGACTTGGCGGTCACGATCAGATCGGGCACCAGATCGTAGTGGTTGCAGGCAAACATCTTGCCGGTCCGGCCGAAGCCGGTCTGGATTTCGTCGACCACGAAGAGGATGCCATGTTTCTTCGCGAAGGCGGCGATAGCGGCCACGGCCTCTGCCGGGGCGGCAATGAAGCCTCCTTCCCCAGCCTCGAGCTCCATCACGATGGCCGCCACCTGGGACGGATCGACCAGCCCGGTGAAGATGCGGTCCCAGTACCCCGGGGCCGACTGGCAGCAACCGCTGCCCCCGGACGACGGGCAGCGATAGCAGTAGGGATAGGGCGCCCGGTACACCTCAGGCGCGAAGGGCCCGAACCCCTTCTTGTACGGCATCGGCTTGGACGTCATCGCCATGGTCAGGTTGGTTCGCCCGTGAAAGGCGTGTTCGAACGCCACGACCGCCGGCCGGCCGGTGGCGTACCGGGCGATCTTCACGGCATTCTCGATCGCTTCGGCCCCGCTGTTGACGAGGATTGATCGTTTTTCGTGGGAGCCCGGCGTGAGCCGGTTCAGCTGCTCGGCCACCGCGATGTAGGACTCGTAGCTCGACACCGCAAAGCAGGCGTGGGTGAGGTGGTCGAGCTGTTTCCGGACCGCGTCGACCAGGCCGGGATGCCGGTGGCCCGCGTTCATGACGCCGATCCCGCCGGCAAAGTCGATCATCCGGTTGCCGTCCACATCGGTGATCACCGCGTTGTCGGCGTGGAGCACGGCGATCCCGCTGGAGAGGGCCACGCCTTTGGTGACGGCGGCGGCGCGGCGGGCGGCCAGGGCACGGCTTTGCGGCCCCGGAAGTTCGGTTTTCAGGTCGATGACCGGGCTCATAGGCGGCAACTTTGCTTTGGGGAAGGGTCGGGACTGCCGGGAACCACGCCCGAAGTGTACGTTCTTCCTTTCTTCTGGCAACCTATGAGCCACTCCGTTTCGCAGCACCTCAGGATCGACACCGCCGAATACGACGCCATTATCCGGCGGTTCATTCCCGGTTACGAAGAAATGATCACCCGCGCGGCCGCCCTGGTCGGGGAGGGCGAACCCGCGCTGGTGCTCGATCTTGGCGCGGGCACCGGGGCGCTGTCGGAGCAGGTCCTGACCCGGACCACGGCCACCCGAGTGGCGCTCTGGGACGTCGATCCGGCCATGCTCGACGTGGCCCGCCACCGACTGGCGCGGTTCGGGAGCCGGGTGGACTTCGTGGCTGGCTCGTTTCACGACCCGCTGCCGGCGGCCGACCGGATCATGGCCTCGCTGGCCCTGCATCATGTCACCGACCTGGCCGCCAAGCGGGTCCTCTACACCCGGATCGGAGCCGTGCTCAGGCCCGGGGGACGGTTCGTGAACGCCGACGCCACCGTACCCCGCGAAGCGCCTCGCAATGCGGCCGTCTACCGGGCGGTGATCGACCACATGGGGGCCAACGGCATCGATGTAACGAGGGCCTGGCAGCACCTGGAAGAGTGGTCGGGTGAAGATCGGTACTACTCGCTCAAGGAGGAACTCGAGTCGATCACCGGCGCCGGACTCACGGCCCACTGCGCCTGGCAGGGGGCCCTGGTAGCCGTCACGGTGGGGCGCAAATCATGAGCGGCGGTCTTCCTCTGAGCTACCGAGTTCCGACGGTGGACCCCGCCGTACTCGGCCCGTTTCTCCTCGATCGGTTCGGGCTCGCCGGTACGCTATCGCCGCTGCCCGGTGAGCGGGACCGGAACTTCCGGCTCGACGCCCCGGATGGCAGCCGGTACGTGGCCAAGGTGGCCCACGGGGACGAAGCAGCCTCGGTGATCGAGCTCCAGCACGCGGCTCTGGCCCGGATCGCGGACCGGGCGCCGGATCTGGCGATGCCCCGGGTGGTCGCGGCCCGGGGAGGCGGGACGATCGAGCGGTTCACGATCGACGGCCAGGCCCATCTGGTCCGGGTTCTCACCTGGGTCGCCGGCGTGCCCCTCGCCACGGTGCGCCCGAAGGGCCGACCCGCGCTGTGGTCCCTCGGCGAATTGATCGGGCGGCTGCACCAAGCGTTTGACGGCTTCGACCACCCGGCGGCCCACCGGGAGCTCAAGTGGGATCTGGCCCGGGCCCGCTGGGTTGCGGAGCACTGGCACCGGATCGAATCCCCGGCCCGGCGCGAGCAGGCGGAGCGGATGTTCCGGGCTTTCACCGAGCAGGTGCTGCCACGGTGGGATGACCTCCCCAAGAGCGTCATCTATGGCGATGCCAACGACCACAACGTTCTGGTGGCGGAGTCAGTGGAGGCGCCGAGGCGGACCGTCTCGGTCATCGACTTCGGGGATATGGTCCATTCGGCGACCGTGACCGACCTGGCGATCGCCATCGCGTATGCCGCGCTCGATCTGGATGATCCGATGGCGGGGGCCGCGGCGGTGGTCGAAGGATATGCGTCGGTTCGGGGCCTCACCGACCTCGAGCTCGACTGCCTGTACCCGCTGGTCGTGGCCCGCCTCGTGGTGAGCGTCGTCAACTCGGCCCTGCAGCGGAGCACCGCTTCCGGGAACGAGTACCTCTTTATCAGCGAAGCCCCGGTGTGGCGGCTGCTCGATGCCCTGGCTGGGGTCCACCCTCGCCTCGCGACCTACCGCCTCAGGGCCGCCGCCGGCCGGGAACCCTGCCCAATGGGCAGCCGCATCTCGGATTGGATCGAGGCCCACGCCGAAGAATTCATCCCCCTGATCGGGATCGCCGAGGGCATCCTGCCGCCTCGCGTCGACCTGTCGATCGGGAGCGAGTTCCTCGACGATTTCCGGCTGATCAGCGACGAGCCCGCGCTTACGAAGAAGATCACGGCGCTCCGCGAAGAGACCGGCGCCCGCGTGGCGATTGGCGAGTACGATGAGCCGAGGCTGCTGTACAGTTCGGAGCTGTTCCGGACCGCCGGCTGGAGCGGCGATGAATGGCGAACACTGCACCTCGGGCTCGACCTCTTTACCGGTGCGGGGTGTCCGGTGCGGATTCCGATCGCCGGCCGGGTCAAGAGCGTCCGGAACAACGCCGGGCCGGGCGACTACGGCCCGACCGTCATCGTCGAGCACAAGGTGCGTGACGCCCAGGGGCCGTTCTCGTTCCACACCCTGTACGGCCATCTCGATCTCGAGACCATGACGACTGTCTTTCCCGGGCAGCCGCTCCCGGGTGGGGCCACGATCGGGCGTCTCGGTCAGCCAGCCGTGAACGGCGGCTGGTCGCCCCATCTCCATTTCCAGATCGTGGCCGACCTGCTCGACCGCGAGGGGGAGTTCCCCGGCGTGGCTCGGCCTTCGGAGCGGGCCGTGTGGACCAGCCTGTCGCCGGATCCCCACGCGCTGGCCGGAGTCCCCTCCACCAAGCGGCGGAGCGCCCTGTCTTCGGCCGCGATTCTCGAACGCCGCCGGGAACTGCTGGGCGGGAATCTCAGTGTGTCGTACCAGGAGCCGCTCCACATCGTGCGGGGCTGGATGCAGCATCTGTACGACGTCGACGGCCGGAAGTATCTCGACTGCGTCAACAATGTGCCGCACGTCGGGCACAGTCATCCCCGGGTGGTCCAGGCGGGTCAGCGCCAGATGGCGGTGCTCAACACCAACACGCGGTACCTCCACGAGACGATCATCCGGTA
The DNA here is from genome assembly GCA_025350665.1 of Gemmatimonadota bacterium. Lineage (GTDB taxonomy): Bacteria > Gemmatimonadota > Gemmatimonadetes > Gemmatimonadales > GWC2-71-9 > SHZU01. The sequence goes on along the minus strand of JANXXJ010000154.1, from coordinate 1,274 downwards.
TGCGGAACGGCTGACCCAATTGCTGCCCGACCCGCTGGGCGTATGCTTCTTCGTCAACTCGGGCAGCGAGGCGAACGAGCTGGCCCTCCGGCTCGCGGCCGCTCACACCGGCCGGTCCGGCACGGTGGTGGTGGACGGCGCCTATCACGGCAACACGCGGGCCTTGGTCGGGTTGAGCCCGTACAAGTGCGAAGGACCCGGTGGCGCCGGCTTGTCACCCTGGGTGCGGAAGGTGGCTCAGCCCGACCGGTACCGGGGTCTTTACCAAGGCGACGATCCGGCGCTCGGCGAACGGTACGCGGCGCTGGTGGACGAGGCGATCGCCGCCCTGGGGCGGAGCGGGACGCCGGTCGGCGCGTTCCTGGCGGAGTCGATCCTCTCATGCGGAGGCCAGATCGTGCTGCCGCCGGGATACCTCGCGGGTGTCTATCGGCGGGTGCGGGCGGCCGGCGGCGTGACGATCGCCGACGAAGTGCAGGTCGGGTTCGGGCGGGTGGGGAGCCACTTCTGGGCCTTCGAGACCCAGGGCGTGGTGCCCGACATCGTCGTGATGGGCAAGCCGGCCGGGAACGGGCATCCCCTCGGCGTCGTGGTAACGACCCCGGAGATTGCGGCATCGTTCGCCAATGGAATGGAATATTTCTCGACCTTCGGCGGCAATCCGGTCAGCTGCGCGATCGGCCTCGCGGTACTCGACGTGATGTTCGACGAAGACCTGCAGGCGCGGGCGCTGACCACCGGAACTCACCTCCTGGCGGGACTTCGGGGACTGATCGACCGGCACGAGGTGGCGGGAGACGCGCGCGGCCTGGGCCTGTTCGTCGGAATCGAACTGGTGACCGACAAGACGTCGAAGTCGCCTAACGCGTCCGCCGCGAGCGCGGCCGCCAACCGTCTGCGCGAGATGGGCCTCCTGGTCAGCACCGACGGCCCCGATCACAACGTCCTCAAGATCAAGCCGCCGATGTGCTTCAACCTTGAGGACGCGGATCGACTGGTGGCCGCATTGGACGTTGTCCTGGGAGAAGACGGCGCCAGGTAGAAGCAACGAGCGCGTCCGCGTCGATTTGCTCGTCAGTGAACGTCCGGATCAACGGCCGGATCGGTTCCCCGTCCCGGCTGACGACCATCACGCGGGAGCCGACCGCGACGAATTCGGGGTTGGCCTCCCCGTTAGCCTACCTGAGGTACCATGCCCGCCGGCACATTCGGTTCGTCGAGGACGAGCAGCTCAAGAGGGGCCCTTTGCACGGGCATCCCGACGGGATTGATGG
>JANXXJ010000136.1 GCA_025350665.1 Gemmatimonadota bacterium | reverse complement strand
CCCGCAACATGCAGAATTTCAGCCTGCTCAAACGGGCCGGGCGGACCGGCAAGCCAGTGCTCCTCAAGCGCGGGCCCAGTGCCACCATCACGGAATGGCTGATGTCCGCCGAGTATGTGATGGCTGAGGGCAATCCAAACGTCATCCTGTGTGAACGCGGAATCCGGGGCATGGACGCCACCGCCCGCAATACCTTCGACCTGAACGTGATTCCAGCCATCAAGGCCCTTTCCCACCTGCCGATTCTCGCCGACCCGAGTCACGGAACCGGCAAGCGTGCCATGGTCCGCCCGATGGCGCGGGCGGCCGTGGCCGCGGGGGCGGATGGACTCCTGGTCGAGGTCCATGTCCATCCCGACCAGGCCCTGTCGGACGGGGCCCAGAGCCTCTACCCCGAGCAGTTTGAGCTGCTGATGGAGGAGGTCCGCGGCATTGCGGGCGTGATCGGGCGGATGGTCCCGGCGCCGGCGCTTCGGTGAAGCGGCTCTCCATCCTGGCGTTCGCCTGGCTGACTGTCGGTGTCAGTGCGGGGGCCGCGCAGGACGCGATCGCGATCGTTGGCCGGGCCGGTCGGATCTACCGGAGCCTGTCGTCGCTGCAAGCCGACTTCATCCAGACCATCGAAGACCGAGCCCAGGGCGACACGCTCACCGGCCGGGGTACCGTCACGCAAGCCGGGAATAACTACTTCGCCATGCGGTTCACCGACCCGCCTGGCGAGGCGATCGTGGTCGACGGGAAGTTCATCTGGACCTACACCCCGAGTACCGCCCCCGACGTGGTCTACCGATCGCCGGTGCCGACCGACCCCGTGTATGGAGTCAATCTCCTGGCCGTCCTGCTCGACCGTCCGCAGGAGCGGTACCGGGTCGGCTATGTCAAACGGGATACACTGGCGGGCAGGCTGTTCGATGTCGTGGACCTCGCACCGAACTCGTCGAGCATCTCATTCAACCGGGCGAGACTCTGGCTGGGCGTCGACGACGGCTTGCCGCGGCGGATTGAAATCGACGAGGGCCCTGGCGCCCGACGGACCATCGTGCTCACCCGGCTGCGGCCCAACACGGCCGTGCCCCCGGCAACCTTCCGATTTACGGTCCCCAAGGGGACGCGGGTCATCGACCCGGCCGGGTAAGGTCCTTCCCTCGCAGCGAAGCCATCAATGACTGCCGGCTGGTCGCCCGGGCGAGCAGCTCGCGGGCCGCTGCCAGCGCCCGGTCGGCCCCTCCCTGCTCAGCGCCCCCGGGGATCTCCCGGTCCGGCGTGACCCCGCCGCCACCGAGCACCATTCGGCCAAGGTCGGTCTTGAACCTCGGCCGCGGGGGCGCACTGTCTGCAGGCGTCGCCTCCGGCCGCTCCGGAATCGGCAGCCGCTGAATCACCCGCCCGCTCGGGGTCACCCAGACCGCCGTCGTGAGTCGGAGCGACGTCCCATTGCCAAGCGGGAAGAAAGAGTACCGTACCCCCCGCCCGAAGGTCTCCTCACCGACGAGCGCCGCCCGGTCATGGTCCTGCAACGCTCCGGCGACGACTTCGGCCGGGCCCCCGGTCCCGCGATCGGTCAGCAGCACCATCGGAAGATCCGGTCCCGCTGCTGGCGCCCGATCACGAATCGTCGCTGAATCCTTACCGGTTCGCCCTCGCACGGTCACGATCGCCTGACCCTCGGCCAGAAACAGGTCGGCGAGCTTGACGGCCGCCTCGAGCGATCCGGACGCCACGCCACGCAGGTCGAGGATCAATCCCCGTCGGCCGGTCAGCCCGGCCACCTGCGCCGCTCCAGCAACCGCCGCTGCGACTGCTGCGTCATCGACTCGGGAGACTCGGAGGTAGCCGACCCCCTCCTGCACCGAGAACGACGGCTCTCCGGGGGGAGGCACCGGCCCTCGCACCAGACTCACAACCAGCGGGGCCGTGGCGTGTTCCCGCCCCAAACGGAGCTTGACCGTCGAACCTGGTGCACCGTCGATCATCCGGGCCACCTGATCCGACCGCTGCGCCCCGATAACCGCCCGATCGACCCGCAGCACCGCGTCTCCTGACCTGAGGCCGGCCGTCGCCGCTGGGGACCCCGGAATCACGGCGACGACGACCACCAGGTCATCGAGCCCGTCGAGGTAGGCTCCCTGCACTGGCGCCGGTCCGATTCGCGCCCTTGTTTCCGCGGTGTCGGCATCGTTTACGATGCTGGCGTACGGGTCGCCAAGTTCGGTCAGCATGCCGGAAGTGGCCAGCCGGTAGATCGACGTTTCGTCAAGCGAATCGACCGCGTACGTTCGCACGGTCTGGATGACCGCCGAGAACAGACGGTTGTTCGTCGCCGCGTCGGCGCTGACCGGCGGCGCCCCGCGTGCCACCGTCACTCCGCGACGGAGCAACCAGCCGCCCACAAGAAAAGCCCCTGCCGCAACGGCCAGCAGCAGCACCCACTTGAGCACCTTCACGGGTCGGCTCCAAACCGGCCGGGCGCCGCGGATCGCACCGCGCGCCAGGCCGCTGCTTCGAGTTGGTCGGGTGGAGCAGTCGCGTCAAGGTGCACGACCCCCGTCCCGGCTGCGTCACGGTATACCTGAGCGACCCGGTGATGGAAGTCCATCGTTTCCCGGTCGAGACGATCACGGACCTTGCCCTGGGCCATTTGCCTGGCCTGGCCTACATCCACCGGCACATCGAGAACCAGGGTGAGGTCGGCGCCCAGGCCACCGGTGGCAGCTCGGTTGACCCAATCGACCTCGGCTGCCGGCAGGCCGCGGCCACCCACCTGGTATGCCCGAGTCGAGAGATCAAATCGATCCGACAGAACCACCTGGCCGGCCATCAGGGCCGGGCGGATCACTTTCGCCACCAGGTCGGCCCGCGCCGCCGTGATGTACAGCAACTCGGATTCCGGCGTCCACCGGCGGTCGTCATGAAGGAGCTCGTGGCGGAGCGCCTCCGCCGCGGGTGTGCCTCCCGGCTCCCGAACCATGACCGGTTCGACCCCGGCGGCTCGCAGGCGCGCGGCAAGGCCGCGGGCCAGCGTACTCTTGCCGGCACCTTCGGGCCCCTCGAGCACTACGAAAAATCCGGCCATCACCCCAGCATGATGATGTTGCTGGTGGCGCCCTTCTCCATGCCGGCACTGATCTGCTGGTTCACGCGGGCCATCAGCTTGTCGAAGTTCGCCCGGGCCACGACGTAGGCCTGTCCGACCACCGACGTCTCGAGCGCCCGCACGGCGTCCTCGTAGGACTGGGTCATCGCGTCATCGGGCATCTGCCCTTGCGATACCAATTGATCGATCTGCCGCGCCAGCGTCTGGATCGACTCCAGCTTGGCCACCGTATCTGTGTCTTCCTTCAGGACCTGCTCCGCCCGCCGCATCGCCTGATACTCGGTGGCCTGCCCGATCAGCCGGCCCAGGTCCATCGCCTTGTCGTCGATCATCGCTCCTCCTTACACGCCGTGAGATAACGGGGCCGCCCGTAAACGTCGTCGTCGACCCGCACCTGTCCGAATCCGGCCTCCACGGCAAGCCGGGCTGACGCTTCGCCTCGGTCAGCCGCAATTTCCACAACGAGCCAGCCACCGGTCCGCAACACCCGGGGCCCATCGGCCACGAGTCGCCGAGTCGCCTCGAGTCCATCGGCCCCACTCTCGAGCGCCATCCGCGGCTCGAACGCCAGCACGTCCGGATCCAGTCCCGCGTACTCCGCCGCCGAAATGTAGGGCGGATTGGACACGATCAGATCAACGGAGGCCGACGCCAGGGCGCTGGTCAGATCAGCGCGCACCAGATCCACCGCCAGCCCGAGTCGGTGTCGGTTGTCGGCCGCGACCGCGAGCGCTTCGGCCGATCGATCCACCGCGAGGACGCACCGATATCGACCCTCAAGCCGCAACGACAGCGCGAGACACCCCGTTCCCGTCCCGATGTCGACTGCATCGCCGCAGGGGCACAGCCGCAGCGCGTGGTCGACCACGCCCTCGGTCTCCGGCCGCGGAATCAAGGTCCGGCGATCGACTCGAAGCTCGAGCCGCCGGAACCCCGCGAGGCCCGTCACGTACGCCAGCGGCTCCCCCCGGGCCCGCCGTTCGACCGCGCGATCCAGCCACCGGCGCCGGTCCGGCTCGAGGACGCCGGCCCGCCCGAGGATCACCTCGGCCTGAGTCATCCCCAACAGGTCACCGAGGAGCCGGATCGCCTCGCGGCGCGGTTCCCGGATACCGGCGGTCGCCAGCACCGCGGTGGCGCGATCGAGCGCCCCCTGGATCGTGAGCCGGCGCTCCGCATCCATCTCAGCCGGAGATCGCCTCCTCGCGACTCGCCAGCCGGAGCGCCTTGACCAGATCGTCGAGGTGGCCGTCCATGATCTCGGCCAGATTGTGCACCGACAGGTTGATCCGGTGGTCGGTCACCCGGCTCTGGGGATAGTTGTAGGTCCGGATCTTCGCGGACCGATCACCGGTCCCCACCATCGATCGCCGCTCCCTGGCCCGGGCGCTCTCCTGCTCGGAGATTCGTTTATCGAGGAGCCGGGCCCGGAGCACCTCCATCGCCTTGAGCTTGTTCTGGAGCTGCGATTTCTGGTCCTGCTGCGACACGACGAGGCCGCTGGGAATGTGGGTGATCCGGACGGCGCTATCGGTGGTGTTGACGCTCTGTCCCCCGGGCCCCGACGACCGGTAGACATCGATGCGCAGATCGTTAGGATCGATTCTGACGTCGACCTCCTCCGCCTCCGGCAACACGGCCACCGTGGCCGCCGATGTATGAATCCGTCCCTGGGCTTCGGTCTCGGGAACCCGCTGCACCCGGTGGACGCCGGATTCGCGTCGGAACATGCCGTAGCCGTCGGCCCCTTTGACGGAGATAATGGCCTCCCGAATGCCGCCGAGTGTGCCATCGCTGACCGAGAGCGGTTCGACCTTGAGCCCATGGCGTTCGGCGAACCTGGTGTACATCCGGACCAGATCCGCCGCGAAGAGCGCCGCCTCATCGCCCCCGGTACCAGCGCGGATTTCGAGGATGGCATTCCGGTCCTCGAGCGGATCCCGAGGGATCAGCAGCTCCTCGATTTCCGGCTCGATCCGGGCGAGGTCCTGGGTCAGCCGCTCGACGTCGGCCCGGGCCAGGTCCACCATCTCGGGATCGTCATGCGCCAGCAGCTCGCGGGCCTCGCCGAGATCGGCTCGGGCCTTCAGGAACTGTTCACCCAAACGTACAATGGGCGCGAGCCGAGAATGCTCGCGCCCAAGGGCGGTGAGTCGGGCGGGATCTTTCGCAAGCGACGGGTCGGTCAACTCACGAGAGACTTCCTCCGCCCGCTTGAGCGCCTGGCGGAGTTTTTCTTCCACGAACTACTCCTGCGTGGCCTTGGCGGCCTCCGCACCGGCGTACTTGCGGCGGAATCGATCGACCCGTCCAGCGGTGTCGACCAGGCGCTGCTTCCCGGTGAAGTAGGGGTGGCAGACCGAGCAGACCTCGACGTGAATCGACGTGGCCGTCGATCGGGTCTCGAACTTATTGCCGCAGGCGCAATGCGCCTCGATCTTGTTGAAGATCGGATGCAGATTCGGCTTCACGACGGACTCCAGAGAGCTAAAGCGTTGTCCGGGAACAGTTTGCCCATCCCGGTGAGCCACCGAAAGTAGTCAGCAACCACCCGGAAGGCAAGCAGGGCACCCTGAAGCGCTTGCCAGAGGCCTGCCTCCGGGCCTATGCTAGCCAATCATGACGCTTTCACCCCTTGACGTGCTCCAGGCGGTCCCACTGTTCGCCCACCTGGGCCCCTCCGATCTCCAGGCCCTCACCACGCTCTGCCGGGAACGACAATTCTCCCGCGGCGCCGTCATCGTCTCTCAGGGCGAAGCGGGCGATGCCATGTTCCTGATCGCGGCCGGACAGGTCAAGGTGGCCGTCTTCGCCGAAGACGGCCGCGAGGTGATTCTCTCGGTCCTCGCGGAGCGGGGCTTCTTCGGTGAAATGGCGCTTCTCGACGATGAGCCCCGGTCGGCCCACGTCATCGCGATGGCCGACTCGACCCTTCTGCAACTCCGGCGCGAGGACTTCCGCGCCCGACTCAAAGCGTCGCCGGACCTCGGCGTGGCGCTGCTGCGCGAACTGTCGCACCGACTGCGGCGGGCCGACGAGACCATCGCCAGCATGGCCCTGCTTGACGTCAACGGACGCATTGCCCACCTCCTGCTCGAAATGGCCCGGGAGGAAGACGGAACCCGCATCACCCGCAAGCTGACCCACGCGACCATCGCCCACATGGTGGGGGCAAGCCGCGAAACGGTATCTCGCACCATGAAGGCCCTCGCGTTGCAGGGGATCATCACCATGACCCGGCGAGAAATCGTGCTCAAGAGCCCGGACCATCTCCGGATCGCCGCGCAACGGACCTGACCGGTGTCCCTCTCTGTCACCTGCTTCGGCACCCGCGGCTCGATTCCGACCCCGGGACCGGGCACCATCCGGTTCGGCGGGAACACAGCATCGCTGCTCGTCGAATCGGAGGACGCCCGGCTCGTAGTGGACGCCGGTACCGGGGCACGGACCCTGGGGCGACACCTCGATGCGATGGCCCCGGTCGATCTCACGATCCTGCTCAGCCACACCCATTGGGACCACATCCAGGGTCTGCCGTTCTTCGCACCGCTCCACGCTGCCGGCAACCGGATTCAGATCATCGGGCCAAGGCAGACGGACGGTTCACTGGCCGAGGTTCTGGCCAGCCAGATGGCTCCTGCCGTCTTCCCGATGCCGCTGAGTGCCCTCGGGGCCCGCATCGAGATCAGCGAAATTGTCGAAGCGCGCTTCGAGGTACCCGGATTTCGGATCGAGTCGATCCCACTTTGCCATCCGGGCGCGACGCTCGGATTCTCGATCCGCGGCATCCGGGGCGGCCCCGTCCTGACCTACATGACCGACAACGAACTGGGCGCCGCGACTGCGGCAGTCCGCCTGCGGTTCGTGCAGGCCTTGAGGGACACGGCCGTCCTGATTCACGATGCGATGTACTTCGACGATCAGACCCGCGTACGGGCCGGATGGGGGCATTCCAGCGCAGTTCAGGCCGTTGAGCTTGCACACGACGCCGGAGTGAAACGCCTGGTGCTGTTCCACCACGACCCCGATCATGACGACGACGCGATCGAACGCCTCGGCGCCGAGGCTTTCGCAGCCGTCGTGCGGCTCGGCGCTGACCTGGACGTCACCATTGCGGCTGAAGGCCGCTCCATCCGCTGTTAACGAGGTCGGAATGACATCGCGTTCTCTGGCTCTTGCACTCACGCTCGTCCTGGGCTTCCAGACGCCGGCCCACGGCCAGGCTGCCGTTAGGATCGCCGTTCTCCCCCTCGAGAATGGTGGCAGTTACGGCAAGGACAAGGAAGAGTTCGACGGGCTGCGGCGCGGAATCGCCGGACTCCTCGGGAGCACATTGACGCAAGGTTCGGTTACCGTCATCCCGAGGGAACGGACCCAACGCCTCGTCGACGACCAGGGCACGGCGGTGGCCGAACGGATCGACGCCCAGACGGCCACCCGAATCGGCAAGGCGGTCGGCGCCCGTTTCGTGATCGTCGGCACCTTCATCGACCTCTACGGTGATTTTCGCCTCGACGCCCGAATCGTCGACACCGCGACGGGGGAAATTCTCCGGGTGGTCAAAAGCGATCCACGCTTGTCGGACCGCAAGCAGCTGTTCCGGATCGTTCAGTCCGTCGCCCAGCGAATCATTGAAGGATTGAATGCCGGGACCCCGGCGGCCGGAGCCCGCGATATCGCAACCGAAGCGGTCATCTGGTACGGGAAGGGCCTGCTCTACCTCGACCGCGGTGACAAGAAGCGGGCACTCGACGGCTTCAACGAGGCGTTGAAAGCTTCGCCAGGATTTGCTGAAGCGGTTGATGGGGTCAAGCGGGCGGGACCAGCGTAGCCGGGGACCGAAGGCGGCCAAGTCCGGCGGCGACCGCAAGGTGAACCGGCAGAAGCAGCACGATCATGTCGAGATTCGCCTGGGATCCTGGCCAGAGCTTGCCGCCGAGCCCGACCAGGCCGATCACGCCAACTGCCGCAGCCATCCTCCAGGCCCGTTCAAGGCCGGCGCGCCCGCTACGATGGATCCGGGCCGCAACCACCGCGAGGGCCAGTGAGAGTACGTTGAGCTGCAGCAGGTTCTCGTTCCAGTAGCTGACTCGATGCGTGGTGAAGGCCCAGAGCCCGAGCAACACAGCTCCTGCCAAACCGGCGACCAGCGACCAGAACACAACGACGGCGACGAAGACGCGGCGCCACGCACCTCCGGACCGGGCCAGGACGCCGAGTCCGAAGACGGCCAACCCGGCGATCAACCCCACCCCCAGATACCCCGGGACCCAGTTGCTCGGGACGGCCGCGACCGAAAACCGTGACGATTCGACCAGGTGGCGTTCCGCCTTGACCAGGGGATGCACGCGGCCATCGGGATCCCTGACCTGCAACCGGTTGAGATACGGCCTTAGCGAAATCGGCAGAAACATCTCCTGCCAGGCCGTCAGCGGCCGATCAACCGGGCGGCCGAGGCCGAGCATGAGGGCCGTCCTCGACAGCGCATCATTTTCAGTGGTTCGCCTGGTGTGGTCTCGATAGGTCCAGGTTGTCTCGACGTTCTGGGCCCAGGTCTTGAGCTGCCCCCCCACCGCACGGTCGATGGCGTCACGAAGCCGAGTCGAGCAGTTGTCGAGATAGTAGTTGTAAGGGTAGTACTTGTTCTGTTCCTGGATGTTCCACAACAGGAAGTCCTTCAGTTCCCGCCGCGCGACCGGCGGGAGGTCGAGTTCTTGAGACCAGATGGACCGGCCGGCCTCCTGGTAGGCGGCCAGGTAGGCGCGAACATCCCCATCCCCCATCGAATACAGGGGTTCGCCATGGGCAAACCGCGCAAAGAAGCCGAGGCGCTGGCCCAGGGTTCTCCCGAACGAGAAACGGCCGTAGTCATAGGCCCAGTCAGTACCTGTGACACTGTCACGAATCCACAGGGCGTTGTGACCGAACCGCTCCCACAGGGCGTCACCAGGGTCAAACGTAAGGAGATAGACCGTAATGCCCGATGAATCCGGGCGGCCCTCAGCAGGACGGGCCGTGGGCTGCTGCCCGCCCAAAGCGGCAACGAGGACCAGCGTGGAAACCCAGATCACAGCAGGACGTCGCGCCCATCGGCGTCGGACTTGTAGATCGCCTCCAGTACCTGCAGGACCTGGACCTGTTCGTCGAGGGACGGGGCGGCCACCCGGCCGGCCAGCGCGGCAAGGAAATGAGCCCATTGCGCTCGGAAGGAAGCCGCGAATGCGTTCTCCCGGCTGAAGGAACCGGTCGGAGAGACATCGTGGGGCATCCCGTGGATCTCCTTCCAGACGTGCAACGGGTTGATGCCGGCCGATCCCTTTGAACCTCGAATCCCAGCCCCGAACCGCTCGCCTTCACCGATATGACGCCAGGTCACGTCAACGAAGATCGCCGCCGAGTTCTCGCAAACCACGAAGGCACTGCCCGATTGCTCGACAGCACGCTCGCCACTCGGGCGACTGAGCGAGGCGCTCACCCGGGCGGGTGCCGGATTGCCCGCGAGGAACATTGCCAAGTCGATCATGGTGATTCCGAGATCCAGCATCGCCCCGCCGCCTGACTCGGACCGCTTCTCCCGCCAGCCCAGCGGCGCCCGCGCCGGGCGGGCCAGATGCCAGCTCGCCCGGACACTGGTGATCTCGCCGAGTTCCCCGGCCTGAACGAAGCTCCGGACGGCCTGCACATCGGGCCGATAGCGGTGGGTCATCCCGACCATGACCACCCGGCCGCGCTTGTCCGCCGCCTTGATGATGCGCTGGGCGGCAGCCGAACTCAGGGCCATCGGCTTCTCAATCAACACATGGAGGTTGGCCGAAAGGGCGGCCTGGATGTGGGACTCATGGAGGTGATTGGGCGTGGCAACCAGGACCGCGTCGAGCTGCTCATGATGAAGCAGATCTTCGAAGTCGTCGTACACGTTCGGAATCGCCGACCGCTCCGCCAGCGCCCGCGCCTTGACCAGGTCGGTGTCGCAGAGCGCCACGAGTTCCACTGCCTTGGTCTTTCGCAGCAGCGGGAGGTGGGCAACCTGCACAATCGCACCGGTGCCGATGATCCCAAGCCGGACCGGCGCCTGGGCGCCTTCCAACTCGAGATTGCGGGGAGCCAGGTTTGGCCTCCCGTGAGGACCCGACCGCCGAGAACCTGTCATTGTCCACCTCAGTAGATCCGACGCAACTCCGTACCGGGAAAATAAGCAGTCAAAATCTCCCGGTGGCCCGCCCCGGCCCTCGCCCGGCCGACCGCGCCCCACTGGCACATCCCGACGCCATGGCCGTTCCCCCCGCCGTCTGCCACCATTCGGACGATCCGCCCCCCACCCCGGGTCACCTGGAGCGAGAATTGGGTGCTGCGGAGCCAGCCGCCGTCGGCGGCCCTGAGCAGTTGCCGGATGGCCTGCTGGCCCTGGACGGGAACGGCCCGGCCGCCCATAACCGAAACGAGTTCGGTGACCCGGCCCGATGGGGACCGACCGCCGATCTGCAGGTCCGATGGTTCAGTGTTCGTGAGCCCCGCGGCCGCGACGTACTCCCTCACCAACCGGCTCGCCGCCTCGCCGGTCCACTCCTCCCGCCACCGGAACCGGGGCGAGATCGCGCAGTAGACCTGGCCCGAGCCGGGATCGCGGTCCGACACGGAAGTGAGATACGGTTGCGCGGCGCCCGAGAAGACCGCCTCGACGGCCTCCGTTCGACCGCCACAGGTCGACGAAAAGAACGCCTCGATCACACTCCCGGCGTAAGTCAGGACCAGCCCATGGGTGGCGCGAACGGCCGCCCAGCCCATCGCGGTCTCGGTCGACACGCCGCCGTAGGCCTGGTCCGACACCGTGCTGACGAGGTCATAGCCCCGAATCCGATATCGCCCCAGGGCCCGCACCGCCACCGTCCGCGAGACGATGGCCTGGGCGAACACCGCCTCCGTATCGCTGGCGGGACGCCGCCCCATCTCGGCGTTGACGACCCCGGCCACGTAGGCCTCGAGCGACAGCAGGTTGACCGCCAGCAGGCCATTCGGGGTGGGCGTGATCAGTAACTCGCCCCGAAAGTCCCGGCCACCCACCCGAATAAAACCCACCGAATCGAGTGGCCTGACCACGAGCGATGTTGCGGACGTCGTGCTCACGCCACCGGTCCGAAGCCGAACGATGGCGCCGTTGCCGGAGGCCGTGGCGGTGGCGCCCGCCTGGACTTCAAACATCCCGCCACCGTCGGCGCCCGTGACCAGCAGGCCCCCGCCCCCACCGATGACGAGGTCGTTCTGAGGCACGCCGAGCCCCACCCGAACCTGCGGTTCGGCCGTCTCGGTCTCCGGAATGGTGCCGACTTCGACGCGAGGGCAACCGATCAGTCCGGCCGCCACCAGGGCGGCACCGAGGAGCCGGAGCCTAGCCGCGGTAGTTGCCAAATTTGAGCTGGATGCCGAAGTCCTGCGCCCGAATGAAGGCCATGACCGTCTGCAACTCATCCTTGGAGGGACTGATGACGCGGACTTCTTCCCCCTGAATCTGGGTCTGCACCTTCTTGAACCCCTGATCCCGGATGGCTTTGCTGATCTTCTTGGCGGTTTCCTGGTCGATGCCCTGTTTGAGATTGATCAGACACCTGACCGCCGTTCCCGTCCCCGGCTCGTATTCCCCCTTGTCGAGATTGGTCGTCGGCACCTGGCGTTTGGCGCACTTCGTCTCGAGCACGTCAATCAGCTGATTCATCCGGAATTCGTCGTCGGCGAACAGACGGATCGTCGCCTTCTCACGGTCGAACTCGATGGTACAGGACGTGCCCCGGAAATCGTAACGCTGCCCGATCTCCTTGACCGTCTGATTGACGGCATTGTCCACTTCCTGGAGATCGGCGCCGGTCGAAATGTCGAATGAACTGGTCGAAGCCATGAGGACTCAGGAGAGAAAGCTTTCGAGGGCCTTGGCACGGCTGACGTGGCGGAGCCGGCTCAGAGCCTTCTCCTTGATCTGCCGGACCCGTTCGCGGGTGATACCGAGTTGGGCGCCGATTTCCTCAAGAGTCATCGGCTCAGGGCTGTCGAGCCCGAAGTACAGACGCAGAATTTTCGCCTCACGCTCACGGAGACTTGCCAGCACCTCTTCGATGGATTGCGTCAGGGCCCGCTCGAAGGTCTCGGCGTCTGGACCGGGGTTCTGGGTATCGGCCAGATAGTCGAGCAGCCGGTTGTCCTCGCCCGGCGCCATCGGGGCGTCCAGGGAGACGTGGTTCTGCGAGATCGCCAGGGTCTTCTCGACCTCTTCGACGTCAATATCCATCCCCTCGGCGACTTCAGCCGCGGTCGGGTCGCGCCCCAGTTCCTGCTGCAGCGCCGCACTCCGCCGGGTAATCCGGTGGAGCGTTCCCGCCCGGTTGAGAGGAACCCGGACGATTCGGCTCTGCTCGGCAAGGGCCTGCAAAATGGCTTGACGGATCCACCAGACCGCGTAGGAGATGAATTTGATCCCCTTGGTCTCGTCGAATTTGTGAGCGGCCCGGATCAGTCCGAGGTTTCCCTCGTTGATCAGATCGGACAGTGATACGCCCTGATTCTGATACTTCTTGGCGACCGACACCACGAACCGGAGATTGCTCCTGACCAGTTTGTCGAGCGCTTCCTCATCCGCCTGACGGATCAGTTGGGCAAGCCTGACCTCTTCCTCCTGCGGGATCAGTGGGTACCGGCTGATCTCTCGAAGGTAGACGTCTAGTGAGCCGTCGTCGGAACCCGATCCGCCCCTGCCTGGACCGACCCGAATTGGACGCATGCCGATGGGGACCTCGATGCCGTCAGGTCTGAACTGCGTGCAACCTACCGTGCGCCGACCGACGGGCGCAACCGGTCAGTCATAGTTGTCGATCTGAGCCCGCTGCAGCGTGCCGGAATAGTCGACATAGCAGACCTTCGTTTCCGAGAAGAAATGGTACCCCTCCCAGCCAACTTCCCGGTGACCGTTGCCAGTCTGCTTGATCCCGCCGAACGGGAGGTGGGCCTCGGCGCCGATGGTCGGCGCGTTGACATAGGTGATCCCGTTGTCGAGTTCCTCCAGAGCGCGGAAGGCCAGGTTCACATCGGCGGTATAGACCGAGCTCGACAGTCCGTACTTGACCCCGTTGTTGATCCGAACGGCCTCATCGAACGTGGCGAACCGGATCACGCTCAGCACCGGCCCGAAAACCTCTTCCTGGGCCACCCGATGTTGCGGGAGAACCCCGGTCAGAATCGTGGGCCGGTAGAACCAGCCATCCTTGAGCCGACTTCCCCTAGGTCGGCGCCCGCCGATGACGACGTCGGCACCCTGTTCCTGGGCCAGCCCCACATACGCCTCGGTCTTCTCGCGGGCCCTCTGGTGAATCAGCGGGCCGACCTGGGTCTTCAGGGCCCGCCCATCCCCGAGGACCAATCGGTCGGTCGCCTCGGCGAGGCGGCGCACGAATCGATCATGAATCCGGCGATGGAGCAGCAGGCGACTGGTCGCGGTGCAACGTTGCCCCGTCGTACCGAAGGCGCCCCAGAGGACGCCGTCCAGCGCGAGGTCGAGGTCGGCGTCATCCATCACGATCATCGCGTTCTTGCCGCCCATTTCGAGCGAAAGCCGCTTGTGCAACCGACCGCAGGTCTCACCGACGGTCCCCCCAGTGGCGGTTGACCCCGTAAACGAGATCACCGGCACGTCGGGATGTTCCACCAAGGCACGCCCCACCACATCACCACGGCCATGCACCAACTGGATGACGTCGGGCGGCAGGCCGGCGTCGAGCAGCAATTCGACCAGCAACGTGGCGGTGTGGGGAACGTCCTCGGACGGCTTGAGCACGACGCTGTTTCCGCATAGCAACGCCGGAAACATCTTCCAGGTCGGGATCGCCAGCGGGAAATTGAATGGCGTCACGAGGCCGACCACGCCGATCGGCCGCCGGTAGCTCATGGCCCATTTCTTCCGCAGCTCCGACGGCGCGACGTAGCCGAAAAGCCGCCGGCCTTCGGAGGCGGCGTAGTAGGCCGTGTCGATCGCTTCCTGCACGTCACCACGGGTCTCGGCGAGGACCTTGCCCATCTCACGACTCATGGCGTCGGCCAGCGTTTCCTTCCGGTCGACGAGCAGGTCGCCGATCCGCCTGATGATGTCGCCCCTGGCCGGCGCCGGGACCCTGGACCAGTGGCCGAACCCCCGCGTGGCCGACACGACGGCCCGGGCCAGGTCATCGGAACCGGAGTCCGGAAACCGACCGATCAGATCGCGCGTGTTGGCTGGATTCCGGTTCTCGAAGTAGTCACCGGTCGACGGGGCGACCCACTGCCCCGCGATGAAATTCTTGAAAGTCTTGGTCATTTGATTCTGGCAATGTCCGATTCAGGCTAGGGGCACATCCACACGGCGGCCCGTTTGGCGTACCCGATGCGGGGGAGGATGGAGTCCGCCGCGAGGACTCCACCCCAGACAAAGACCGCCAGGGCGAGCGAGTGAGCGAGCCCCATCCGTCGCCGCCAGCTGGACACCATACCCCACAGGCCGCTCACCATCACGATGCCGACCGCGCCGAGATAGAGGAACAACCACGGACCGCAGGCATGGAAATAGGGCCACTGGGTCATCCCCGCCGCCACCGCCACGCCCAGACCGACCCGAATCCAGGTCGAGAGCGCCCCGCCGCGCGTCACCGGGGCCGCCGGCGGTGCAGTCCTCGCCGCCGGGGCCTTCCCGGCCGCAGCAGGCGCGACCGCTTTGGTGCCTGCGGACAGCTGCGCCGGCGGCGCCTGGGCCATGATCTTGTCGATCTCGGCCATCTCCTTGTCCCAGTCGCGGGGCTGATTCGACGTCACTTGGACTCCCGAGTCAGTTGATACTTCTCGATCTTCTTGTACAGGTTGGACCGCGGCATCGCCAGCGCACGGGCCGTTTCCGACACGTTCCAGTCGTGGTCCCGCAATCCCTGAAGAATGAAGGCTCGTTCGGCGTCCAGCTTGAAGGTCTCGAAAGTCCCGCCGGCGTCCACTGGCCCTGGCTCCGCGGCCAGCGGCGCCGGAAGGAGGCGGTCCACATCCCCCGCGGTAACCGCACGGCCCGGCGACAGAATCAGGAGGCGCTCGACCGCATTCCGGAGTTCGCGAACGTTCCCGGGCCAGTGACGACCCGCCAACCGGTGGATCGCGTCGACGGCGAAGGTCCTGGTGATCATCCCGGTTCGACCACCCAACTGGTCCACGAAATGAGCCACGAGCTCGGGAATATCGTCCCGCCGTTCCCGGAGCGGCGGGACGTGAATCGGCACGACATTCAGGCGGTAGAAGAGGTCCTCGCGAAATCGCCCCTCGGCGATCTCGCTCTCGAGCCGCTTATTGGTCGCTGCCAGCACCCGGACGTCGACGTCCTGAGACCGCGGCGACCCGATCCGGGTCACGACCCCTTCCTGAAGAGCTCGCAGCACCTTGGCCTGGGCCGACAAGGACATATCACCGATCTCGTCGAGGAACAGCGTGCCGCCATCGGCCAGCTCGAATTTACCGGCCCGGTCGCTCACCGCCCCGGTAAAGCTGCCCTTCATGTGGCCGAACAGCTCGGATTCGATCAACTCGGTCGGGATCGCGGCGCAGTTCACCTCGACGAACGGGCGATCCCGGCGCGGAGATGCCTCATGGACCGCGCGGGCTACCAGTTCCTTGCCGGTCCCGTTCTCTCCCGTCACCAGCACCCGGGCGCCGGTCGGAGCCACCCGGGCAATGACGTCCCGGACCTCGCGGAGCCCGGCGCTCGACCCGATCATCGGATACTTGGTGTCGATCGCGCTCTTGAGTCGTTCGTTCTCGCCCGCGAGTGACCCGTGCGCGAGCGCATTCCGGAGTGTCACCAGCAGACGGTCTGCGTCGAGCGGCTTCTCGAGAAAATCAAAGGCGCCCCGCTGGGTCGCCTGCACGGCCGTGGCGATCGTGCCGTGGCCGGAGATCATCACCACAATTGCGTCCGGGTCAACCAGTTTGAGGCGCGAGAGCACCTCGAGGCCGTCGAGACCGGCCATCTTGACGTCGAGCAGGACCACATGCGGATGGAATTCCTCGAACAGGGTCAGACCTTCCCCGCCCGATCCGGCCAGCCGAATCGTCATGCCTTCGTACTCGAGCACTTGCCGAAGTGCATCCCGCACCGCCGGCTCGTCGTCGACGACCAGAATCCGCGGTTTCATCGCTCCGCACCGCCATACAGCACGGCGCCCTCCGGCGTGACTCGGACTCCAGTGATCCAGCGATCAACCGGAAACGTCAGCGAGGCCGTCGCGCCGGGAATCACCAGCCCCAGCAGGCGCTCCCAGAGGACCTTCGGCACCGGAAGGCCGCGCACCGCGACATTTTCGATTTTCCATTGTCCCGTGCCCAGCCGCACCAAACCGATCGGGCCGGCGGCGGTGATCGTCTGCCGGCCGCTGAGCCACTCAGCCAACGGCCCCAGATCGCGGCCCTCGAGGCGACCGGCATCCACCCGGGCCCGGATTGCGATCTCCCCGTCTCTCAGGTCGACCACGACGCTGTCCGCCACGCCCCGCGCCCGGCGCTCGACCTCGGCCACGACCAGCGCACCGATCTCCCCAGGCGTCAACAGGACCGAATCGGCCGTGTGGTGCGACAGTGAATCAAGCCGGCTCGCCGCCCGCGCACGAAGCTCGCCCGGCTCGAGCCGCCGATCGGGGAGTGGCGCCGGATCAGCGGTTCGCTCGTGGACCCACCGGCGCACATCGGCCCGGTTGTTCCACCCGACGTACAGGACGCCCGCCAGCAACGCCATCCCGAAAAGCCGGGCCGGAAGCGACAGGCAACTGAGGATCATCCGAGCCTGATCTCGCGACGAATCGCATAGGTCGGTCCCGACGGGGTCAGTTCGCTCTCGAACAGAACGACCCGATCCGCGAGGAATGCGGCGCCCTCGGGGATCCGTTCCAGTTCGCTCTGCCAGCCGGCCTGCAGACGCTGGCCTTCACGGACTCGGCCGAGGGTAATGTGGGGACGGAACGGACGGCCTTCTGGTGGAAAGCCGAGCCGCTCGCTGCCCCGCTCGAGCCGATCCTGCAGCAATTCGCAACTGGGATCGGCATCCACGCTGAGATGGATGACCCGTGGCTGCCTCACCCCCGGCGGAAAGACCCCGGTCCCGACCAGACGGAACGTCATCGGCGTCATGCCCTCGGTCGCGAAGTTCAGCATCTCGACGATCGCGTCGACGCGATCGGTGGTGACCTCGCCGAAGAACTTGAGGGTCAGGTGAAGCCCCTCTTCTCGCACCCAGCGGACGGGCCAGTCGTGCGCCTTGAGTCCCCGTAGCACCGCGCCAACCTCGGTGCGGGCTTGCGCCGCCAGCGGTACCGCAATGAACAGTCGCATTCAGGCCAGGGGCAGCAGGTTGCCCCGGCGGTACCCCGCCGGGTCGAGTTCGACCCGCTGGAACCCCAGCGAGACGAATCGGTCTTCAATCGCGGGCCAGTGACCCGCAACGACAGGAAACATGGCGGGGCCGACCTCGATCCGCGCTATGTCATCGAGATGCCGAACTCGCAGGTCCCCGATCACGCCCAGCGTACGGAGCAGGTCTTCGGCGAGTTCCACCTGCCGAAGCCTTGGTTCCGTCACCTCCAGGCCGTATCGGATCCGGCTCGCCAGGCAGGGAGCCGACGGTGCGTCCCAGATCGGCAAACCCGTTTCCCGCGCCACCGCCCGCACGTCCGCCTTGCGCCACCCGAGTTCGAGATACGGTGAGCGGACCCGCCGTGCCTCCCCCGCCACGGCCCCCGGGCGGTGATCGGCCTGGTCGTCAACGTTGGTCCCGTCGATGATGGTCGCGATGCCCCGGGCGACCGCGACCTCCCCCAACCGATCCCAGAGTTCCGATTTGCAGTAATAACATCGATTCGGCGCGTTGGCCCGGTAACCCGGGTCATCGAGTTCCGCCGTCGATACCTCGAGCAGCGGGATGCCAAACGTGTCGGCCAAGTCGCGGGCCTGGCGCCACTGGACCTCCGACAGGGAGGCGCTCCGGCCGATCGCGGCCAGGAAACCCGCCGCCCCGAGCGCCTGGGTACCGACCACGGCCAGCAAGGCGGAATCGACCCCGCCGGAGTATCCCAGCAGGACCGACGTCCGGTCGCGAAACCACGCCTCCAGATCGGATCGATGCGCCATGTCGGAAACGTAACGGCGATTGTAGTTTCGTCTCAATGACCAGGCCCGACTTCGTCCTTCCGGACGCCGAACTGGAGTTCCGGGCCAGCCGCTCCGGCGGGCCTGGTGGCCAGCACGTCAACACGTCATCGACGCGGGCAGAGGTGAGTTGGCAGGTCACGACCAGCACCGGGATCTCGGCCGAACAGCGGGCCGCGGTCGTCACCCGCCTGGCCAATCGGATCGATAGCGAGGGATGGCTCCGGGTCTATTCCAGCGAGACGCGAAGTCAGTTCAGAAACCGGGAATTGGCGCGCCAGCGATTGGAAGAACTGGTCCGGCAGGCGCTGGTGCCACCGAAACGACGGAAAGCGACCCGGGTACCGTTCGGCGAAAAGAAGCGTCGGCTTGAACAGAAGCGCCGCCGCGGCACCGTCAAGCAGGACCGCCGCCGCCCGCCCAATGACTGATTCGGGAGCGATCGGGTGGCGGTACTTCCGGAGCCGCGAGGTCCGCGAAGCCAGGGCATGGGCCGCGGATGGCGGCCTGGCGGTGCACGAGAACATCTTCAAGTCCCGGGGTCGCCGGACCTGCCATCTGCTCGCCGCCAACGAGACCGCCCTGATCGAAGCCGCAGTCTCGCTCGGATGTTCCGTCTGGTGGATTCAGCGGACCCGCACCGTCCACTTTGACTTGGTCGAAATTCACCTGGAGCGGGCGCTCGAACAGTGCCGCGTCACCGCCGTGTTGGAGCCGGACCGGATCGCAGCGCCTTCGGAATGACCAGGCGATCGGCGGAGTGCGTCTCCGAGAACCTCATCACCTTGTTCGCCACGAGGCCGACCGCCTTCCCCGCCGCGAAGATTTCGACGTCCTTGACCCCGTCCTTCCCTCGCCGGTGCAACACCCAGATTCCGCCGGCCGGGTCGATCCGGTCCCGGATCTGGCCGAGCTTGTTCAGGTCCTCCACCACCCTGACCCCGAACAGGACGACGGTCGATCCCGCGCGAACCCGGCCGCGGCTGACGGTGGCTCCGGACCCGGCGAGTTCAACGACGAAGCCGGGATCAGTCACGCCCAGCATGGAGACCAGACTGCTCCCGGTAATCCCCAATTTGTCAAGGCGGCCCCGGGGCCGCTGGACCCGCTCGGCCCATGCAGCGGCGGCCGCACCAACGTCGAACCGCATCACACCGCCGGCATAGACGACCGTCAACCGACCGGCGCGAGCCCGGATACCGGTGATTGCGGAGAACGGTATCGTGACGCGGGCCGGCCCCCGGAAGATCAACTCCTCGGTCTCGAGCAGCAGGCGGCCCTCGCCCGACCCCGCCGTGCCTTCACCGTGGCACACGACTTCTCTGCCCATGTGGCCGTCCGCCTTCAGCGTTTCAGGTCGGCCGCCAGCTGCCGACGGATGTTGAGCCGATGCCCAAGGTCCCGGGCCAAACCGTCGATGCGATCGCGGTTGCTCCCGAGCAAGCCGGCGAGGGATCGGCGCACGGGATTCGAGATCCGGTGCTCCTCGACCAGGGCCACCTCCACCCCGCGTTCGGCCCGGACGATCCGATAGATCCAGCGACGCTCGTTCGTTGGCGAGCCGACTTGACGAACCACCAGGCGTGACGGGGCCACCGACTCGACCCATTCGAAGGCCGACGCCTGTCCCTGGGTCTCGACCTCCCGCCAGCGACCCCCGGCATCCCCGTCCGGAAGGCGTTCGAGTTCGACCAGGTCGCGGCGCCAGTCAGGCATCCCGTCCAGATCTGTAAGGACAGCCCAGACCGTCTCGGCGGTCGAGGGGAGGAACAGCCGAACCTCCTCCCGGTGTACGTCGGGCAGGGCGAATCCCGCCAGCCACAGTACGACGAGCAACGCCGGAGGTCCGATCAGGAACAGGTTCCGGATCTGGGCACGACGGCGGCGCTGGCGACGATTCATGATCGGCCTCGGCTGGATAAACGGTTGGGAGCGACCTTCTGGGCGGCCCGGGCGAGTGTGACAAGGCCGTCGACTCCGGCCGCCCTTTCGGCCGGCGTCAAGGCGGCGAGCAGGGAGCGCACCCGATCGGGATCGAGCAGCGAGCGGCCGCGTACTGCCTTGGTGCCGGCTTCGGTCAGCCGGAGCAGGACCCGGCGTCCGTCGTCCGGGTCGCGGTCGCGCCGGACCAGGCCGGCGCCCTCGAGCCGGTCAACCAGCAGCGACATCGTCGGCATCGCGACCTCCATCAGACCAGCCAATGCCGTCATAGTCGTCCCCTCCACCGCCCCCAGTTGCGCCAGCGCTGTCGCCTGATGGGCGCTGACACGGCCGCCGGCCTGCCCTTTCACATCGCGCTGGCGGAGCGCGTGGTGAAGGACGGGATAGGCGGCAAGGATCTGGCCGACGGGGTCACGGGACACCCAGTCAATCTAGAGTATTTATTTTTATTTGTCAAATAAAATTATCAGCCGTTGGAAACCGAGATCCCCTTGCTCCCGTCGGGACAAAAGCCCTAGTGTTCTCATGGAAGGAGCGCCCGTGGCACGTTTCAACTTGATCGACTCAGAACCAAGGCGCCCCGGCCGAGGCGCCCTGATCAGCCTCCTCGTCCACGGGTCGCTGATCATCCCGGTTGTGATCCAGCACCAGGCGGACCGACCCTCAACCGACCCCATCGATCAGATGGTGGTATTCCTGGTGCCGCCCGATCGGCCCACTGGCGGCGAGAGCCGTGGAAGCGGCGTCGATTGGTCCGGCCTGGTCGGCAACAACAGCGCCACGAAAGCCCCCCTGCCCCGGGACCCCAGGCCGGAGGAAGTGATCTCCCTCGGCCAGGCCGGCGATCCGACCCCTGCCGAGCCCGAAGCGCCTCATGCGCCGAACGAGGAAACGGCTCTGACCGAAATCGAGGTCGATTCGGCCGTGGTGCGGGACGCCAACAGCGCGGCGCCGGTCTACCCCGCTTCCCTGCTGACGAAGAGCATCGAGGGCGCTACCTTCGTCCATTATGTCGTCGATACCCTCGGACAGGTGGATACCACCACGATCCAGATCATCCGTACGACCCACCCGGAGTTTGCCGACGCGGTGAAACAGGCCCTCGCCATCATGAAATTTCACCCGGCCATGCAATCCTCCCGGCGCGTCCGGCAGTGGGTCCAGCAAAATTTTTCGTTTCGGATCAACCGGCCTCACCCAGACTCTACGTGACGACGATCGACCTGAATGCCGACCTCGGTGAGGGCTTTGGGCGCTACCGCCTCGAGTCGGACGCTGAGTTGCTCGCGCTGGTCAGTTCGGCCAATGTGGCCTGCGGCTTCCACGCGGGCGACCCGTTGGTCATGAGGGAAACCGTCTCCCGAGCCGTGGCCCGTCGCGTGGTCATTGGGGCGCACCCGTCGTACCCGGACCTTCTGGGGTTCGGTCGTCGAGACCTGGCCGCCTCTCCCGAGGAAATCGAAGCGTACGTTGTCTATCAGGTCGGTGCCCTGGCCGCGTTCTGTGGAGCTCACGGGACCAAACTCAGTTATGTCAAACCCCACGGGGCTCTCTACAACCGGGCCGCGCGTGACGGCGGTGCCGCCCGGGCGATCGCCCGGGCCATCCGCAGCGTCGACCCGACCCTCATCCTTCTCGGCCTGGATGGTACCTCCATGCTGACGGAGGCGGCGGCGGAAGGCATCGACGTGGCCCGTGAGGCCTTTGTCGATCGGGCCTACCAGCCTGACGGCCATCTCGTGCCACGGACTCAGCCCGGGGCCGTTCTCGATGACATTCCGTCGATCGTCGAGCGGGCCGTGCGCATGGTGACGGAACGATTCGTGATCGCCATCGATGGCACCCGGCGAATCGTCCGACCGGATTCGCTCTGCGTCCACGGAGACGGATCCCATGCCGTGGCGATCGTCCGCGCCCTCCGGGAACGATTCGACACGCTCGGAATCGACGTCGCCCCATTCGCGCGGTGACTGTACCGCACCCTCGCATTGCCCCGCTGGGTGATGGCGCCCTGACGATCACGTGGAGCGACGCGATCGACCCGGACATCGAAATTGCCGTCCGCCGATCGCTATCCGCGATTCGGGGAAAATTTGGGGACCAAGTCGAGGTCGTCCCCGGCTACACGACCATTGCTGTGCACTACCAGGCGGCGGACTGGACCTACCCGTCGCTGCGAGACGCCCTGACTCCCGTCCTCAGCCACCCCGGGGAGACGGCCGAATCGACGATTGGCCGCCTCGTCGAGATTCCGGTGCGATACGACGGTCGGGATCTCGAATTTGTGGCCGGCCAGGTCGGCCTCTCCGTCGGGGACATCGTCGCCCGCCATACCGCCACCGAATACCGGGTCGCACTCCTCGGCTTCGTCCCCGGATTCGCCTATTTGGGCCCGCTCAATCCTGCCTTGATCCTGCCTCGCCGAAGCACCCCCAGGCCGAGGGTCCCGGCCGGCTCAGTGGCGATCGCCGGAGCCCAGACCGGCGTCTACCCTGCGGACACGCCCGGCGGCTGGCACCTGATCGGGCGAACGACGGCCGTGATGTTCGACCCAGACCGGGCCCCGCCCGCACTCCTCGCCGTTGGCGACCGGGTCCGGTTCGTGGCGGAGGATTAGGCCGATGCGAATCATCCGGGCGGGGGGCCTCGGAACCGTCCAGGATCTGGGATGGTCCGGCTACCGGTCGATCGGTTTGCCGCCGGGAGGCGCGGCGGATCGGACGGCCCTTCGGATTGGCAATGCGCTCGCCGGGAATCCTGATGGGCTGGCCGGGTTCGAGATCGCGCTCGGTGAGATGGAGGTCGAGTTCGAGTCCGACCGGGTGTTCGCGGCCACCGGCGCGGTCGGGACCCTCCATCTGGATGGCAGCGCGGTGCCGAGCTGGACCACGGTGGCCGCCCGGTCGGGGCAGCGATGCCGGCTCGCGCCCGATCGCCACGGCCGCTTCGCCTACCTCGCCATTGGCGGCGGTGTCGACGTGCCGAGAACGTTAGGCAGTCGGGCGACGTACCTCCCTGGTGGCCTGGGCGGCTACCGGGGTCGGCGGCTGGCCCCGGGGGACCATTTGCCCCTTGGACCGGCCGGCGACACGGTCCGCCCTGGGACGACCCGCCAAGCCTCAACCGCCGTGGGGGCGATCCGCGTTACGGCCGGCCCCCAGGAGCGATTTTTCGCCGAGCAAGCGTTCGAGACGATCGCCGCCGCGCCCTACCGGCTCTCGCCAATGTCCGACCGGATGGGTTCCCGCCTGGCCGGCACGCCGGTCCGGGCCAAACGGAGCGCCTCCTTGCCATCGGAGGGTACGGCCGTCGGGGCAATTCAGGTTCCCGACGACGGCCAGCCCATCGTCATCCTGGCCGACGGGCCGACGGTCGGCGGCTATCTCAAGATCGGGGTGGTGATCACTGCCGACCTCGACCGGTTCGCCCAGATCCCGCTCGGGGGCGAGGTGTCATTTGTCTGGGTGGCATTGGCCGAGGCCCAGCGAGCGTCCAGGCAGGCGTCCGGGAATTTGGCCCGGCTGCTCAGCGAGATCCGGACGACGGCTCCGTGAGATCAAGTGCGGCCCAGCCGGCCCCGCACCGTGGCCTACCGCAGTCCGGACTGGCCCCGGTCGAGTACCGCAGGTCGTAGACCCGGGCGGTTCCCCTCGCCGGATCTCGAATCAGGACCGGAAGCCGGCTCCAGCGGACGAATGCCGCCCCTTCCCGCGACCGGCGCAATTCGGTCAGCGCGGCGGTCAGACCCACCCCTTTCGGCACCGCCGGGCCCTCGGAAACTCGACCGGTCAGGAGGTCGATCCGGCCGGTGCGGTAGCGCTCCCCCGCGTCCAGTACAAAACTCCGCGTCACCGGGTCGACCGGGACGGGCGCCACCATCAGCCCGAGTGCGTCCGCCGGTACCAGGAGGGCCCGAGCGGCGAGCTGCCGGCCCCACTGGGTACCCGCCATCATGGCACCGATGTAGATCGCTGCGACGGCCAGGGCCAACCCGGCGGGCTGCGTTGCGTCGGGCCGTCCCTGACGCCACCGCCGGGCGCTGAGCCAGGTGCCGACGCCAAGCACGAGGTACAGCCAGGGGTCCACGATGAACAGTGTGTCACCGTAGTACCACCGATCGACCATGGGCATGAACCAGCGAAGCCCGTAATTGTTGAGATAGTCGAGGAAGGGATGCGACGCGACCCCGACCGCCGCCATGGTTGCAAGGCGCCAGAACCGGGGTTCGCCGCCATGGCGCCGCTCCCACCACGCCGCCAGCGCAGCCAGGAGAAAAGGCCAGACCATCAGCGCCGGCACCGCGTGGGTCAGGCCACGACGCCATTCAAGATTGCGCCCCACCGCCGCGGCCGCGATGTCGACGTCCGGAGCATTCGCGGCCAACACCAGGAGGATTGTGGCCCGAGGGCTCCAGCGGCGGAATCCCGCGAACGACAAGGTGGTGCCGACCAACGTGTGACAAATCGGGTCCAAGTGTCCCG
Source organism: Gemmatimonadota bacterium (assembly GCA_025350665.1). GTDB lineage: Bacteria > Gemmatimonadota > Gemmatimonadetes > Gemmatimonadales > GWC2-71-9 > SHZU01. The sequence goes on along the minus strand of JANXXJ010000136.1, from coordinate 3,053 downwards.
CTCGTTGAGGATGCACTAATATTCGCCGGTCCAACCGGCTCGGGGAACCTACGCGACGTGGATGGCTGGGGGCGTGCTTGATGATCACCCTGTGTTCGAGCCTCGAAGCCCAGGAACCAATAAAGACGGACTGGGGCACGTTCAATTTCGAGCGGGACCTCGGTGCGATGAGCGGCCTGGTGGCCGGTCCGGCGGATTCCGTCTTCCGCGTCCTCAAGACCGTGTTTACGGGACTCGGACTATCGACGAAGGACGAGGATAGCCAGAACCTCAGCTTCAAGGCCACCCGTTTCAAGGTCATGCGGAAACTGGGCAAACGACCCGTATCGTTCTTCATGAGCTGCGGAGAGGGCATCCTTGGCCCAAATGCCGACTCGTGGTACGTCTTTCTGAACTATGCCGTGCAGCTGATGCCCATGCCCGGCAACAAGTCCCGCCTGCAAATGGGGCTCAGCGCGGAGGCTGTTGACATCCCGAATGGCCGAAGCGACAGACTGCCCTGCGCCACCACCGGGCAAATGGAATACGAGGTCCTGCGGCAGCTCCGAGAAGCATTCCCCGGCACCAAATGAAGCGATCGTGTGCAATGGCCACGTGTCAATCGCACACACATCCCGGCGCCGGACACTTGTCGTTATGCAGGACCGCCACTTACCTCCCGGCAAGGGTGGTACGCCCGTTGCGTAGCAGGGTGGCGGAGGCAGGCAATGCGAGTATTGGCACTCTTGACCGTGATCGTCGGAACGACCGGCTGTTTCGGAACGGGCCCGTCCGAAGTCAGCCCTGGCGAGGAATTCGAGTTGGCCCCCAATCAGAGCGTCCGCATCGCCGGGACGGAGCTGACCGTCGGGTTCCGGCGCGTCGCGGGAGACAGCCGGTGCCCGATTGACGCCGCGTGCCTGGTCGAGGGCAACGCCGGCATCGAGCTCAACCTGTTCGGCGCCTCCGCCAACAACCCGGTCCTCATTTCAACGCCGCTGCCGACGAGCTGGAGCGATGGGACCTACGAGGTGCTGCTGCTGGATCTGCAGCCCCGCGCGACGACGAGCCGCCGGATCAAGCCGGAAGAATACCGACTCCGACTCCAGGTAAACCCGATCCCGCGCTGAGACGGTCCAGAATCCGGTACCGAACCGCCTCGGCCACGTGAGGGCCCCGAATCGCCTCGGTCCCCTCCAGGTCCGCGATCGTCCGAGCCACCTTGAGGATCCGGACGTAAGCTCTGGCCGATAACCCGTACCGCTCGACGGCGCGCCCGAGCAGCAGTCTTCCCTCAGGGTCCGGGCTGCACCAACGATCGATGGCCCCGCCCCGGAGGTCCGCATTCGTCATGACCCGTCCGCCGAACCGGTCCCGTTGCCGGCGCCGAGCACCTTGGACCCGGCCACGAACCACCGCGCTGCACTCAGGCGCCCCAGCCGAAAGGTCAGCCCAGGGAACCGGCGGCACCTCAATCTGGAGGTCGATCCGGTCAAGGAGGGGGCCGGATACCCGACCGCGATAGGCCCGCACCCGTTCGGGTGAGCAGCCGCAAGGACGCCCCGAACGACCCGCTTGACCACACGGACAGGGATTCATCGCGGCGACCAGCATGAAACGCGCTGGATACGAGACCGTGAACGCTGCCCGCGACAAGGTGACGTGGCCGTCTTCGACCGGCTGGCGAAGGGCTTCCAGTACGTTGCGCCGGAACTCGGGCAACTCATCGAGGAACAGGACGCCGCGATGGGCGAGGCTGACCTCCCCGGGACGCGGGTGCGCACCGCCACCCGTCATCCCGGCGTCGCTGACCGTGTGATGGGGGGCCCGAAATGGGCGCTCGGTGATGAGCCGCCCGTCGGTGGCCATCAAGCCCGCCACCGAATGGATCTTGGACACTTCGATTGATTCATCCGGACTCAGGGCCGGCATGATGCTCGATAGCCGCCGGGCCAACATCGTCTTGCCACTGCCAGGCGGCCCGACCATGAGGAGGTTGTGGCCGCCGGCCGCAGTGATTTCCAGGGCCCGTTTGGGAAGCGACTGCCCCCGCACCTCCGCGAAATCGGGGCCTGCCGCCGGCTCCGGAGTCTCGGTGATGGCCTTGCGGCCACCGAGACGCACCAGCCCCCCAAGGTGATCCACGACCGACCGCAGCGAGTCGGCGGCAAACACTTCGACTCCATCCACCAACCCGCCCTCCCCGGCATTCGCACTGGGTAGGACCACCCAGTCAGCGCCAAGCGACTTGGCACAAGCCACCAGCGACAAGGCTCCGCGCACCGGCCGGAGCGCACCCTCGAGCCCGAGCTCGCCAAGCACCATACCGCGTCCGAGGCCGGAGCCCTCACACTGGCCGCTGGCCGCAAGAATCCCCACCGCGATCGCCAGATCGAACGCGGTCCCACCCTTCGGCACATCGGCCGGGGCTGACGTTACCTGAGCAAGAGCCTGTAGAGGGTGAGGTGGTCGTCCGGACCCTTCCCCTGCCCGCCCCCAGGGTGTACGCCGGGCAGCGGCGGATGACTCGAAGAAAATGACAAGCTTTCGAACGGGCGCCATCGCAAGTACGACCGACCGACCGCGGGATGAGCACACGCCCGAATCTGGCCGTAGATTGGCTCGATGGCGCCCACAGCCTTCCCTACGGCCAAGTCAAGATTGCTCCCCTGGAACCGCGAGTTTTGGCGTGGCCCGGGTATCTGGGTGCTAGTCCTCACGCTTGTACCGTTGGTCCACCTGTTCCCGGCTCCCTCCTGGGCGCCGTGGCTGGCCACGGATACCTCAGTTGGCCGATGGGTCCTCTTCGGAGTGCTCGCGATCCTGGCGACCCTATTATTCGTGACGGGCCGCAAGGAGGAGCGACGGACTGAGGCCGAGCGGACAAGGCAGTTCGAACAGATCCGGGCGGCGCAGGCGGCACAGGACGATGCGGCAGACCGCCGTCACCAAGAACAGCTCGGGGTCCAGCAACGAAATCATGAAGAGTTGCGTGACCTCGTCCGGGCCGGCGACAACGCCAAGCAGGTTGTCCCTGAGCCCCTCGCGGCCAAGATCGATCAGGTAACCGAAGC
>JANXXJ010000091.1 GCA_025350665.1 Gemmatimonadota bacterium | reverse complement strand
GACGAAGCGCTCGCGGATACCGTGCAGCGGCTGATCCGTTTTGGGGCCGCGCCGGACCGGGTCCACATTGCCGACACGTTCGACCCCGAAGAGATCGTCGCGACGGTCGAGGAGTTCGGGGTTCGTTTTATCGGCGTCGATCACCTTGGCAAGTTAGCCGAGCTGCATCCCGATTTCGGCCCGGGGGCGGCCGGGGACGCAATACTCTGGGGGCGCTTAGTGGCACCCTTCACGGAGCTGGCTCGCAAATACGACCTGGCCGCGGTCCTGCTTGACCAAGCGAGGCGTTCAGACGGGAAGTACGCCGGCTCGGCCGCGAAGGCCGGGACGGTCGATTTCGTCGTCGAGCTGGAATCGAAGGATGGCGGCCTTGTCGCCTCACCCCGAGGCCGAACCTACCTCGCCCCGTTCCGAATCGATCTCGACGGCCAGGGGGTACCGGTGTTTTCCACCCAGGACGGCAATGCCCCCGGCAGCGACGGGCCGGTCCCTTCCGACGTTGGCTCGAAGGCTGCTCAGTTGCTGGGCCTGTTGGCGGACGCCGAGCCGGAGGGCTTGAGTTCCGCCCGGTGGCTCAAATTGGCCGAGATCCCCCAAACCAGCTTCCACCGCGTCCGACGCACCCTGCTGACCCAGGGCCTTGCCCTCGGTCCTGACAGCACCCGCTCCAAGCGATACCGGGTCACCGATGCGGGGGAACGCTGGCTGACGACCTGCCATGGCACTACCACGGCACCACCCATGGCAGTGCCAGCCAGTGCCAAACCCATAGGAGGGGTTGGCAGTGGCACCAAATCCCGGCACGTCCCCGGTTCCGGGACACCTGCCATGGCACCTGCCACGGCACTGCCATGGCACCATGAGGATACTGAGGCCCAGGAAGAGCGTCTCGGCATCGAAAGCGAGGTCGCGCCATGACCGGCCTCAAGCCGCCGGTGTCCCCACGGCACACACCCGAGGCCAAGGCCCGACTCGGCATCCGCCTCCTGGCCGTGGCGCCGACCAACGGAACGTTCAACTTGAATCCGGTCGCCCATCGAGCGGCGATCGCGACGGCCGACCTTCCCATCGCCACCTCCAGTCTCGTCCAGAACGGGCTCCTCATTCGGGTCGGTGCCTTGGCCACCCTCACCGACACGGGGCGCGTCGCAGTTCGGCGCCTCCGAGACCAGCGGGGGGCCGCATGATCGCGATCGGCGAGCGCGACACTCAAGTACCAACCCCGGTGAGAATTTCCCGGCGGGTCCTCCCTGGGCTTTCGCAGGCGGGTAACCGCCGACCGCGGCCCCACCGCTGGGCCAAAACCTTCAACACGGGTTTGGACTTGCACCGGCGGGGGCCGCGCCATGGCTAAGAAGGCCCGCACCGTCTCCCAAACCGACCTGAAGGCGCTCGTTGGCCGCCAGGACGACGAAACGTTCCGTCTGTGGCGGCAGGAGGGGTGTCCCCACCAGATCGTGAACGGCCGGCCTCGGTATGTCGTCGCCGGCGTGGTTGCGTGGCTCGAGAAACGGGCCGAGGTGCGATCGCGTCCCGAAGACTTCGAGGAAGCCCGCAAGCGGAAGATGGGCGCCGAGGCTGAGCTGGCCGAGCTCGAGTTGGCCCAGAAACGAGGCCAGCTGATCCCCCTCGAACAGCATGGGCAGCGGTTGGCCCGCATCCTGGAACGCATTCGGGCTCGGCTCATCGCACTCCCCGGGACGCTGGCATCCCGCTTGGTGGCCATTGAGACGGCGGCCGAAGCGCAAGCCGTCGTGTACGCGGGTGTGGCCGAGGCGCTCGAGGAGCTGAGCCGGGGATGATCACGCCAGCGAACGACGTCACCCTCACGGACTGGTTCGTGGTCGGCCGCCACCTCCGCCACAAAGACACCTCCCGGGCGATCGCCGCCGCGGTGGGCTTGCCCCATAGTCGCGTCCGTCGCGCCCTCCGTCGTCTGCTGGTGTTCAACAAGTGGGAAGCGGTGGAAAGCCCGGACTCTCCCCGTCGTTCACCGAGCCTCACGATTCACCTTTCTCTCAAGGAGTTTCACGAATGAGCATCCCGTCGCCCATGCCCACCCCGCGCCCGGCCACTCCTGGCACGGTGATTTCGACTCCCACGCCTGTCCCGCCGCCGGCGCCGAGGCCCTGAATGATCGCGCTTGATGCAACGTTTGCCGACTTCGTCGCCGGCCAGGGCTGGCAGCCCCTCCGTCTCCTGGCTCTTCGCGGCGTCATCCCGTCACGCCGCGCTCCGGATGGGACGGTCGTGGTCACGCGGGAATCGCTTGACGCATTCGCCGCCTCGCAAGGCGGCCACGCCTTCGCCACGGCAACGACCGGCTACGCCATCCGAGAATCCGCCCAACCCACCCGGAGGCCCTAATGGCCCGGCTGATCTTCGAGGGTCGCGAACACGTCGCGACCGAAGTGTTCGAATCGGTCCGGATTCGCCCCCCCTTCGGGGTGTTTCTCCCCGGCAAGGGCGATCACGGGCACTGCGATCACGCGACTGGCGAGATCGAGCTCGATGACGCAACCGCCACGATCGTGGTGGGCCAAGGCCAAGCCGACGTCGTCCGGTCGACGATCGTTTCGATACGCCCGCGGTTTGCGCCGCCGCCGGCTCCGCCCGAGCCGCCCACGTTTCAGCCTCGAAGAAAGGCCGCGTAACATGTCGACTCCTACCTTTGCGGGGTACACCCCGGGAAGGCGCGGCCAGGTCTCGCCGTCGGATACCCGTGTCCGAGCCATTATCCGGCGCAACCTGGACCGTGGCCGCGCCGCAGAGAACGCCGGCCACGCCGACGCAGCTCGAGAGATCGCTGCGTCCGAAGCGAAGCTCGCCAAGTTCGCCGCCAAGTACGCCGACGTCGACCAGGCTCACCGCGCCCTGGTCTACGGCTGGAGCCTGAAAACGATGGACCTTCGGAACAACGTCCTAGACCCCGAACAAGCCCTTCGGGACGGCGCGGACCCACGGATCGGAGAATTCCTCACCGTACTGGCCGGAAGGTTGGCCCGCGGTCACAACATGACCGTTGCCGACGGCGAGCGGGTGGCGGCTGTTCGCGCCGAAGTCGAGGCCGGCCAGCTCGAGGTCGATCCGGACGTGGAAGGGCTTCTCGCTTGGGCCTGGGCCATGTTGCCGTTCGCGACGGCCGACGGGATGCGCGAACTCATCAAGCTCGCGCTGGCGCCGGCGGCCTGATGATGTCCGCGAAGACGGCCTACCTGCGATTGCTCGCGGTTGCGGCAGAAACCGGCGACCATGAACTGGCCCGGTGTGCGGTCACGCTCATGCGCCGGATTGCGGTACTGGCCGCCGAACGGGCGGCCGACCGTACCGCCGAGGACCGCAACCAAGCGGCCGGGGCCGCCCGATGACCACGAACATCGGGTGGCCCCTATGAGACGTCATTTCGCTCTGGCCGGGAACGTCAGCAACAACGGGGCGGCCGTCTGATGGACCGAGAGGGCCTTCGTCGCCTAGCGGAGGCGCTGCCCGCCGGCAGCGCCGTTCCCGTGCCGCGGGAATGGCTGCTAGAGCTGCTCGGGGCGGAGCGGGCGGAGGCTGCCGCGGACCTCACCGTCCCGCAGATCGCTGAGCGGTTCGGCCGGTCGGCCTCCACGGTCCGGTGGTGGATTGAGAGCGATCGGTTCCCTGGCGCCTACCGGCTCCGTGGCCGGGAATGGCGCGTCCCCCCGGCCGCCTTGGCGGCGTTTGAGGCCGCAGAACGTGACACCGCGACGGCGAAACCCCGGCCGGTCCCGGCGGGGCCGAGACGGGCGGCCGTGGTGGATCTCGGCGATTGGCGAAAGGTCGGATAGCTTCCGATGATGACCCCGCGCAAACGACAGTCCCGCATTTACTGGCGCGTGCGGAGCGGCAGTCGCCGCGCCTACGCCGACTTTCGCGACTATGCCGACGTCGGCGGCCAGCGGGAGCCGCTGATTCCCGCCGGCGAACGGTTCGCGACCACGGATCCGGACGTGGCGATCCGCCTGGCCATGCGGCGGCTCGACGAGCTCGAGGCAGCCCGTAAGCGGCGCGTCCTGACGGGGAAGGCAGCCGT
>JANXXJ010000060.1 GCA_025350665.1 Gemmatimonadota bacterium | reverse complement strand
AATCGAGCGCCTCAAGGTCCCGTGTCCCGACCGGCAGCCGGGCCGCGAGTGCCACGAGCGCCAACGCGACGTTTCGTCCCACCATCCACCAGGCGATCCGCTCGCTCGTGCCGACGCCAAGACAACCGCAGTCGATCCGGGTCCGGCCGCGCAGCAGGTTGACCGTGATCGCCGCGCCGTAGGCGGCCATCAGTCCCGCCGCCAGGGCGCCGCCGAGCGGCCGCTGGGCGGGAAGCACCACCAGCACGGCCGCCGCGAGTTCGGCGGCGATCACCACGATGCCGGCCGGCCCGAGCGCCACCGCCGGGATCAGTTGGTATCCGGCCAGGGCGGCGCGGAACCGTGCCGGGTCGCGGAGTTTGTGGCTCGCCGCGCTCGCGAGCAGCAGCCCGAGCGAGAGGGCCAGGATCCAGCCGATCGCGGGGTCGAGCACGAGTCCCATGTCAGCGGGTGACCAGCGTACTCGGCGTGAACCCGACCTCGGCCACCGTCCGGAGGAGCTTCCCGCTTTCCGCGTCGAACACCCGGAGTTCCTGCATGCCGATGTGAATCCCGAAGAGGAGGGGCTGGGCGTCGCTGGTGACCGCGATCGCGGTGAGCGGCTTCGCGAGCGGAATCCGCTGGACCCTCTTGCCGCCGGCCGCGAGATCGTAGACCCAAATCTCGGTGCCCCCCTCTTTATGGGTGTCGATGCCGCCCTGGTGCATCAGGCTGTAGAGCCGGCGGCGCTTGCCGTGGATCGCGAGGTGCTGCAGGCCCCCCGGCTTCCAGTTCTGCTGCCGCTCGGCCGCGGTGCTCAGGGGCCAGCGGGTCCCGGCCTTGAGGCCCGATGCCGTTGCTTCCACCGGCACGATGTCACCCGCGAAGGTGGCGAAGAGCCAGGTGTTGCCGTCGCGAACTCCCTTCTCGGTGACCGGGTCCTTGAGCGCGTCGAAGAACTTGGCCGAGCGGCTCCGGGCGGCGGGCTTGCCGGTTTCGTCGAGGGTGACCTGGAACGCGGTACCATCGCCACACAGCGAGAAGAAACTCCGCGGGCCGGTCGGATAGACCTCGGCGCAGCCGGGGATGTCCACTTCGCCCACGAATGTTCGCGCCTTGAGGTCAACGACCGTAACCGTCTGGGCGGGCGTGAAGTTGTAGATCAGGAGGAAACGGCCGTCGTCGGTGATCCCGCTGGCGGAGGCCATCGGAAGCTGGCTGGCCCGCTTGGCCGGGATGCCGATCTCGGTGAGCTGGTTGAGCGTCCGGGCGTCGTAGAGGGTCACGACGTCGGTCCGGGTGCCGCGGGTGCCACGGGAGAAGTACGTCTCCGGCGAGACGATCACGGCGCCGTCGGGAGGGATCTTGAGCCCGGTGAAACCGAATCCGGTGCTCAGCATGCCGAGCATTTTCCCGGCGTCGCCGTCGAACAGGAAGGCCTTGCCGTCGGCCATGTGATGGAAAACGATGTCGTTGACCCAGACCCAGTGCGGGCTCGCGGCGGGCAACGTGGCCGTGGTCATCGGATCGGGCTTGAGCTGCGCGGCGACGGGCCCGGCGATCGCGACGGCGGCCAGGAGCCCGGCCACCGCGGGTCGGAGTGTGGCCGGCGACGGAAACATTCCCATGGAGATACCTGACTGCGAGCCGGAGGACGGGACGGTTCGGGATTCGGGCCTGGCGGGTGAAACCTCCGCCCGCACAAGGTTACCGCGGGGCGGAAGGGGCCCGCAAGGCGGCCGGGCACCCGGGGTGCTCTCCGACCGTGGCAACCCGATTTCCGCGAACGGTGGATTCAGGGCCTCGGTGGCCAGCGAGCCGTCGGGCGGATATTCTTGGTGCGTTCCCGACCCCGTCCTGTCTCTCGCCCGCGATGCCCCAATGCGCCTCCTTTCCGTCGTCCTTTTGCTCGCCGCGTTGCCGGTTCCCGTGCGGGCCCAATCGCCGCGCTACGACATCGTCCTCACCGGCGGCCGGATCATCGATCCGGCGTCGAAGGTCGACGGCATCCGCTCGATCGGCATCACGGGTCATCGGATCGCCGCGATCTCGGCCGGCCCGCTGGCCGGCCGGGTGACGGTCGATGTCAAAGGCCTCGTGATCGCCCCCGGGTTCATCGACCTCCACGCCCACGGCCAAGACTCCGTCAGCAGCCGGCTCCAGGTCCGGGACGGTGTCACCACCGCCCTCGAACTTGAAGGAGGTACCGACGACGTCCCTCGCTGGTACCGGGAGCGCGAGGGTCACGCGGTGATCAACTACGGCGCCACCATGTCGCACGGGGGAGCCCGCGGGTCCGTCATCCGGGACACGCTGCCTAACGGGCCCGCGGTGGTCTATCGCAACGCCCGGCTGGACGAGATGGAGCGAATCGCCACGCTGATCGAGCAGGGCCTCGACCAGGGCGCCCTCGGCATCGGATTCGGGATCCAGTATCTACCGGGCACGACCCGCGGCGAGATCATCCGGATGTTCCGGGTGGGGCAGGAGCGCGGCGTGGTGAGCTTCGTCCACGACCGGTTTGCCTCGGTCAAGGAGCCGGGGAGCAGCGTCGAGGCCGTCGAGGAACTGATCGCGGCTGCGGCGGTGACCGGGGCGTCGGTCCAGATGGTTCATGTCGGCAGCAGCGGCCTGGGGCAGGTCCCTGAAATCCTCGGCATGATCGAAGGCGCCCGGAAGCACGGGATCGCTCCGGGGATTCACGTCGCCGATGCGACGCAAG
>JANXXJ010000046.1 GCA_025350665.1 Gemmatimonadota bacterium | reverse complement strand
GCGCAACTTGAGAAGGCGCTGGGGCCGTCGGTGACCGTCGTGCCGGTCGAGCTCCCCTACTTCACCGGGCCCGACGCCTGTCTCCATCTGATGTCGATGATCAGCATGGTGGACCGGGATCTGGCGGTGGTCTATCCGGCGCTCATGCCGGTGTCCTTCGTGCAGTTGCTCGAACGGAAGGACATCCGCTGGATTGAAGTCCCCGAAGCCGAGTTCATGACCATGGCGACGAACGTCCTGGCCCTGGGTCCGCGGCGTCTGGTGATGCTCGAGGGCAATTCCGTGACCCAGGCCCGACTCGAAGCGGCCGGTTGTTCGGTGGCGACCTACAAAGGGCAGGAGCTCTCCCTCAAGGCGGAGGGCGGGGCGACCTGCCTGACCCGTCCGGTTCTCCGAGGCTGAGCCATGATCGAGTGTGGGGTCAAGATCGAACGGTGGCCGCTGACCCATCCGTTCGCGACCGCCCGTGAAGTTGCCCACGACATCCCGATGATCGTGGTGACCCTCCGCGATCGAGCCGGCCGAGTCGGCCGGGCGGAAGCGCTGGGCGTGGACTACGACGGCGAGACCCCGGAGAGCATGCGGGATCAGGTGCTCGCCATCCGCAAGCGTTTCGCCAACGATCTGACCGGCAAGCGGCTGCTCGGACTCCTCCCGGCGGGCGGGGCCCGGAACGCGGTGGACTGCGCGCTTTGGGACCTTCATGCCAAGCAGTCCGGCATCCCGGTCTGGAAGACGGCCGGTTTCGACAAGCTCGATCCGGTGCCCACCGTGTACACCATCGGTCTCGCCGACCCCGACACCACCAGGCAGAAGGTCCGTGAGGCCCGGAAGTATCCGATGCTCAAACTCAAGCTCGACCGGACCCGCCATCTCGATGTGATCCGGATCGCGAAGGAGGAGCACCCCGACGCTCGGCTCATCGTGGATGCCAACGAGGCCTGGACCCGGCCGGAGCTCGAAGCGTTGCTGCCCGGCCTGGTCGAGGCCGGGGTCGAGCTGGTAGAGCAGCCGCTTCGGCGGGGCGCCGATGAGGCGCTGGACGGCTTTACGTCTCCGATCCCGCTTGGAGCGGACGAGTCCTGCACCGACCGCGGTTCGCTCGAGGCGCTGCGAGGCCGCTATCAGTTCGTCAACATCAAGCTCGACAAAACCGGCGGCCTGACCGAGGCGCTGGCGCTGGCGGCCGAAGCGAAGCGGATGGGATTCGGGCTCATGGTGGGGAACATGGGTGGCACCTCTCTCGGCATGGCTCCGGCGTTTCTGATCGGGCAGTGGTGCCGCTACGCCGATCTCGACGGGGCGCTGCTCCTGGCCAGCGATCGCGGGGCGCCGATGCTGTTCGAGGGCGGGGCGCTGCTGCCGCCCTCGCCCTTGCTCTGGGGCTAGGCAGGTCAACCGCCCCAGGCCACTCGACCGCCGACCATGGCGGGTCGGGGCTTCGGTCAGCCGAGTTGCGCCGCAATCCGGGCCGGCGCGTGGGCAATGTCTTGCCGAAACAAACTTCTGCCACCACATTGGCAGGGTACCCAGAACATATCCATTCAAATGGTTCGGAGGTCGGGCATGATTTCATTCGTGCGCGGAATCGGCCGTCGGCTGGTCGCCACCTTCACCGTGGTCGTGGCGGCCTTGACGGTCATGGTCGGCGACAGTGCGGCTCAGACCGCCAGCGTGGCCGGAGCAGTGGTCGACGCCAAGAGCGGACGTCCTTTGCCGGACGCCACGGTCCGGGTGGAGGGCACCGATCTCGCTTCCCGATCGGGCACCCGGGGTGAATTCCGGATCAACGGCGTCGCCGGTGGAACCCTGCGACTCCGGGTCAACCGAATCGGCTACCAGGCGATGACCCTCCAGGCCAACTCCGGCGATCTTGCGGTCCGGATCACGATGGCTGAGCTGGTCGTCAAGCTCGACGAACTCGTGGTGACCGGGACCGCAGGCGACCAGGCCAAGCGGACTCGCCTGCCTGGGGATGACGCTCGGGCTGGCGGCGTGCAGCAACCTCCTCGACGTGCAGTTTCCCGGTCAGATTCCGACGGACCAGATCGGTGACCCGACGCTTGCCGCCGTTCTCACCCGAAGCGCGATCGGCGACTTCGAG
>JANXXJ010000038.1 GCA_025350665.1 Gemmatimonadota bacterium | reverse complement strand
TCAGCCGGATCAATGACACGCTCGGCCACAAGACCGGCGACCGGCTGATCCAGGAGGTGGCCCACCGCCTTGAGACCTGGTGCCGGATCCATGCTCCCGACGCCGCGATGGTGGCCCGGCTCGGCGGTGACGAGTTCACGGTACTGCTGCCCGAGGGGGCGGGGCCGTCCCGGGCTACCGCCCTGGCGGAGGCCATCCTCGAATGCCTCCGCGAAATGTTCACGCTCGAGGGCCACGAGACGTTCGTCTCCGCGAGTATCGGGATCGCGCTCGCGCCGACGGACGGGGCCGATCTCGAATGCCTGCTCAAGAACGCCGACAGTGCGATGTACCATGCCAAACGGCAGGGGCGAGGCCGGTTTGCCCTCTACGCAACGTCGCAGGGGGCCTCCATCTCGAAGCGGCTTCGACTGGAGAACCATCTGCGCAAAGCCTTGGATGCCGGGGAGTTTGCCGTCGCATACCAGCCGATCGCCGACGTCGCCACCGGCCGGATCGTGGCCGCGGAAGCGCTCATTCGCTGGCATCATCCGGAATGGGGCGTCGTCCCGCCCGCTGCGTTCATGGGAGTCGCAGGGGGTTCCGATCGTCCCGATGGCCGTCAACCTGTCGCCCGGCCAGTTTCGCAATGGCAGGATCGTCGAGACCATCCAGCGGGCCCTCGACGACTCGGGCCTGAACCCACAGTATCTCGGCCTCGAACTGACCGAGAGTGTGCTGATGGAGGGCGCCACCGACACCCTCGAAACCCTTCATGCCCTCGCGGCGATGGGGATGTCGCTGGCGATCGATGATTTCGGCACTGGTTACTCGTCGTTGAGCTATCTCAAGCAGTTCCCGGCGCACTCGGTGAAGATCGACCGGTCGTTCATCCGTGATGTGATCACCAACCCGGATGATGTCGCGATCACCTCGGCGATCGTGTCCATGGGCAAGGCGCTCAATCTCCGAATTGTTGCCGAAGTCGAAGGGATCGAGCAGCTCGATCTCCTTCGCCGCCTGGGGTGCGATCGAGTGCAGGGCTATTCGTCCGGCGCTGACCCACTGAGGCCTCATTCGGCCGAGGCCGGCCTACGGGTTGGTTACCGTCGCGGTGACCAGGGCCATGAACTGATCGATCTTGGCCAGATCGAACCATCGGATCACCGCCACCAGATCATGGTCGGGATCGACCCAGATCACGTTGCCGCCTGATCCCAGCGCAAAGAAACTGTTGGCCGAGGCCGCGGGGTATTGCTTCCGGTCGGTGTTGAGCCACCACATGAAACCGTAATTCGGGCGGATCGGCGTGGGCGCGGTGGCCAGGCCGAACCATTTCTCCGACACCAGCTGTTTCCCGTTCCAGTTGCCGTGGTGCAGTGCCAGCAGGCCGAAGCGGGCGTGGTCCAGGGTGCTGGCCCAGAACCCCGCACCCCAGTGGCCGCCGCCGCTCACCGAAGCCATGCGCTTTCCGTCGATGTCCGCGTACGCCTTGAAATAGCCGTGCCAGACCCAGCTGTCCGACATCCCGATCGGCGCGGCGATCTCGTCCCGGAAGACATCAGGCAACGGCTTCCGGAACAATCTGAGGACCGAGAGGGCCAGGCGGTTCACGCGGACGTCGTTGTATTCCCAGATGGTGCCCGGGGGACCGAGCTGGCGATCATAGCCGAGCCGGCGGTCGGCCACGTCCGGCTTGTCCCAGAGGGTTCCCTCCCATTCGCTCGTCTGGTTGAGATGCATCCGCCAGGTGATGGCGGCGTTATGCGGACTGTCGAAGCCGCCGTCCTTGATGAGCGCGCCCTCGGGCTGATCGACATCCGGGATCAGGCCGCGGTCGAAGGCCAGGCCGGCGACGGTGGAGAGATAGCTCTTGGCCACGCTGAACGTCATGTCGACCTGCTTCGTGTCACCCCACTCCGCGACGATGTAGCCGTGACGGATGATGACGCCGTTGGTCTGGGCCCGGTCTTTCACCGGGCCGACGATGGCGGGGTAGGGCTCCTTGGCGGTGGTGATCCTGAGCTGGGCGCCGACATCAGTGGGCCAGCCGTTGTCCGCCCCCTGGGCAAAGGCGACGGCGGCGGCCAGGCGGGCGGAGTCGATACCGACGGCCGCGGGTGACTTGTGATCCCAGTGGCCACGGGGTGGGAAGTAGGGGGGTAGAGGGGTAGGGAGTAGAGAGGTAGTGAGTAGGGAAGTAGTGAATAGAAGAATAGTTCGGCGGGCGGTGGTAGTCATTTGGGGGCCTCGTGGAGGGTCGGCGGAATATACGAGGGGGCTCACGGCTTCTTGGCGTTCAGTTCGGTCTCGAAGCGGCGGGCGTCGTTCGGGCGGCCCAGCGCTTTGTAGGCGGCGGCCAGATCGGTCCGGGCGTTGTCGAGCCAGCTCCTGGGCGGAGAGGCCTGTTTGCTCAGGATCTGGTAGCCCAGCAGCGAGGCCTTTTCGGCTTCGGCGTACTGTTTGGCGCCGAGGAGGTTGCGGCCGAGTCTGATGTTGGCGATGCCGACCAGCTGGTGGTCCGGTTCGAGAACCTCGGCGTAGCGGCGCACTACGTCGCGGAGCAGCCGGATGGCTTCGTCAAATCGTCCCTCGGCCTGGTAGACCCCCGACAGGTTCGACATCGCGACGCCGATCTGGTAGTGCTTGTCGTGGTAGACCTCGCGGTAGATCGCGGTCATCCGTTCGAAGGCGGTCCGGGCGTCGTCGTAGCGTTTCTGCTTGAGCGCGATGCGGCCGACCTCGTTCACGGCCGAGGCCACCCGGGGATGAACCGGTCCGTAGACTTTCTCGGTGACCACCAGTGCCTTGCGGACCAACGTGGCGGCTTCGTCGTATCGCTCGAGATTGACCAGGGCCCGGCTCAACATCGTTTCGGCCGAGGCGGTCTCGGGGTTCAGGTCGCCATAAAACCCCTGAATGATGTCGAGGCCTTCGCGGTAGTAGCGCTCGGCGGCGGCGAAGTGGTCCTGTTCGAACTGCACGGCGCCGAGGTTGATCAGGTCGTCGCCGACGTGGGGATGGCGGTTGCCATAGAGGGCTTTCGACATGGTCAGGACCCGATGGAACAGCGAATCCGCCACGGGGTAGTGGCCGGCATAGAAATGGGTGTTCGCGAGTTCGCCGAGGGTCTGGACGAACTCGGCGTTGGTCGAATCGGCGGCGTAGAGGGCCACGGCCTGGTCGAGGGTCGTGATGGCCGAATCGTAGGTGCCGCGAAGTTCGAACACCTGGCCCAGCACGCCGAATGCCTTGGCCCGGATCGGATGGGTTGGCGGCAGCGTGCGGTCGGCGATGGCGATAGCCTCCCGGATTGTGGCCGCGGCCGCCGGGAACTGGGCCCGGGCCGACTGGAGCGAGCCCAATTCAACCAGGGCGGCAGCCACGTCCGGATGATCGTTGCCGAGCAAGGCGCGCCGTTTGGCCACGGCCGCCGTCAGCAGGGTGTCCGCTCGGTCGAGGTTGCCAAGCTTCTGATGGATGCTCCCGAGGGTGAGGTACAGCTCGGCCTGCGCCGCCGGTTCGGCTTCGAGGGTTCTGGCGTCCTGGAGGCCGCGATCGAGTAACGTCACCACTCTGAGACTGTCGGCCGGACCAGCCGCCTCATCTCCGCCCTCGAACAACCGCATCGTAAAACCCTGAATTCGTGCCGCCCGGGCCGCATTCGCGACGGCGTTGTCGCGGGCCGTCGCGAGCCTGATGGTGTAGAACCCGACCAGCACCATCGCCGCCAGGACGCCGATTGCGCCGATGACCACCGCCCGGCGATTCCGCCCGGCAAACTTGATGAGCCGGTAGGCGACGTCATCAGGTCTGGCCTCGAGCGGCTCCCCATCGAGGAAATGGTCGATGTCGCGAATGAGGGCTTCGACCGACGGGTAACGCCGCTCGGGATCGGGGTGCATCGCCTTCTGGCACAGCACGTCGAGGTCGGCCCAGGAGGCGCGGCTGGCGATCCGGTCGCCGGGGAGTGCCCGGAGCCAGGCCACCATGGACGGCTTGGGAGCATCGCCGCCGGCGACGAGCGCCGCGGCTTCGGCCGGGTTCTTGTCGGTCAGGTCGAACGGCAACCGTCCGGCCAGGAGTTCGTAGAGCAGGACGCCGAGCGAATAGATGTCGGTGTAGAGGCCGATGCCCGCGCCGCGAAACTGTTCCGGCGCGGCGTAGGCCGGGGTCATCATGCGGAGGCCGGTTCGGGTGGCGGTAACGTCATCGAGGGTCTCGATCTGTTTGGCAATGCCGAAATCGAGCAGCTTGACCCGGCGGTCGCCGGTGACGAGGACGTTGGACGGTTTGAGGTCCCGGTGGACGATGGTGTGCCGGTGCGCGTGAGCGACCGCGTCGCAGACCGACCGGAACAGCCGGAGTCGCTCACTGAGGGAACAGTTCTGGGCCCGGCAGTAGTCGGTGATGGGGACGCCTTCGACGTACTCCATCACGAACCACGGGGTTCCGTCCGGCAGCGAGCCGGCGTCGTGGAGCGCCGCGATGGCCGGATGACTGAGCTGGGCCAGGAGCCGTTCCTCGCTGGCGAACCGCTCCCGTCGAGCCGGGGAGAGCCAGGCGTCGCGGAGGATCTTGATGGCGACTC
>JANXXJ010000280.1 GCA_025350665.1 Gemmatimonadota bacterium | reverse complement strand
AGGCGGGCCGCACCGTCTTTCCGGCCGACGCCAGGGCCATCCTGACTTTGCAGGCGAGCCGGAAGGCGCGGGAGACGTCCAACGGGTTCGTGGTACACGACGACGGGCCCCACCTTTCACCGACCCAGGTGCTGGCCAAAGGGGTTCGTGCGGTGCCGCTCGCGAAGTTCGTCGCAGAGCTGAACGCCTGATCCGGGCAGCAGGGACAACATGCTTCGCGGGATGAAGAAGATCGGCCTTGCGCTTCTGGTGGGATCACGGTTCACCATCGCGGCGCTGGGCGTGGCGGTGGAGATCGGCCGAGCGGTGGGGCGGCGTGTCACCCTGATCGGCACCGTTGCCGTGACGGGGTCGGTGGCCACCTCGGCGATTCCCGCACCGCTCAGCCGGGGCGCGGTCTACCGCCAACTGATCGCGTCGAGCGGGTGACACCGCGAGGGACCAGCCCGAGCGGGTTCGGGCCCGTCGGGAATCGGAGCGTTGGTGGCGTGATGTTCGGCGTCGAACTGAGGTAACGCTCGGTGTCCGGGCCTCAGTGGGGCGGGCCCATGGGGTTCTTGGGACAGTCCTTCTGGACCACCGTGTAGATGATCGACGTCAGCAGCCAGCCCTGCTCCCCCCGCACAAACTGGAAGTTGTCGATCCCGCAGTGGCTGAACTGGCCGTTCATGTGAAAATCGTAATGCGTCCAGATGCTGGCGATCCCGCCGCTCACCCGGACCTCGGCGTTCCACATCCGTTCGAGCGGAACGCCGGCCATCGACCCGATCTGCGTCACGAAATCCTGCAGCGTACTGACCCGGCTCACCGTCTTCCCCTCCCGCTCCATCGTGGCGATGAAATGCACGGCCGGATGAAGCAGGCGGCGGAGCTCTGCCGTGTCCTTCTTGGCCATGGCGTCGAACACCGCCTGCCCCGCGGCCAGCACGGCCTTGGAGTCCTGGGCCTGCGCCGGCGCCGGCAACAGCGCGAAGGCGGCGATCAGCAAAGGAGCAAGACGTCGCATCAGGTCACCATCATCAGGGCTTTTCCACCGGCTTCGGCAACGCCGGGTAGATCCCCTCAGCCGCCAACCGCTGATAGAACGGCTTGAGCCGGGCATTGAAGGCATTCACCTCGTCGATCACCGACGGAACCTGGGCCTTCACCTCGGCCCACTGGGCCAGGTCGGCTTCCGTGGGCGGAACCGTGACGCCACCAATCGAGCCGAGCACCCCGCTCAACTTGAAGGTGATCACCTTCCGGAACTCCGAGAAGTCGAACTCGCTCTCGTCGCCTTCGTCGCGGATGAAGAACTTCTTCTTGAGCGGGCCGAGGTCCTTGGTCAGGCTGTCATACGCGGCCCGGATCGGCGCCGCCACCTTGGTCGAGTCCGCCAGCAGAGACTTGATCTTGCCCAACTCGGTGTTGGCGAGCTTGGCGGCATCGCTGGCCTCGGTCAGCCTGGCCTGGAGCCGCTGCCCTTCCTTCAGGATGTCGAACCGGCGCTGCCGGTCCTGATCGGTGATGACGATGTCGGGATCACCCTTGAGAGCAAAGTCCACCGACGGACCGGGCTTCCCGTTCACCACCAGCGTGGCCTTGAAGCTGCCAGGCAGCACCATTGGGCCCGGCGTACCGGAGGTGCCTCCGCCGTTGCCACCGAAGAACGTCATCATGCCGCCGCCCCCGGCCGGCGCACCCTTCGGTGCCGGGATCGGCTCGATCTGCATGTCCCAGTTGACCGTATTCATCCCGGCGGCGAGGCCGTCCTTCACCTGATCACCCTTGAGCTCGCGGATCTGGTTCCCCTGATTGTCCTTGATGACGATCCGGAGGCTGTCCGCCTTGGCCTTGAGCCAGTACGCGATCGGCGCCGCGCGGGTCGGGTTCTCACCCTGGTACTGCATGTCGCCCTGGCTGTTGTAGTATCGGAACCCGGCGGAGGAACGCTGATAGACCGGCCCCACGGTGTACACATGCGACTCGGCCGCCTGCGCCTTGGCCGCTTCCTGGAACGGCGCGATGTTGTCGAGCACCCAGATGGCCCGGCCGTGGGTGGCCAGGATCATCGCGTTGTCGCGCGGGTGGAGGGTGATCTCGTAGACCGGCACCGTGGGCAGATTGGCCCGAACCCTGGTCCACCCCTTCCCGCGGTCGAGCGAAACCCAAAGCCCGGTCTCAGTCCCCAGATACAGGACATCGGCATTCTTGAGGTCTTCGGTGATGCTCCGGGCCACTTCGCCCTTGGGCAAGTTCCCGACGATCGACTTCCAGGAACTCCCGTAGTCGGTGCTGGCGTAGAGATAGCTCCCGTAGTCGCCGGTCCGGTGCGAGTCGAACGTGGCGTAGACGGTGCCCTCGTCGAACTTCGACGGCTCCACCTTGGAGACATAGGCCCACTTCGGCGCGCCGGAGATCTTGCCCGTCACGTTGGCCCAGGTGGTGCCGCCGTCCTTCGAGACGTTGAGCTGCCCGTCATCGGACCCGGTGTACAGCAGTCCCGCCTTCTTGGGCGACTCGGCGATGGTGAACAGCGTCGCGTAGTCCTGGACCCCGTCGTTCTTGGCGATCTTCACGTCCTTCAACTTCTGACCCATCAGCTCCAGCGTGTCGCGATCGACGCCGGTGGTGAGGTCGCCGCTGATCACCTTCCAGGAATGGCCCCGGTCGGTCGACTTGAAGAGCTTGTTGCCGCCGTAGTAGATCGTGGCCGGATCGTGCGGCGAAATGATCAGCGGGGTGTCCCAGTTCCACCGGTACGGCTTGGCCGAGTCCGGCGCCACGGGCTGAATGCCTTTTTGCTCACCGGTCAGCTTATCGAGCCGCTGGAGCGAGCCTTCCTGCGATTCGGTGTAGATGGTCCGGGCATTGGTCGGGTCGATCAGGTTGACGAAGCCGTCGCCGCCGGGAATGGTCCACCAGTCGGCGTCGCCGATCCCGTCGCCGTTCCGCACCTGGCTCGGCCCGCACCACGACTGGTTGTCCTGGAGCCCGCCGCAGACATTGAACGGCGTCTGCATATCGTAGCCCACGTGATAGAACTGGCCCGCCACCAGGTGGGGGAGCCACATCCAGGTCTTGCCCTTGTCCTTGGTGATCGACACACCGCCGTCGTTCCCGATCATCATGTGATTGGGATTGTCCGGGTTGACCCACATGGCGTGGTGGTCCACGTGGATCCGCGGAGCGCCGCCGAACCGGAAGGTCTTCCCGCCGTCGTCGGACACGCCTAACGGCGTCTCCGGCAGGTAGACCCGGAGGTCGTTCTTGGGATCGACCCGGATGATCCCGAAATACATCGGCCGGCCGTTGTGGCCGCCCATCTTCCGCCAGCTCGAGCCGGCGTCGTCGGTCCGGTAGACCCCGCCCTGCTTTTCGTGCTCGATCCGGGCGTAGACGATGTTGGGGTTCGTCCTATATACATCAAGCCCGATCCGGCCCATCGCCCCGTCGGGCAGGCCCTTGGTGAGCTTGGTCCAGCTCCGGCCGCCGTCGGTGGTCTTCCAGATCCCGCTCGCCGCCCCGCCGCCATTGAACCCGAAGCTGGCTCGGCGGCGCTGATAGGTGGCGGCGTAGATCACCTTGTTGTTGCCCGGGTCCATGACCAGGTCGGTGCCGCCCGCGTCGGGGCCGGCATCGAGCACCTTGGTCCACGAGAGCCCGCCGTCGGTGGTCTTGTAGATCCCGCGGTCGCCCCCCGGCCGCCAGAGATCGCCGAGGGCCGCGACGTACACCACGTCGTGGTCCACGGGATCGATAACGATCCGGGCGATCTGCTTTGAGCCGCCGAGTCCCATGTTCTTCCAGGTCTTGCCGCCGTCGGCCGACTTGTAGATCCCGTCGCCCCAGGAGGAACTCTGCCGGTTGTTGTTCTCGCCGGTGCCGACCCAGACCAGGTTCGGATCGTCGCCGGGGATCGCCACGTCGCCGATCGAGACCACCGACATCGAGTCGAACACCGGCGTGAGGGTCACGCCGCCGTTCTCGGTCTTCCAGAGCCCGCCGGTGGCGGTGGCGATGTAGAAGACGTTCGGGTCGCGCTCGAGGACTGCGAAGTCGTCGATCCGGCCGCTCATCCCGGCGGGGCCGATCTGCCGGAAGTGGAGCTTGTCGAACGGGCCGCCCTTCCAGGTGGTGGTGTCGGGCGCCGGCGCGGCCGGTTTCTGGGCGGCGA
>JANXXJ010000268.1 GCA_025350665.1 Gemmatimonadota bacterium | reverse complement strand
CGGCGGGCGAACTGGTCGTCCGCCACGAAATGCTTCACGAGCTCCTGGGTGGCGGGGGACATCCCAACCCGCCCTTCGGCCATGGCTGCCCCCTGACCTGGGATACCTGGACCGGCCCCGCCTATCGCGGCGCCTCGACGGCCACGATCGATTGACGCCTCGCCCCCGCTTGTAATTCCGGGCCTGTCGGTTGAGCGTTGTTGGCATGACCAGCCATTCCCACCCAACCGCCGGCGCGTGGGGTGTCGCGCCGAACGGGGAACATCAGCGATTTCTCGGTGGGCCGCGATCGCGCGTCTCGGAGTTGTTCCGGGTCGTCCGGATCGCCGCCGAATTCATCAAGGGATTTCGAGCCCTTCACTTCGTCGGTCCGTGCGTCACGGTGTTCGGATCGGCCCGTTTCGGTCCCGAACACCGCCACTATCGCCTCGCCCGCGACGTCGGTGCCCGGATCGCGGGACTCGGCCTCACCACCATGACTGGTGGCGGTCCCGGCATCATGGAGGCGGCCAACCGCGGTGCGCGGGATGCGGGTGGCCGGTCCATCGGCTGCAACATCGTGCTGCCGCACGAGCAGAAGCCCAATCCCTACGTCGACCGGTTTGTCTCCTTTCGTTACTTCTTTGTCCGGAAGGTGATGCTGGTCAAATACAGCTATGCCTTCGTGGTGATGCCCGGCGGGTTCGGAACCCTCGATGAAATGTTCGAGGCCCTCACGCTGGTGCAGACCGGCAAGATCACCGGCTTTCCCGTCATTCTGATGGGCACCGAATATTGGCGCCCGATGGTCGACTTCCTTCACGACACCCTCGCGGCACAAGGCACCATCGACCCCGCCGATCTCGACCTGCTCCACCTCACCGACTCCGTCGACGAGATGGTTCACGCCGTCGAAAAATCCATGAAACACAACGCGCCGCGGTGGGCCGGCAGCCCGCGCCGCCGCCGGATTCTCGGCGAGACGTGAATCAGGATACCTTCCATATATGACGACCCGATTGAAGCCCGTGACCGGTCCGGGCCCCGTATCGCTCGACGACGCCTCGGCCGCGCCGCCTCACGACCGGCCCAACGGCAAGGAGGCCGATGAACGGCTCGCCCAGATCCGGACCCGGATCGAAACCCTCCAGTTGGCCCTCGGCGCCGAGGAGCGACGGGCGGTGCTGGTGGTGCTGCAGGGCCGGGATACGTCGGGCAAGGACGGCGTCGTCAAGAAGGTCTTCGGCGACCTCAACCCCTCGTTCTGCCAGGTCAGCTCCTTCAAGCGGCCGACGCCTCTCGAACTCCGCCACGACTTTCTCTGGCGCGCCCATCAGGTGGTGCCGCCGGCCGGCGTGATCGGAATCTTCAATCGATCCCACTACGAGGATGTGCTCGTCGTCCGGGTCCACCAGCTGGTGCCGGAATCGCTGTGGCGGAAGCGGTACGATCACATCAATGACTTCGAGCGGATGCTCACCGATCACGGCGTCACCATCCTCAAGTTCATGCTCCACATCTCCCGGGAAGAGCAGCGCCGGCGCCTCGAGGAACGGCTGGCTGATCCGTCGAAGAACTGGAAGTTCGAAGCCGGCGACCTGGGCGAGCGGAAGTTGTGGAATCAGTACACCGAGGCCTACCGGGAGATGCTGGCGCGCACCAGCACCGCCTGGGCGCCGTGGTACGTCGTGCCGGGCGACAAGAAAAGCGCCCGCGATCAGCTGATCGGAGAGATCGTGCTCGAAACGCTGGAGAAGATGGCGCCCAAGTATCCGCCCGCCGCGGCCGACGTCCTGGCGCTGCGGGGCACGATCACCTGAGCCGGAACTAGAAGACGCCGCCCGGCCCGGCGATCAGGTAGGTGATCTTGTCGCCATTGATGAAGAACGGCGACTTGGTGGCGAATGTGGAGAGCAGTTTGGCCTGGAGCTTGAGGTTCGTGGTCGTAACCGACACCCCGATCAAGGGGGTGTCCTCCAGCGTGATGTTCTCGTAGTCGAGCGTATAGTCGGGCCGGACCAGTTGCTCGTTGAGCCCGCCGGGGAGGAATTTGCCCAGCCCGTCCGGGACCTGACCCGGGCCGCTTTCCGCCGGCCAGCCCTCGTGCTCGGCGTAATAGTTGAACACCGCTACCGTCACCGACCGGATGTCACCCGCCACTGCTGCGGTCTGCGCCGTGGCGCGGAGATCGATGTACCTGAGCAGCGCGACCCCGGCCAGAATCACCAGCACCACCACCACGATCAGCAACTCCACGAGCGTAAACCCGCGGCGATCGGCTCCCGTCATCCGGTCCGCCGCTGCAGCGCCCGCACC
>JANXXJ010000182.1 GCA_025350665.1 Gemmatimonadota bacterium | reverse complement strand
TTCTTGCTGAGCGAGCCGTAGCTCATGGCCGAGACGTTGAAGATCGACGCCGAATAGGGTTTGGTGCAGGCCGGTCCGCCCACCAGCACCCGCTCCGTGGTGTGATCAGGCGTCTTGGGGGCGAGCGAATGATTGATCCATTCGTACCCCGGCGCGTACACATCGCGCTGAGTCCCGAAGGGCAGGGTGTCGAGTTCGCCCTTGGCGCGCTGATACACGACCGAGCGGTCGTTCCGGCTGAAGGGTTTGCCGTCGCTGTTGGATTCGACGAAGTACTGGTTGATTTCGGGCCGGATCTTCTCGAGCAGATACCGGCCGTGGCCGATCACGGGGAAGTTCCGCCTGACCGCCTGCCGGGTCTGCGTCATGTCGACGACGCCGAGGATGATCAGCGGCCCGATGATGATGAGGGTCCAGAGGACGCCGGGCCAGATCATGGCAAAGCCCGCCACGACGAGCAGCGTGACGAGCGCGAGACCCACGAATGTTTTTCGCATGTGATTTGAAGATGGGATGTCCGGCAGCGCCTGGGAAGTCCACCGCCGGCGCATCGGGCGCCGCTTACGGGGCCAGATGGCCCTGATTCAACGGATCCGCGCCGGTGGCGCTAACGGCCTGAAGGCCAATGGCGTCGAGGACCCCGGCCGATCACGGCGCGTCGGGAATCACCGGCAGTTCCACGTACGACGGGTACCGCGGCCCGCGGTGGATCGTGATGATCGGGGCCCGCGCCGGCGCCGGAAAATTGTCCCGGTCGGCCCCGGTGATCGTCAGGCGGATCCGGTACCCGGCGCGGAAGAGATACGATGTGGGCAGGAGGTCGAACCGCAACTCACGCGGGCGGTCCGAGAGTGAAACCCGTCCGGCCGTCGCCGCCGGCAGATACGGCAGGCCGAAATTCCGGTACGGCGCCGAGCCGGGCCGTGAGCGCGAGGCTCGGAGGACCGCGTCCGTCACGAACCGGGATTCCCCCGATGGCGCCACTTCCTCGAGTTGGACGAAGAAGTCGGCGTCTGTTACGTCGGCGCTGGCCCAGATCCGGACCACCGGGTGCCCGGTCACCTCGACGCGATGGTCGAGCGGTTCGGTGGTATAGGTCCAGCCCCTGGCATCGTTGGTTCGGAGATCGGGGTAGCCGGCCGGACCGCCATAGCCGTTGGCCCAGCGGTTGCCTTTCCCCAGGGTGGCGGTGAGATCGACCGTCTGTGAATCGGCCCCGGCCGAAGCCGGACCGGCGCGGTCGAGCCGGCCGTCGTTCCGGGACGCCACCGTGCCCGTCGGTCCCGGGCCGAAATAGAACCGGGTCCGGCGTTCGTTAGGCAGCGGCCAGTGCCAGGCCGATCGCCACACGCTGTCCGGGTGGGCGTTGAAGGTCCCATAGTGAATCGGCGGCTCCCCCATGATCCCGTTGTCGATTCCCTTGAGCCAGTAGTCGTACCACCGGAGGTGCTCGGCGACGTTGTCGAGTCCGGTGGTCTGGGTGTGGAACCAGGGCCCCACGGTGATCTTCTGGGGGACGCGCAGATTGGCGTACCAGAGGAACGCGTCCCGGGGGACCGGGTCGAGCCAGCCGGTCAGGTGGTAGATCGCCACCCCGGAACGATTGATGGCGGCGAGGTAGGTCGATGGACTTCGCTCCCGGTAAAACATGGTTCCGGTAACCGAGTCGCGGCTGTCGCGGAACGGCACCCGGGCCCACATGTCACCCACGTCCCAATTGGCCCGATGGGCGTCGATGGCGGCGGCGCGGAGCGCTGTTCCGGAGTCGCCATCGACGGGTGCCACCGGCCCGAACGGGGCGCCGAACCAGTCGAAGGTGACTGACTGATCCAGATTGCGGGTGAGGGTCCGCCAGGTGGGCAGCGCATATTCCTGAAAGACACCGCCCGGAGAGAGCATGTGGTAGAAATCGAAGACGGCCATCTCCGGGAAGACGGCCTTGAGATGCGGGGGTCGCTGGGCCGCCGCGAAATACTGGGCATGACCGAGATACGACCGGCCGTACATCCCGATCTTGCCACTCGACCACGGCTGGGCCGCCAGCCACTCGGTCACGTCGTACATGTCGCGGGTTTCGTCGGGGGAGTAGAACCCGGGCTGGGTGCCGAACGAGGCGCCGCTGCCACGGGCGTCGACCACCGCAATCACGTAGCCATGCCGCAGCAGCGGCATGGTCCACTCGTAGCTGGCCCGGAGCTTCCCGTTGATCATCGTGGCCCGATGGTAGCGCTCGTGGGCCCAGACCACCGGGAGCCGGTCCTGATGGAGGTGCCCGCCCCGGGTCGGTCGGATGATGTCGACGGCCAGGCGGATCCCGTCGCGCATCGTGATCTATTGGGACTCCCGGACCGACCCGTCGTACGAGGCCTCGGAATACCCCTGGTAAACGCCAAGTCGGGAAACCCGATCCTGAGCCGCCACCGGGCGCGCCGAAACGAGTGTGACGCCGAGGAGCGTGACCAGGGGTGACCATGTCGTGAATCGCATGCCAATCCTCTCGTTCAGCCGGACGAGGTCGTCAGCCGAGCCGTGGCGGCCGCCACCCGCGTCGAAAGCCTGGCGACGGCGATCAGCGCGATCCCGGCCACCCCGGCTACCAGCATGAAATGGGCGCCATATCCGAACCGGTGGGCCATGAAGGCCGCCCCGGTCGCCCCCAGCACCGCCATCAAGGAAAACATGCTGGAGATCGCCGTGAAATCGGTCGCCACCTGCGCCGGCGAGCACCAGTTCATCACGTTGGCGTAGAAGACCGCGAAGATGGCCGACATCGCGAAGTTGACCGCCCCGACCATCAGGGCGAGCGGCAGGAGCGCGGTCACGTGCGCTGAGGCCAGCGCCGCGGCGAGCAGGGCCACAGCCAGCGCCATGCCGACGGTGACGAGATATGCTCGCCGGAAACCGAGCCAATTGACGGAAGCGCCGGCCATCAGGGCCCCCACGATGCCGGCCCCGGTGCCGAGCACCCCCTGGAGGGCACCCACCTGGGCCAGCGACAGTCCGGCGTCCACCAGGAACGGCCCCACGATCGGCCCCAGCATGAAATGGACGAGACCGGTGAGCAGGGCCAGCAGCAGCGTAAACGGTGTCTCGGGCCTCCGGAAGAACCCGCCGAGGCTGGCCGGCCGGACCCGGGTGTCGACGGCCGCCGGCGGCGGCCCTTCACGCCGGAGCAATCCCGGCGCGGCAATCACCGGGATCAGGAACCCGATCAGGGCCAGTGCCGCCGACCAGCCCAGCCGTTCGATCATTACCAGCGAAAGTCCGCGCCCGACCAGGCCGCCGCAGGCGAGTCCCGCCGATTGGAGTCCGTTGCCGAGGCCCCGTTCGGCCGGTTCGAGCAACTCGACCGTGTACGCATCGGTCGCAATGTCCATGTTGGCGCCCGACAGGGCGATCAGAAAGAACGCTACCGCGGCACCGGTGACGCTCTGCTGTGGCGAGACCCGTGAGAGAATCAGGAACGAGAGGCCGAGGCACAGCGTGGCCGGTATCAGCCAGCTGCGGCGTCGGCCGATCGACGGAAACCAGTGACGGTCGGCGAGTGGTGCCCAGAGGAATTTGATTGAATAGAGCATGACCGGCAGGTAGGCCACCCAGAGCAGGTTCAGCGGCATTCCATACTTCCGCAGCACGCTTGGCACTCCGAGCACCAGAAACGTGGTGGCGACGCCCTGTGAGAGATAGAGACTGAAGACCAGAGCGAACTTGCCCAGGCTCCGCCGGCCGAGCGGAAGCGAACTCATGGGAGCGATTGAAACGGATCGGCGACGCGGGGCCAGTAGTTCGGGCTCCGGACCCGGTAGGGAATGGCCGCGAAGTCGAGCGTCTGCGCCCCCGGCGTCCGGAGGATGCGCGTCATGCGGCCTACCCCGCGGAACCCTTCTTCGCCGTGGCGCCACATCTTGCCGACGACCGCGCGCTTCCGGCTCAGATCAATCCCGAAATCGGTCAGTACGTTGGGCCGGAGCGTCCCGTGCCGCAACGAATGGAGCACCAGGTCCAGTCCGTTGGCGGCGCTCACCCATACGGCGGCGCCGAGGTGAAAACGGCCCAGCGGCCCCATGGAGTCCTGCCACAGGTCGGGGATCACCTTGCGGATCGTGACCGCGAGGTCGACCGGCGCTCCCGCCTCCGGACCGGACTTGCCCCCGATGCGGAGCGTCAGCCGCTCGCCCTCGCCGGCGGCATGACAGATGTCCACGCTCATCGGATCCCAGATCGGGCCGAACGCCACGTCGGGGATTCCCCGTTCGACCACCTTGGC
>JANXXJ010000167.1 GCA_025350665.1 Gemmatimonadota bacterium | reverse complement strand
GACGTCATGGCGTACCTCAAGAAGAACCGGCTCCTTCTCGTGGCGGTCCGGGAGCAACCGAAACAGTTCACGTTCAAGATGCCGGGCGCCGGCGTCGGCACCCGAGACCTGGTGATCTTCACCCGGCAGTTTGCGACCATGATCAACGCCGGTCTGCTGGGCGAGAATCGTGAGCGACTGGACCAGCGGCAGACCGGCGTTGATCATGGTTGCAAACTGCCGGGTGAAGATCACCAGGTCACGGGTGCCGACGCCGGCGCCCGGCATCTTGAACGTGAACTGTTTCGGTTGCTCCCGGACCGCCACGAGAAGGAGCCGGTTCTTCTTGAGGTACGCCATGACGTCGTCTTTGCTGGCGACGTCCAGGGTCCCCTTCATGATCTGACCGCTGGTGGTGTTCTTCGCGGTATACTCGAATACGGCCATGGTGACCTCGATTCGTTAACGACGGAGCAGCGAACGCTCGCTCTTGTTGTTCGCCGGCAGGTCGGCGATCGGCTGCTCATCCATCGGTTTTTCCCCGATCATCCGGAGGAATTCATTGGGCTCCTGGGCCACGCGAAGGCATTCTTCCTTGCTGGCCTCGCGACCCATGTAGAGCTGATACAGCGCGTCGGTCATCGTCTGCATCCCGTGCTTCTTGCCGGACTGGAGCGCGGAATAGATCTGGTGAATCTTGTCGTCGCGCACCAGGGCCCGGATGGCCGGGGTGGCGATCATGATTTCGCAGGCCATGACCCGGCCCTTGCCGCGCGCCCGCGGCAGCAGGGTCTGGGTGACCACGCCCTCGAGCACGAAGGCCAGCTGAGCGCGCACCTGCGACTGCTGGTTGTGCGGGAAGACGTCGATGATACGATTGATCGACTCGGCCGCCGAGTTGGTATGCAGGGTGGCGAGCACAAGGTGGCCCGTCTCCGCGATGGTCAGCGCCGCGGCGATGGTCTCCAGATCCCGCATTTCGCCCACGAGAATGACGTCGGGGTCTTCCCGCAGGGCGTACTTGAGCGCCGTGGCGAAATTCTTGGTGTCGGTGCCAATTTCCCGCTGGTTGACGATGCAGCCCTGATGGCGGTGAATGAACTCGATCGGGTCTTCCACCGTGATGATGTGACCCTTCCGCTCCTTGTTGATCTTGTCGATCATGGCGGCCAGGGTCGTGGATTTGCCGGAGCCGGTCGGGCCGGTGACCAGAATCAGACCCCGGGGGCGTTCGGACAGCCGGGCCATGACCGGCGGAAGTCCCAGGTCATCGAACGTCCGGACGCTGAACGGGATCATCCGCAGAACCATCGCGACGCAGCCCCGCTGCTTGAAGACGTTGCCGCGAAACCGGGCCAGATTTTGAATGCCGAAGGAGAAGTCGAGTTCGTCATCGAGCTCGAACCGCTTCTTCTGGGACTCGGTCAACACCGAGTAAGCCAGCTGCAGCGTGTCCTTGGGGCTCATGACGTGATCGACGGAGCAATCCGCCATGTCCCCGTCGATCCGGAGTTTGGGACGTTCGCCGGCCGTGACGTGAAGATCGGACGCGTCCTTGTCGATCATCTCCTGAAGGAGCGCCCGGAGGTTCAGACGGCTCCGGTTGTCCGCCGGCCCGCTCGACGACGCATCGGAGAGGCGGATGTCCTGTTCGCTCATGCTGCGGTCTCCTTGACGATTTCTTCGAGTGTAGTGACGCCCCGTTCGAGCTTCTTGAGGCCGTCCATCCGGAGGGTCAGCATGCCATCCTTCACGGCCTGATCCCGGAGTTCGGCCACCGACGCCCCGCGGAGGATCATCCGCCGCAGCTCGGTCGTCATCGCCATGACCTCGTAGAGGCCGGCGCGGCCCTTGTAGCCGGTGCCACCGCAGGTGTCGCAGCCGGTCCCCTTCATTAAGGGGATGGCGCGAACCCGCTCGACCTGCTCGTCGAGGGCCTTGAGTTCGTCTTCCTTGTACTTCGCCGGCGCCTTGCAGTTGGAGCAGATCCGGCGGACCAGCCGCTGCGCGACCACGAGGTTGACCGCGGCCGACACGTTGAACGGCTCGATTCCCATGTCAATCATACGGGTAATCGTGCTCGGCGCGTCGTTGGTGTGCAGGGTCGACAGCACCAAGTGACCGGTGAGCGCGGCCTTGATGCCGATCCCGCCCGTTTCCAGATCCCGGATTTCACCGATCATGATCACGTTCGGGTCCTGGCGCAAGAACGCCTTGAGCGCCGCCGCGAACGTGAGACCGATCTCGGGACGGACCTGGACCTGATTGATACCCATCAGGTTGTACTCGACCGGGTCCTCCGCCGTCATGATGTTGGTTTCGATGGTGTTGATCCGCTGGAGCGCGGAATAGAGCGTGGTCGTCTTGCCGGACCCCGTCGGCCCGGTGACCAGCACCATGCCATATGGATTCAGGATCGCCCGCATCAGATCCTGCTCCGCCTTCACCTCGAACCCGAACTTGGTCAGGTCGAGCGTCAAGTTGCCCTTGTCGAGGATTCGGAGCACGATCTTTTCGCCGAAGAGACACGGCAGGGTCGAGACGCGGAAGTCGATGACCTTGTTGACCATCTTGAGCTTGAGCCGCCCGTCCTGGGGAACCCGCCGCTCGGCGATGTTCAGCGCGGACAAGATCTTGACCCGGGAGATCAGCGCCGCGCGCATCCGGATCGGCGGTTTCATCACTTCGTGGAGCACGCCGTCGATCCGGTATCGGACCCGCATTTCGTGCTCGAAACACTCGATGTGGATGTCCGACGCGCCCCGCTTCACGGCGTCTGTCAGGATCCCGTTGATGAGCTTGACGACCGGCGCGTCGTTGATCTGCGCCTGGCTGACGTTCTCGTCTTCCTGGTCCTGGACCAGCTCGAGATCGTCGGTGAGACCCAGGCCCTCCATGTCCTTGAGGATGTCCTGGAGCTGGGCCTGCTGGGTGCCGCCCTCGGCTTCGGCTTCGTAATACTTGTCAATCAGGTTCCGGAGCGTGAATTCACCCGCCAGCACCGGGAAGAGATCGAACCGGGTGATGAACTTGAGGTCCTGGAGCAGGCCGTGGTCGGTCGGGTCCGCCATCGCGACGGTGAGGGTTCGGCCCTCCCGCTTGAGTGGCAACACGATGTGCTTCCGGGCCACATCCGATGGGATCAGCTTGAGAATCTTCTGATCGACTTCAAACCGCGAGAGGTCCACCGCCGGCATCCGATGCTGGCGGGCGAGGACCTTGGTGATCTCGACTTCGGGCAGGACCCCCATCTTGACCAGCACGTAGCCCAGGCGGTGGCCCGAAGTCTTCTGCTCGGCCAACGCCTGACTCAGCTGTTCCCGGGTGAGGAGACTCTCCGAAAGGAGGATCTCCCCGAGCCGGTCGCCGATCCCTGGGGGTGTTGCAACGCTCGCGGACATGGATCTCCAGACCCCTCCTGGTTTCGCGGGGGGTTGCCTTCCATTTGCAAAGAATTGCGCCCGACCAACAACGGCCAGTCACCCCCCTCCTTCGAAAGTGATGCCACGACGGCTATCCACTCATGGAATCACAACTTGTGGCGCCAGTTGAGTTACCAGACTACGGGAGAAGCCAGGTACTTTTCCCAGGTCCGTGACTGCGGCGAATGGCCCGTTGGCTTGGCGATATGCCAGTATTGCCCGGGCCCGGGTTGGACCCACCCCGGGGAGCGTTTCCAGGTCCTTCTGGGTGGCGGAGTTGAGATGGACCAGAGCCCCATCGGGCCCCCCGCCGGAGGCCCGGCGGCGGCGTTGGCCCGGGACTACCACGAGTGGGGGCCTGACGGGCTGAGGAGGCTCGAATACCGACTGCACCTGGTTGGCTGCTGGGGCCTGCTCCACGGGGCCCCGCCGGGCCCGAACCCGGGCGGTGTCGCCAAACCGAATCCGCGGCGCCAGTGAGGCCAACAATCGTGGTCCGATCCCCTCGATCCGGTCGAGGTCCCCCACCGCCAGGAAGCCCTGGGTTTCCGCTCGCCGCCTGACGATCAACTGGGCCAGCCGCGGCCCGAGGCCGGGGATCCGAGCCAGTTCGGCCGCCGAAGCGGCGTTGACGTCGATGGTTTCGCCGGCGCCGACCGGCCGGCCGGCCCGGGCGGAGCGGGCCCGGTGTTGTGCTACGTCCGCAGGGCCGGGGCCGGCCAACAGGGAAAACGACCCCGGCGCGTCGGCGGGTCCCAGCGCAATCAGCCGGATCCCGTGACCGAGGAGCGTGACGGTAAGGAGGGTACCGAGGGCGAGCCGTTCTCCACGTTGCATGGAGCCAAGATGGGGAAGGTGGGCGGCGGCGCGGTAACCCGAATGCCGCACCCCCCGACCATTCTGACGCTATTCGACTTTCCGCGCCTCCCGGACCACCCCCATCATCACGTCGCCCACGGCCTTCAGGGTTTCCGGCGCCAGCTTGTCGGTCGTGTCGTCGATGGTGTGCCACGGCGCATAGCCCGTTGCGGTCCCGAACTCGGGGATCACGTCAATGGCCCGGATCCCGGCCTGCTGAAGCGGGATGTGATCGTCGGTGACCGAGCCGCCGGCTTCGTCGGGAAACACGGCGGCGTAGCCCATCCGCGACGCCGTGGCCCACACGACATCGACCACGTTAGGCGCCGCCGTGACCGAATAGCCTTCCTTCCGGAACTGGGCCCCCTTCCCGCCCACCATGTCGAGCAGGACGGCAAATTCGGGCCGGGCCTCCGGCGCTACCAACCTGGCGAAGTACCGGGACCCGATCAGGACGTCCACGTCCTCGGCGAAGATGCCGTAGTCCTCGCCGTCCACGAACAGGAGATCCACACCGATCGAAGGCGGCCGCTTCTTGAGGGCATCGGCCATCGCCAGGAGGACCGCGACGCCAGACCCCCCATCATTGGCTCCCGGCACAGGGCGTTTGGCGCGGCTCCCAGTGTCGGCATCGGCGATCGGGCGAGAGTCCCAGTGGGCGAAGAAGAGCAGCCGGCGAGCGGCCTTGGGGTTGAAGTGCGCGATGAAATTCCGGACCGGGAGCGAATCCCCCGCTTTGTTGACGTGGACCCACGCCTGAACGGTGACCGAATCGGCCCGGGCTCTGAGGAGGCTGTCGAGCCAGGCCGCCATCCGGCGGTGGCCCTCGGTCCCGGGGATCCTGGGGCCAAAATCGACCTGGGCTCGGGCGTAGGCCAGCGCGGCCATGCCGTCGACCTCGCGCACCGGCGGTGGCGGCGCGCCCTGGCAACCGAGCAGCAGCGCAAGACAGGCAAGGAGGATGACCATGGGTAGACCCGGGCGTTGGAGGCTGGCCCCGAGCATAAGGCGGCCACGATCCGGCCGAAAGGGCCCAACCAAAGCCGGGCCGCGCTGTTAGCTTCCGGCCAGGTATGCGCCTGCTCCGACGCTACATCCTCCGGTCCCTCACGGGCCCCTTCCTTTTCTCGCTCGGGGCCTGCACCGGGCTCCTGCTCGTCAACCAACTGGCCCGCCGGCTCGGCGACCTGGTTGGGAAAGACCTGCCCTGGCAGGTCATCGCCGAGGTCCTGGGACTGAGCATCCCGTTCATCATCGCGCTGACCCTGCCGATGGCGGTACTGGTGGCCATCCTCTACGGCTACAGCCAGCTCGGCCAGGACAGCGAAATTACCGCCATGCGCGCCACCGGAGTCAGCGTCCTTCAGATGCTCCGGCCGGCCCTGATTGCCGGGGTACTGCTCACCGGGGTCAATTTTCTCTTCGTCGATCAGATCCTTCCCCGCACCAATGCCCGGCTCGGCAACCTTCAATCGGACATCGGCCAGAAGAAGCCCGCGTTCCAGATGCGGGAACAGGCTGTCAATGCCCTCTACCCCTATTTCATCCGGGCCGCCCGGGTGTTTCCCGGCTCGGGCCGGATGCGGGACGTCGAGATCTTCGATTTCAGCCTGTCCGACACCCGGCGGGTGATTTACGCGGACAGCGGCCTGATGTCGTTCGACACAAAAGGCACCGATCTCATCCTCCTGCTCTACCAGGGGCGGGTCCACGAGTACAAGCGGGAATCGGCGAGCCAGATCCAGATCACCCGCTTTACGCTGAACAACATCCGGGTCAAGAACGTCCAGAACCTCTTCGAGCGGGATACCATCAATTTCCATCGCGGCGACCGCGAGATGACCACCTGCGAAATGATGGACCGGGTCACGACGTCCCGCCGGCAGGCGGCCCGCGCGGCAGCAACGCGGGTGGATCTCGCCCGGCAGGATCTTCGCACGATGATGCACCTGACCCAGCCCGCCCTGACCGGCCGGCCGACTGACACAACGGCGATCCATCACTGCGGCGCCTGGCGGGATTTCGAGACCGTCATCGGCCGATGGCTCCTGCCGTCGGCGGCACAGGCCCAGCAGGCGGCGAAGCGGCCTGTCCCGCCCAGGCCCCTGCTCCCAAGCCCGGGGCCGCCGCGCCTTCCAGTGCCGGATACCACGGCGCGGGCCCCCGGCGCAGGCCAGCAGCCGGCAACGGTGCTCTCCGGCTTCATCGACGTCACCACCACCATCCAGGAGGAGCAGTCCGGCTACCTCACGGCGGACAAGTTCCTGGTCGAGATCCACAAGAAGTATGCGATCAGCATGGCCTGCTTCAGCTTCGTGCTGATTGGCGTCGCGCTGGCCCTCCGGTTCCCCCGGGGCGGAATGGGCCTGGTGATCGGCGGCGGCAGCGCCATCTTCGCAATCTTCTATGTCGGATTGGTGGGCGGCGAAGCGCTGGCGGATCGCGGGTTCGTCTCCCCCGCGATCGCGATGTGGGGCCCTAACGTGATCGTCATGGCGACCGGAATCATCGGCCTGATCCGGGTCAACCGCGAGTTCGGGTCGACCCGAGGCGGCGACCTGGCCGACCTGTTCTACACTCTGACCCGGCCGTTCCGTTTCCGCCGGCGGGCAACCTGACATGCCGCTGATCCGCACCCTGAGCCGCTACGTGCTCGGAACCTGGATCCGGATCTTCCTGCTGGCCGGGATCGGGCTCCCGCTGGTTTCGGTGCTGATCTACGTCATCGACCGGCTGCCCCGCCTCCTCGACCGCGGGCTGGGCGCCTCCGCGATTGCCCAGGTCGCGCTGCTGGCGATTCCCGGCAATACGGCGACGATGATTCCGGCGGCCGCCCTGTTCGCCACCGTATTCACGATCGCGCCACTGGCCCGCAACTCCGAACTGACTGCGGCCAAGGCCGGCGGCATCAGCTTCTATCGGATGATCCTGCCGCTGGTGGTGGCCGCCGCGGGCTCGGCCGGCCTCTGCTACTGGGTCGGCGAAGTGGCGCCACAGGCCACGGCCCGGCAGCTCGAACTCGAGAAGGAACGGGTCAGCCGGAGCCAGACCACCCGGGCCGACTTTACCTTCATCGCCGATGAGGGCTGGACCTACTCGATCCGGTTTCTCGACACCCGGATCGGCACCATGCGGCAGGTCCTTCTCGAGCACGCCGGCCGCCGCAAGGGCTACCCCAACCTGTCTATCACCGCTGACAGCGCCAACTGGAACAACGCCACCGGCCTGTGGCGCCTGAAGAACGGCTCGGTGTTCGTGATGAGCGACAGCACCACACCGACGACGCTGCGGTTTGCCGAATTGGACGTGAAGAGTTTCGACGAAAAGCCGGTATCGCTGCTCAACGAGCCGAAGCGACCCGAGGAGATGACCTACGGGGAACTCAACACCTTCATCGAAACACTGGCGCGGTCCGGCAGCGACATCAAGAAGCTCGAGGTGGACCTCGCCATCAAGTTGGCCCTGCCGGTGGCTTGCCTGGTGATTGCCCTGTTTGGCGCTCCGCTGGCCATGACCAACCCAAGGGCCGGCGCCGCCTGGGGAATTGCGACGAGCCTCGGCACGACGGTTGTCTACCTCTTGCTGATCAACCTGTCCAAGGCCGTCGGAGCCGCCGGCATGCTCGATCCAGCCCCGCCAGGCCTGGCCGCCTGGATCCCGAACGGCATCTTCCTGCTGGTCGGCCTGATCCTCCTGGCCCGCGTCCGAACCTGAGCGGTCCGCCCGGACTCAGAACGCGTACTTGGCGCCCATCTGGATCTTCCACCGCGACCCGAACGTCTGGACTCGCTGCAGGCTCGGCAGGACGATCGTGCTGCCGCTCTTCGGAAGATCGTACTTGGCCCGCTGGTTGGCGGCGTCGTAGCCGACCACCCGGAGGAAGTTGAACTCCTCGAAGGCCGACGTTTCGCGCTGCAGGCCCCAGTCCGCATTGAGCAGGTTGAGCAGATTGAAGAAGTCGGCGGTCAATTCCATCCGGTTCCCGCCGGGGATGGTGATCTGTTTGGCCAGCCGGGCATCCACGAAGCCGACCCACGGATTCCGGCAGCTGTTCCGCTGCATCACCTTGCCCCGCTGGTCCCGGAGGCACGGCTCGGTGGCAATGAACGTGTTCAGCGCATCGAAATCGGCCGGCACGGCCAGCGTGATGTCGGTGGCGGTCCTCGGAACCGACATCAGGTCGTTGCCGGCAATCCCGTCGGCGTTGGCATCGCCATTCGCCACGTAGGCGTACGGAAAGCCGGACCGGCCGGTGTAGATCAGCGATGCCGCGACGCCGAACGGCAGATTGGCGCTGCCGCTGATTGAAATCTTGTGGGGGATGTCGAAGCCCGAGGGCGTCAATCTCCGGTCGGCCAGGGTGCCGTCGAGCCCGGTGAAGTTGAGATTCGAGGTGGCCGTGCTCGAGGTCAGCGTGTAGAGATCTTCGGTCTTCGAGTAGGTGTAGGCGACGTTGAACTGAATTCCGTTGCTGAACCGCTTCTGGACCTGCCCGGTCAGACTCCACGACCGGTCGGCGTTGCGGTTGCTGTGAAAGATCGCCGCCCGGGCGTTGGTCGCGTCAACCCGCGAAGGGCTTGCCGAGCCCGTCCCACCGATGGTGCCGTACATCATCCGGCCTTCGCCGTTGGCCCCGAGTTCCTTCAGGTTGACGTCGTTCAGGTACATCGTGTTCCGGTTCCGGGTCACCAGAAGGTCCACTGTGCCGACCACCCCGGCACCGAACTGATGGTCGATCCCGAAGGCGTACTTGAGCGATTGCTGGAACTTGAAGTTCTGATCGAAGTACACGACGTTCGCCGCCGGCGGCGTGGGCGGGCCGGCGTTGGCGCATACCGATGGCAGGTTGTTGACGTCCGTCGTGAGAGTCGGAACCCCGGCACCGGTACAGATCAGCGTGACCTGCTCGCGGCCGGTGTTCGTGAAAGCGTTGGAGAGCCAGACGTAGGGCGGCCGGCCGCTGAAGATACCGGCGCCACCCCGGACCACAGTGCCGCCGGTACCGAAGACGTCATAGTTGAACCCGAGTCGGGGCGACACGAGCGCGTTCCCACTCGGAAAGTTGCCGGTGTGAATGGCAAGGGCGCTCGCGGCCAGCGCGGCGTTCTCAACCGGTTTGTCGTTGGTCGGGACGTCCACGCGGATGCCCCCCGTCAGCGAAAGACGGTCCGAAACCTGCCAGCGGTCCTGCAGGTACCCGCCCAGCTGCTTCACGCCCCAGTCCGCAGTGGCGCCGCCAGGCCGGACTTCCAGCGCGACTTCGTACCGGCTCGGCCTCGCCGCGGCCAGGTCATCGGCGCTGTTGAAGGTCCAGACGCCGAGGTTGCCCGGGAAGAAGGTGTTCCGGAAGCTGAAGAATTCGTTGTGGGTTCCGACGGTAATCGAGTGATTGCCGACCCCGAAGGTGAAGTTGTCGGTCAGTTCGTAGATGTTCTGGTCGAGCGAGTTGGCGCCGGAGAATTTCTCGCCGCCGGCGCCGATGTAGTTGCCGGCCACGTCGCCCTGGACGAGAAAGAGCGGGACCCGGGCCGGAATCCGCCGGCCATCCCGCACGGTCTGGTACCCGAACAGCAGTTCATTCGAAGCCGCCCCGACGGTGCTGGCGATCTTGAGTCGGGTGCTGTGGGTCTTGGTGTCGAAGCGGTAGCCGCTCTTCGAAAGCATCCAGCCATCGCGGTCGGTCCTGGTCCGGCTGCCGCGCGCGAAACTGTCGTCTCCGGAATCGACGAAATTGTGCGACAGCTCGACGAAGTGTTTGGCGCCGGCCTGCCAGCTCAGCTTGCCGAACAGGTTGTTGTCCGGGCGGCCGAGCACCGGGGCGTCCGGCCCGCCGGGGTCGTAGCCGTACTGGTTCTGGATAATGCTCCGAACCCGATCCGCGGTGGCCGTGGTGATGCCGGTGGATGGAATCGACGTTTCGTTGCCGACGAACGGCTGGGTCCGGGTCTGGAAGTCGCCGGATATGAAGAAGTGCAGTTTGTCCTTGATGATGGGGCCTCCGAAAGTGCCCCCGAACTGCTTGACCGCGAAGTCGGTGAACTTGGCCCCGGCGGTATCCTTGCCGACCAGATCCTGGCGCTGGATGTACCCGAACGCCGAGCCCGCGAATTTGTTCGTGCCCGACTTGGTGATGGCGTTGACCAGACCGCCCGAGAAGCTCCCATAGCGGACGTCGTACGGCGCCACCAGGATCTGGAACTCCTGCAGGGCCTCGACCGAGAGGGGCTTGTTGCTCGCCTGGCCGCCCGGCGTGCCGGTGGCCGCGAGGCCGAAGATGTCGTTGTTGACCCCGCCGTCGATCTGGATGTTGTTGAAGCGGTTGTTCTGGTTCCCGATGATGGCGCCCCCGGCGGGGGTGGCCACGACCTGCGGACTGGTCGCGAGCAGGTTGGTGAAGTTCCGGCCGAGGAGGGGAAGTCGGGCGATGGCGGTGTCGCTGATGGTCTGGGCCGCACCGGTCCGGCCCGAGTTGATGAGCGGGTTGGTCACCGAAATCGCCACCAGCTCCTCGAGCGTCACCACCTGCGCCTTCATCTCGAAGTCCGCCGTGTAGCGCTGACCGAGCGCCAGCATGACCCCGGACTTGGAGG
>JANXXJ010000142.1 GCA_025350665.1 Gemmatimonadota bacterium | reverse complement strand
GGCTCCCGGCGACTTTTGCCGATACATTGATGTGATGCACAGGACCCTGGTCGCCGGCTTGAAGCGGCTCGTCGCCGTGGCGCTCCTCCTTTCGGGAGGGGCGCCATCGGCGTTCGAGCTGATCGGGCACAGTGGCGGGGACGGTCCCGACCCGCTCCACCACGTCGAGGCCGCCAACTTCCGGCACCACGCGGACCAGTGCCTTGGAGCCGCCGCCGTCAGTTCCGGTATTTCGCCGGTGTTCGAACTCCCCACGCTCACCACCCTGCCGGACCGGGCCGTCGTCCGTGTCGAGGGCGGCCGCTGCGCCGTCGTCTCGCACCGGAGTGACCGACCCACCTCTCGCGGCCCCCCGAGCTTCTCCGCCTGATCGATTCGTGCCGGCCCTGAAAATGGGCGGGCGCCGCACATCGCATTTGGTAAGGGAGGGCTGCCTGCATGAAGCTGCGGGAAATACTGCTGTTGGGCGTCGGGCTCGTCGTTACGACAGGAACGGTGGCTGGGCAAAGCGCTCGGGCTCCGGCCGACTCCGCCCGGTTGAGTCGGCGGGCAGCCATCGCGCTGTCGCTGGCGAAGAACCCCCAGCTCAAGGCGGTCGTTGAGCAGGTCGCTCAGGCCCGGGCGCGCCGGGTTCAGGGTGTCGCGATTCCCGACCCGGCGGCGAGCATCGAGTTCAATCAATCGACCGGTCTCTTCGGGACCGGCCAGTCGCACGACAAGAACCTGACCGCCACCCTGACCATCCCGTTCCTCGACAAGTTCCGGCTCCGCGGCCGGATCGGCACCGCCGACGTCCGGGCAACCGAAGCGACTCTCCTTCAACTCCAGCAGTCGATCGCCTCCCAGGTGTCCCAGACCTACGACTCGGTGCTGCTGGCCTTCCGGCATCGTCAGAACCTCGAGGAAGGCAAGCGTCTCGCGGAGGACTTTCTCAAGAAGACCGAGGCGCGGTTCCAGGCCGGAACCACCGCCCGTCTCGATGTGATCAAGGCGAAGGTCGAGGTGGCCCAGGCCGAGAATGACCTGATTGCCTCGGAACGAGACGTGGCCAACGCCCGGGCCTCGCTCAACCGGCTCCTCGACCAGCCGCTCGGCGCGCCGTTCACGGTGGTTGATTCGCTCGTCGTGCCCGATTCATTGCCGGCGCTCGACCAACTCGAAGCCGCGGCGATCGGCGTGCGGCCGGAACTCATCGTGCTCGCACGCCAGCAGGAAGGAGCCAAGGCCACGACCGCGCTGGCGCGCCAGTACTGGTTGCCGGATCTGACGTTCGGCATGTCGAAGAACTACGCCGATCCGGGCCCCGGAGTGTTATTCACCGGGATTTCGATGCCGCTCCCGGTTTTCTTCTGGCAGCACACCAAGGGGGAGATCGCCGAGGCCCGCCATCGCGAACTCGAACTGGCGGCCGGATCCCAGGATCTCCGGGCCCAGGTGGCGCTCGAAGTCCGGACCGCCTATGCCGCCGCGGCCACCTCGCTCCGCCAGGTGCTGTTCCTCCGGGACCAGCTGCTGCCGGCGGCGCGCGAGGCGTTCCGGATCGCCTCCGTGAGTTACGGTCTGGGTGGATCGTCCGCCCTCGACGTGCTCGACGCCCGCCGTGCCCTGCGCGACGCCGAAACCCAATTCACCGACGCCCTCGCCGCCGCGAACATGACGCGGGCCGACCTCGAACGAGCGGTCGCGCGACCGCTCGACAGCTTTGGCACTGGAGCCTCCCGTGATTGAGACCCATCGTTTTCTCCGAGCCGGGTGGGCCCTGACGTTGTGCGCCGCCTGTGGCCGGAGCGCCGACAGCGCCAAGCCGGCCGCCGCGCCGCCGTCTGATTCCTCGGTCGTGACCGTCGATTCCGCCCAGCAATCCCGTTTCCGGGTCCAGCGAATCGATTCGTCCCTGTTTGCCCCGGTGATCGGCACCACCGGCACGGTCGAGTTCAGCGCCGACCGGTCGACCCAGATTCTGGCGCCGATGTCCGGCCCGGTCTCCCGGCTCCTGGTCATCCCCGGCGCCCATGTCGCCGCCGGGGAGGCCCTCGCGGCGGTGGCCTCACCCGATTTCGCGGCGGCGGTGGCCGCCTACCGAAAGGCCGATGCCGTCTGGCGGAACGCCAGGCAGATTGCCGATCTGAACGAGCAGCTCTTCGCCAACGACGCCCTGGCCCGGCGCGAACTCGACCAGTCGCGAACCGATCTGGCCGGCGCGGCCGCCGACCGGGAAGCCGCGCTCCAGCAACTCAAGGCTCTCGGCGTCGCAGAGGACCGGCTCAAGGAAATCGAGCAGGGAAAGACTCCGGCCTCGATCGAGGCGATGATCCGGTCGCCCATCGCCGGCACGGTGGTGGAACGGCTGATAACGCCCGGGCAGCTGCTCCAGGCCGGGGCGACCCCCACGTTCACAGTCGCCGATCTGTCGACCGTCTGGGTCATGGCCAACGTATTCGAGCGCGACATCCGCGGCGTCCATCGGGGCGAACAGGCCATCGTGACGACCGACGCCACGGCCGACAGTCTGCCGGGGATCGTCGACTACGTGGCCGATCTGGTCGATCCGGCCACCAAGGCGACCGGCGTTCGGCTGGTGGTGCCGAACAAGGGCGGGATCCTCAAACGTGACATGCTGGTCCAGGTCGAGATCCGCGCCGGGAGCCGCCGCAAGGGCCTCTTGGTGCCGGTGGCCGCAGTCCTCCGCGATGACGAGAACCTCCCCTACCTCTATGTTGCCAAAGGCGGGACGAGCTTTGCCCGCCGCCGGATCGAACTGGGCAGCCGGATCGGCGACCGGTATGAGGTGACCTCGGGTCTCACCGCCGGGGAACCGGTCGTCGTGGACGGGGCGCTTTACCTCGGGGCCGCGGGTCACCAATGACCGACCACGCCGAATTCCCGGGGAACGAACCGGGGACTGTCCGCCACTCGTTCATTCACCACCTGGTCGCGGCGGCCCTCGCCCGTCCGGTCATCACCGTGACCGTGGCGGTGGCGATCGGCGCGATCGGGTTCTGGTCGTTCAAGCGGCTCCCGGTGGACGCCTATCCCGATCTCTCGCCGCCCCAGGTCGAAATCGTCTCGCAGTGGCCCGGGCACGCGGCCGAGGAAATCGAGCGGCTGATTACGGTGCCGATCGAAACCGAGATGAACGGCCTGCCCGAGCTCGAGGTGGTCCGGTCGATTTCGCTCTATGGACTGTCGGACGTCCGGCTCGTTTTCCACGACGGAACCGATAACTATTTCGCCCGGGAGCGCGTGTTCGAGCGGTTGCGCGGAATCGGGGTTCCCGACGGGGTCGCCCCCGACGTGGCCCCGCTGTTTTCGCCGTCCGGCCTGGTCTACCGCTACGTCCTCGAGAGCGAAGACCGGAATCCCATGGAGCTCAAGACGCTCCAGGACTGGGTCGTCAGCAAGGGGTACAAGTCCGTGCCGGGAGTGGCGGATCTGTCGTCGTTCGGCGGGCAGACGATGCAGTACCAGGTTCTGCTCGATCCGACCAAGGTGGCCGGCACCGGCCTGTCCGTTCCCCAGATTGGCGAGGCGCTCGGCGCCAACAACAGCAACGCCGGCGGTGGTTTCTACTCCG
The DNA here is from genome assembly GCA_025350665.1 of Gemmatimonadota bacterium. Taxonomy (GTDB): domain Bacteria; phylum Gemmatimonadota; class Gemmatimonadetes; order Gemmatimonadales; family GWC2-71-9; genus SHZU01. The sequence goes on along the minus strand of JANXXJ010000142.1, from coordinate 35,410 downwards.
AGGGCGGGCAGTTCTATTACGTCCGCGGCCTTGGCCGTCTCACCACGCCGCAGGACATCGAGGCCGTCGTGCTGGCGGTGAAGGATGGCACGCCGATCCTGGTCCGCGACGTGGGCCGCGTCGTCATCGGATTTGCCCCGCGCCTCGGTCAGTTCGGCTTCAACACGTCGGGAGACGCGGTCGAAGGTGTCGTGCTGATGCGGACTGGCGAACAGGCCCAGAACGTCCTCAAAGGCGTTCAGGCCAAGACCGAAGAGCTGCGCCGGTCGCTGCCCAAGGACGTCAGGATTCATCCGTTCTACGACCGCAGCGATCTAATCAAGCTCACCACCCGCACGGTGGTGGAGAATCTGCTCCGCGGGATCGTCCTGGTAGTGGTGATCCTGATCCTGTTCCTGCTCGACGCCCGCTCGGGTCTGATCGTGGCGACCACGATCCCGCTGGCCCTGCTGTTCGCGGCAATTTGTCTCGACTTTCGGCACATTCCGGCCAACCTGCTTTCCATCGGAGCGATCGATTTCGGCATCCTGGTCGACGGCGCCGTGGTCATGGTGGAGAACATCCACAGGACCCTGGCTGGGCGACGGGGGACCGATTTCTCGATCCGCCAGGTCATCGCGGCGGCGGCCGCCGAGGTCGATCGGCCGGTGGTCTACGCGATTGCGATCATCATCGCCGGCTTTCTTCCGATCTACGTTCTGTCCGGTCCGTCCGGCCGCCTGTTCCGTCCCATGGCCGACACGACGATCTTCGCGCTGGTCGGGGCCCTCGCGGTCACCCTCACGCTGGTGCCGGTGCTCTGCGCCTGGCTGCTCCGCCACGGCGTCAAGGAGAGCCGCAACGCCGTCGTCGAGGCGATTTCGTCGGCCTACGCCCGGGCGCTCGACTGGTGTCTGGCCCGGCCCCGCACGACCGTCGGCGTATCCGTCGTCCTGTTCGCGGGCGCGCTGGTGCTCACCACCGCCGTCGGGGCCGAGTTCATGCCCCACCTCGACGAAGGCTCCCTGTGGGTCCGGGCCACCATGCCGCCCACTATTTCCCTCGAAGAATCGGGCCGGATCGTTCCCGAAGTGCGCGACATTCTGCGCGGGTTCTCCCAGGTGACCGACGTTGCCTCGGAGCACGGGCGGCCCGACGACGGCACCAATCCGATCGGCTTCTTCAACGCCGAGTTCTTTGTCGGGCTCAAGCCGTATCGGGAATGGCAGGGCCCGATCCACAGCAAAGACGAACTGATTGCCGCGATGGCGGCCAAGCTGAATCGCTATCCCGGGGTCACCTTCAACTACACCCAGCCCGCTGAGGACGCCGTTGACGAAGCGGAGACCGGTCTCAAGAGTGCCCTGGCGGTCAAGGTGTTCGGACCCGATCTCGAGGTGCTCGAGGCCAAGGGCCGGGCCATCGCCAAGACCATCGAGGGCGTCCGAGGGATCGGCCGGGTCCTGGTGGTGGAGGAACTGGGCCAGCCCAGCCTCACGGTCGAGATCAACCGCTCCAAGATCGCGCGCTACGGCATCAATGTGGCCGACGTCAACGGTCTGATCGAGGCCGCGGTCGGCGGCAGTGCCGCCACGCAGGTGGTCCAGGGCGAAAAACTCTTCGACTTGGTGGTTCGGCTGGAACCGCGGTTCCGGGAAACGCCGGAGAAGATCGGCTCGATTCTGGTGGCGACGGCGGACGGCCAGCAGGTCCCGCTCCGGGAGCTGGCAACGATCCGGGTCACCAGCGGCGCGTCGTTCATCTACCGCGAGGACAACTCGAGGTACATCGGGGTCCAGTATGCGGTCGAAGGCCGGGATCTGGCGGGGGCGGTACAGGAAGCCCAGCGGAAGGTCGACGCCCTGGTGCCCCTGCCTCCCGGATATCGAGTGGCGTGGGGCGGTGAATACGAGGAGTACACGGCGTCGCGGGGTGAGTTGGCGGTGGTGCTGCCGCTGACGATGGCGTTGATCTTCGTGCTGCTGTTCGCCCTCTATGGCAACGTGGTATTCCCGTCGATCACGCTGGTGGGCGTGGTGCTGTCGGCGCCGGTGGGCGGAATTTTGGCGCTGGCCCTGACGGGAACGCCGTTCTCGGTGTCCTCGGGAATTGGCTTTCTGGCGCTGTTCGGGGTCTCGGTTCAGACGGCGGTGGTGTACATCTCCTACGCCAATGAACTGCGGCTGGGCGGGCTCGGGATTGCCGAAGCCACCCGGCAGGCGGCGATCCATCGGCTTCGGCCGATCATGATGACGGCGCTCGTCGCGGCCCTCGGCCTCCTGCCGGCCGCGCTGTCCACCGGGGTCGGGTCGGATTCGCAGCGGCCGTTCGCCATGGTGATCGTGGGCGGCCTCTTCTCGCGACTCCTGATCAGCGTCTTCCTTATGCCGGTACTGTATGCCGGCGTGGCACGCGAGCGCGACCACTTGGAAGTATAGACCGGCTCGGCTCGAGGGCCGTCTCGACCAGCGGGAAGCCGCCCCGCCGAAGCGTGGTTTCGATGATCCACTCCCAGCCGGCGGTCATCCGGAACGACCGCATCGAGCAGCCGAGATACCGGGCCACCCAGGCCCGGAAGGTCCGGGCCTCGGCCCCCACCAGATGGGCCTGCCGCTCCACGCTGGCGTTCCATCCCCCCACTTTGGCCTGAACCAGCTTCCGGACCCGAAGCCAGTCGTGGTGGCCGAGGGCCCCCAGGCGCCGCAGGCGGTATCGGACGGTCCGGTCGGCCTCTGCCGTCTGGCGAGACGGCTGGTCAGACCAGATCCCCGACAGGGTCTGCCCCAGTGTGATCGACTCGGTCCGGGTCACCACCTGGGCCACCAGGTGAGCCACGGTGGGGGCAGCCCGCGTGGCCACGGCATTCAGCACCATGGCGGCCGGTACCTGGGAGGCGCTGCCGGTCAGAATCACGAAGGCCGGCTGACAGGGCAGTGCCCAGACGGTCTGCAAGAGCGCCGGCGAGACCGCGGCCGGCGTCAGCAGGACGCAGGGGATGACCCAGGGCGACTGGTCGAACAATTCCGTGACCCGATCGAGCTGGCGGATGGCGTCGGCGGGCACCACGGCCACCGCCCCGGGCATGGGCAGGCGACCGATCCAGGGCCGGGGATCGGTGTAGGGGGGTTCGAGCACAACGACAGAGCTGCCGATCATGGGGCACACGAGAGAAGGTACCGACGATATCGCCCGTTAGGCGTTAGGTACAGAGGGCCGAATGACCCTAGTCGACGTCCTCGACCTTGAACCTGAGGAGCAGGTGGTGCAGGACCGGGGTTACCAGGTAGCCGACTGTCACCACAAAGACGACCCCGCAGTACAGGGCATAGATCCCGGCGAAGAGCTTGGCCTCGGGACGTTCCATGACCGCCACGGGTCCCATGCCGGCCAGGAGCATGGCGGCATTGAGGAAGCCGTCGAGCGGGCTCAGGCCCGCGAAGTACCAGTAGCCCCAGATCCCGATCGCGAGCGAGACCGCGAGCACGGCCGTCGCGGACAGGAGATGCTGAAACAGCCGGGCCCGGAGCCGGGCGTTTTGCTCCGCGGCGTTGGTGGTTTTCCGGATCATGGCGTCTTGGTCCATTCGCCGACCTGGTGGAGCCATGAGAACGGATCGATTTCGAGGCCCGACAGTCGCCGGGTCGCGACCGCGGCGTTGGTTGGGGAGTAGAGGAAGACCGCGGCCGCCTCCTCGTTCAGAACCAGAATCGCTTGCTGCCAGGCGGCCCGGGCGGCCACGGGGTCTCGCGCCGTACTGGCCAAGGCGAACAATGAATCAAACCGGGCGCTCCGGTACCGGCCGTAGTTGAGCTTGCCGATGCCGCCACTCGTCCACTGATCCGCCAGGCTCCTGGGGCTGGGCTCATCGAGCCAGGCCCCCACCATCGTGTCGAACCTGCCCTGGGCGAGCCGCTCCTGAAAAACCGGGAAATCGACCCCGGTGATCGTAGCCGCCACGCCGACGGCTTTCCACATCTGCTGAATCGCCTCGGCCAGCCGCTTCCGGGCGGAACTGGTGGACGGAACCAGGATGTCGATCGCGAGCGGCCGACCGCCGCGATGCCGGACATGATCGGGGCCTTCGCGCCAACCGGCCGAGTCGAGGAGCAACCGGGCCCGGGCCGGATCGAATTCCGGGGCGCCGAGATTGTCGCCGTAGACCCAGCTTGCCGGTGAGACGGGGCCGGGGGTCGGCGTGGCGTCGGGTCCAATCACCGCATGCACCATCGTCGGCCGGTCGATCGCGAGGGCCAGAGCCCGCCGGACGCCAAGGTCGCCGAGGATCGGGTGGGCCGCGCCTTTCGGGTCGGCGTGCCGGAAACCGAGGAACCCATAGACCGCGGACGGGGAGCGGAGCACGACGACGCGCGATCCCTGGGCGGCTCGGGCCCGGGCCGCGGGGCTGGTGACGGTTTCCAGCAGGTCGGCCTCACCGCTCAAGACCAGATTGAGAGCCGCGTCCTGATCCTGCGAAAACCGCCAGACGATCTGTCGGAACCCCGGACCCGCGCTGTCCACGCGCTGGAGACGCAGGGATTGGCCGCGGTTCCAGGCCGCGATCCGGTACCGGCCTGAGCCGATCAGTCGTCCGACCGCCGAATCGGATCCCCAGGCAGCGCGGGGAACGGCGTCCCATAGGTGCTTGGGAATGATCCGGACCTTGGTGGCCGCGTCGAACAGGAGTTCGGGGTAGACGTGGGTAAACCGGACCGTCACCTGGCCCGCCACGGGCGACGCGACGACAACGTCGGAGAGCGACGAACCGGCCGGCGCCCCCAGTGCCGTGTCGGTGTACGCCGCGAACGAGAAGATCACATCATCCGGTTCGACCGCCCGCCCGTCGCTCCAACGAGCGCCCGGCCTGAGCGAAAACCGCCACGTGAGGGAGTCGACCCGTTCCCATCGCGTGGCCAGGCCGGGTTCGTAGGCGGTGGTGTCGACCGGCGAGCCACCCGTTCGGAGAACGAGCAGCCGCTCGAAGACGAGATCATCGATGTCCCGACCGACCGTCTCACCGACGAGCGGCGGAACCAGCGTCGTCGGTTCTCCGGTGGCGGCGATCTGGAGGGTGCTACATCCGTCGCAGGGGGGGGTGGACGAGCATCCCAGGAGGAAGGTGGCCAATAGAGCCCCGACCGGCACGGTGATGTTCCACCGGGTGAAGATCTGTTCCACCATTTCTGACCGTTCCCTGTTGACCGCAGCCGTAAATCACTGTGGCGCAAATGGTTGATACGACCCGGATGCTCCCGGAGCCCCGTCCGCCGTCGGCCTTTGGGGATCACGGACAAAGATATGGAGACAGCGGTGCCTTCGATAATGATGGCGGGAGGGACGGCGTTTCGCTTGAGGCATCCGCGCCTCGGTTCCACACCTGGTCGCCACGCTTCGGCGGACAAGCCAGGTGCAAGTTCAAGCACCGTCGGCTTGACAGTTGACGGGAAACCCGACGGAACGGCCAATCCTTGATCAGGGTTTTGCAACGTCTTTCATACCCGTTGTCCCGCAACGACTTAGGACCATTTGGCCTGTCAATTGCCATCCAGGGTGCCAGGAGTCACCCAGTTCACAAAGCACAACTCGAAGGACACCCCATGCTTCGCCGTTTCGTCAGAACCAGCCTGATCGCCCTTTCCGCCTTCACTGTCCTGGCCACCGGCGGGTGTAGCACGGACAAGGGTCTCCCGACCGCCGCAATGGATCCCAAGCTGGCCGCCCAGCACCAGGCCAACCTGGCCGCGATTGAAACCGAGCGACAGGCATCCAACGCTCGCTATGACTCTCTCATGACGGTCTGGAACAGCCGGGCCTCCGGTCAGCGGCCGATGACGGCGGCGGGCGATGCGACCTTCGCGGTGATTCCCTGCGCCCCGCTGCCGTTCTCGGGTTCTGCGCAGATCGTCGGTCCGGCCGGCGGCGTCTTCTACTTCGGTCCCCACAAATTGGTCGTACCGGCCGGGGCGCTGTCTGAGGAGATCTCGATCGCCGTCATGGTGAAGACCACGCTCGAAACCCAGGTCGAGCTGCTTCCGCACGGCACCCAGTTCTCGGTTCCGGTCAAACTCAAGCTGGCGTATTCGCAGTGCGTTCCGGCCGCCACGCACAATGTTGCCTATCTCGACGGCAACGGCGGGCTGCTCGAGTGGACGCCGGTCATGGACTTCCCGTCGTACAATTTCGTCGTCGCCAGTTTGAACCACTTCTCCACGTACGCGGTTGCCTACTAAGCCAACCACGACGACCGGAGACCCAAACAATGATCGACACCTTGTCTGACGAGGCCACTCAGTCGCTCGCGGTCGAGATGCGACTGCTGGTGGACGCGGGACGGCCCGATGATGCCCTGGCCAAGGCGGAGTCGCTGACCGAGGCGGAACTCCGCGAATCACCCGAGGTTGAAGTCGAGATGGCCCGGGCGTTCGCCCGGACCGGCCACTTCGAGCGAGCGACGGCCCGGGCGACGACGGCCCTCTGGGGCGCCCGCGTCCGCCGCGACCTCCGCTGTCAAATGCGCGCCAACCTGGTTCTCGGCGGGATCGCCTTCGAGCAGGGTCATCCTCACGCGGCAGAACATCACTTCGGGCTGGTTCGGGTCCTGGCCACCTCCCTCGGAGATCGCCAGGTCCAGCAGAAGGTCACCAACAACCTGTCCCTCCTGGCGCTTCAGCGGCAGGATTTCCAGGCGGCCGAGGCGCTCTTGCAGTCCGCGCTCCGGTTGGCCGAGGAGCTCGCCGACTTGCGGGCCCAGGCCGAGGTTCTTCACAACCTGAACATCACCAATCGGAACCTGGGCCAGTTCGAGGTCGGCGCCCGGGCGGCCGGCCGGGCGGCGCAGATCGCCGAACAGCTGAACGACTGGTCGTTGGTCGCGATCGCGCTCGGTGGGTTGGTCGAGACCAGCCTCTGGATTGATACGTCGGGCAACCTCGAGGGCCTGATCGATCGGGCCATCGACTGTGCCCGCCGGGCGGGTGATCCGATCCGCGAGGCTAACGCGGGCCGGATCCGGGCGGTCCTGGCGCTCAAACGAAAACAGTTCACCGCGGCGTTCGACCAGGCCGCGGAGGCCCGCCGGCTGGCCCTTGAGAACCAGAGCGATCTCCTGGCCGCCGAATGTACCGCCGTCATGGCGGTCGCCAAGAAGCGCGCCCACGGCGAGAGCCTGGCGACGGTCCTTCGGCAGGAGGCGACCGCCAGTCTCGACCGGCACCAGGCGTTTCTTGAAACGGAGTGGTTTGAACGAGAATGGGCTGCGGTGGTCTGAGGGCCGCGGTTACCAGGGTCGTGAGCGACGCCCAACCCATGCGGTTGGGCGTTCGCCGTTTCCCCAGCTAACGACCCTGCACCATTTCGTTCCAGCGGTGTGATGATCCGTTCCGGCTTTGGTCCAGCCAGTCCATCCGCTCCGCTCGTAAGCCCTTGCAAGACCACGAGTTGAAAAATCCCACCTGGAGGGCACTCCAGTTGCCATTGAATCAGCCTGGCGGGAGCCGGTGGCGGCGACCCATAACACATGGAGGATGTATGTCGGCTTCAAGAATCGTGACCGGTCTGGCGCTTCTCACCCTGGTGACCGCGTGCTCGGAAGGAACCGGCCCCGCGCCGGCCGCCGGCAAACAGACCCTCAATTTGAGCGTCTCGTCCGGTCGCACCGGTGCGGCGGTGGCCGCCGCGGAATCCGTGACCGTCAGCGGCCACACGCTGGTGCTCAACAAGGTGGAACTGGTCATCTCCGAGTTCGAGCTCAAACGGACCAGCTCATCGGCCGACTGTTCCTCCAGCACGAGCTCGGCCCCGGCTGCCTCGGGCGGTGAGGATTCCCATCATGACGACGACTGCGAGGAGGTCGAAGCCGGGGCATTTCTGCTCGACCTTCCCCTCGGCGGTGGGACCAGCCGGGTCATCTCCGTCGAGGTCGACACCGGGACCTACCGCCAGGCGTCCTACCAGATCCACAAGGCCGAGGATGAGGGCGCCGACGCCTCGTTCGTGAGCCAGCATCCCGATCTCAAGGGGGTCAGCGTCCGGGTGGCTGGGGCCTATGACGGCAAGGCATTCGTCTACGTCTCGGACCTCACGGCCCGACAGCGCAACGACTTGATTCCGCCCCTGGTGGTTGCCGCCCGGGGCGCGACCAACTTCACGCTCGTAGTGGACATCAGCAAGTGGTTTGTCACTGCCGGAGGGGGCTTGGTCGATCCGGTCACTGCCCTCAAGGGTAACCCCAACGATAACTTGGTACGCGACAACATTCGCCGGTCGTTCCGGTCCTTCGAGGATCACGACCGGGACGGTCACGAAGACTGAACACATTGGAGGGTCATGGCAGGGTCCCAACCGACAGTGACGCTGGTCGAGCTCTCGCGGAGCTTCGCCGACTCGGTTCGGACCCTGCTGGGGGACGCCGGCTTCGCCGTGCGCACCCTGGCGCCGGGCGACGAGGGAGGTCTGGCGGCAGCCGAGATTTGCCTGGTCCTGGCGGGTGGGGCGGAGCCGGACGGACTCGACTGGATCGCCCAGCAGCACACCACCTCCGGGCCGCCGATCCTGCTGGTCGGGGCCGCACCGGATCACCGGCTGGCGATCGGGGCGGTGGCGCGAGGCGCCCGTGACTACTTCGCGCTGCCCGGTGATCTCGACGTGTTCCGCCGGGCCCTTGAACGACTGGCCCGGGAGGGCAACGCCGCGGCGGCGGCCGAGGGGTTCGCCAAGGCGGAGCAGGACGCGGTCGGCTTCGGGGCGATCATCGGCAAGAGTGCCCCGCTGCAGGCGACGGTGGCCCAGGCGCGGCGGGTGGCGGCCATCCGGGATGTGACGGTGCTGATCGGGGGCGAGACCGGCACCGGCAAGGAAGTACTGGCCCGGGCGCTCCACTATCACTCGCCCCGGTCGAAGGCGCCGTTCGTGGACATCAACTGCGCCGCGATTCCGGTGAACCTGCTGGAGAGCGAGTTGTTCGGGCATGAAAAGGGGGCCTTCACTGGCGCGGTCGCCGCGAAGGCCGGCCTGTTCGAAATGGCCGACGGCGGTACGATGTTTCTCGATGAGATCGGCCACCTGCCGCTCGATCTCCAGCCCAAGCTCCTCCGGGCGCTCGAGCAGCGCGAGGTCCGCCGGGTCGGCGGGCACGGGAACAAGAAGGTCGATGTCCGTGTGGTGGCGGCCACCCATGTGGATCTGGCCCAGGCAGTCCGGAGCGGCACGTTCCGGGAGGACCTGTACTACCGGCTGAACGTGGTGCACCTGGTGCTGCCGCCGCTCCGGGACCGGGGCGACGACATCCTGGAGCTCGCAGCCGTGTTCGCGGTCCGGTTGGCCGAGCAGCATCAGATCCCGGTGCCGGTGCTGACCGAGGAAGTCCGCCAGGCGCTCCGCCAGCACCCGTGGGCCGGCAACATCCGGGAGCTCAGGAATTCGATCGAACGGGCGCTGGTGCTGTCGACGCCAGGCACGATCGAACTCGGCGGCCTGTTGCTGACCCGGCCGTCAGGGCCGTCGGATGGGGACTCGGGGCCGCTCCCGTTTCCCGCGCCGCTCGGAACGATTATCCGGGCCGCGGCGCTCGAGACGCTGGCCCGGGTTGACGGCAACAAGAGCGAGGCGGCGCGGCGGCTCGGCATTTCGCGTCCGCGGCTGCAGCGGATTCTCGACGGCGACACCGACTGACAACAGGAACGTGAACCGATGCCCCTGACCCGATTCCGACTCACCCTGGCGCTGCTCGCGGCCGGCCTCACGCTTGCGTGCGGTGATTCCGGGACCGATCCGAACCCCGACGGGACCGAGCGGCCGGCCACCTCGTTCGAGATCGTCCAGCTCTCCCCGTCCACGCCGGTCTACAACGATTCCGTGTCGTTTTACGCCCGGACGACCGACGACGCCGAAGGTATCATCTACTTCCAGGCCCCCGGCGGTGGTCGGGGTGAAAAGTTCGCCCGGATCCGGATCAAGAAGGGTTCGTTGCTGGCCCGGCCCGACGGGAGTCCGTTTGCGGCCAACGATTCGGTCCTGATCGTGATGAGGATGACCGGGCCCCGGGACTGCCAGGTCCAGCTGACACCGTCCGGCATCAAGTTCACCAGCAAGGATCCGGCTGAACTGTCGCTCGAGTATCTCGGCGTCACCGACTTCAACAATGACGGCAAGATCGACGCGAGCGACACGGCCGCGCAGCAGAAACTGGCGATCTGGCGACAGGAAAATCCGGGCGAGGTTTACGTCAAGATCGGAACCGTCAAGATCGACAGCAGCAGTGAACTCAAAGCCCAGCTGACGTCCTTCAGCCGCTACGCGATCTCGTACTGAGGCAATGGCCGCGTGATTTTCACGCCCGATCCCGATCTCGTCCTGACGCTCCGCGAGTTGCTCGCGCAGGGGCGCTATCAGGACGTGCTCGACCGGGCCCCCGTGGGCGGTGACGCCGATCCCGGCGTGACCCTCGCCGTGGCGACCGCGGCCACCCGGCTCGGTCGCCTGAGCGACAGCCAGCCCTTGGCGGAGTCGGCCCTGGCCACCTTCCGCGCCCGGGCGGACGACGACGGCCGGCTCAAGGCCCTGAACCTGCTCGGCGCCATCATGTTCGAACGCGGCTTACTCACCGAGGCGGCCGACTACTGGGGCCGGGCGCTGGAGTTGAGCCGGGCCGTTGGCGACACCCTCTTTGTGGCCCGGGTGTCCAACAACCTCGCGTCCGTGCTGCACATGACGGGCAGAGTGGACGAAGCCCGGAGCGGGTACCGCGAGGCGCTGCTGGCCTATCAGCGGCTCGCCGATCGGCGGTTCATCGCCGAGACCTGCCACAACCTCGCCATCACCTGCCGGCTGGATGGAGATGTTGCCGGCGCGGATGATTTCAGCGCCGACGCGGTCCGTCATGCCGAAGTGGTCGGGGATCCCGTGCTGCTGGCTCTGATGATGACCGGTCGGGCCGAGACGCTGCTGGAACGCCGGGAATTTGCGCTGGCGGCGGAATCACTCGATCGCGCCGAGCGGCTGGCTCGCGAGGCCGGCGACGAACTCGGTGGGGCCGAGGCCGGCCGGGTCCGGGCCGAACTGGCGTTGCGGCACGGTGCGCCGGATCAGGCGGTGGATCTGGCGCTGGCTGCCCGGGCCGTGGCTGAGCGACACGGCAGTGCGCTCCTCGGCGGGGAGTGCGCCGCGATCGCATTCCGGGCCTCTGCCCGACTCGGGCGTGCCGTGGACGCGGTCCGATTTCGCGCCGAGGCCGAACGGGTGTTCAACGACCTCGGCGCTACCCTCTACGTGGACCGCCTTTTGGGGGAGTGACGCCTAACGAAAGAGCATGATCGACCAGCTCACCAGCGACAATGTCATCGATCCGAGCGCGATGTCGCGGTGCCAGTGGTTCGGCTTTCCTACCGTGTGGATGTTGTCGCCGACCGCGGTGACGTAGACGAAGCCGGCGCCGGCCGCCAGAAACATGGCGCTGTGGATCAGTCGCCGGGTTCGTCCCGCCGGATCCTTCCGGCCCTCCCACAGATTCCAGATCCCTGTCAGTGAGTTCATGCCGAAGAGCACCGCGGTGCCGCCGGCGAACGGGCCGTGGAGATCGCGGGCCCACTGCGGCGCCGCGTCGCGCTTGTTGCGGAGCTGGAACCCGGTGACCGCCGATCCCACGAACAGCGGGATCATGGCAAAACTCAGGATCTTGTGGACCTTGAGCCGGTCGTGGTAGCCGTCGCTGTACTCGATGGCGGGGATCTTCCGGCGGCGAGTGGTGTCGTTCATCAAGGCGGTCAGCCGGGTCGCTTCCCACCGCGGGAAATCGAGCGTCCGAAGCGGCGCCCGCACCGCGCCCGAATCGGGACCGGGCGCGGCGAGTGCGACCGTCAACTGCAGCAACAGACCCAGGGTGATTGCCATGCAGTTCCAGAGGGCAATCCGGGTGCCAGATCCGGCATGGCTCGAATCGGCCCGATCGCTGCAATCGGCTGCGTGACCGGCCGGGGCGTGGATCGATTCAGGGCCATGGCATGACGGGAATGGCACCCAGGCCGATCCCCGGCCGTCAGAATGCAAGACTCCTGGTTGGCGCGAATCCTCGTCGACGCGGCTCCTCGTCGTCGCCGAATTCGGCGGGCCGGATCTCGTCCGGGCGAATCGCGTCGGGCGGGCTTACGCCCGCCCCAACCGGCCCTGGCCCCGCGGTCAGCCGAGCCGGCGTTCCGGGAAGATGGCCGTCGCGGTGAGGAGCCCGGCGACCAGCGACACGGCCGTAAGGATCATCGTAAACGCGGTGTCGATCCCGGCGACAATCTGATTCTCGAGCAAGGCGGTGATACTCCGGAAGCCGACGCTGCCCGGGACCAGAGTCAGGAGTCCGGGCACCAGCGTCACCAATGCCGGCCGTGACGTAAGGCGGTTGAAGAGATTGCTGCCGAGCCCGATGACCAGCGAACCCACGAAGACGCCGAGTTCCGGACTGAGGAGGTGGGTGCCGGCCCGGGTGGCGAGGAACGCCACCGCGGCGGCCACGGCGATCCAGCCGAAATCCCGTTCATCGGCCCGGAGCAGGATCGCGAACGCAATGGCGCTGCCCAGCAGGGCCGCCCAGTTGGTCCAGTCGGGCATCGGCGCCGGGTGGTGGGCCGGCGCGGCCCCGACCAGCGCCACGGCGATTCGGGTGCCGAGCGCCACGCCGAATCCGATCCCGATGAAGGTCATGAACGCGCCGGCCATCCGGGTGGTACCGGCGGTGAGGTGCTCCATGGCGATCTCGGTGATCGCGGTTGTCAGGGTAAGGCCCGGAATCAGCACGATCAGACCGGCGAGAGTGGCGATCGGCACCGAGAACCCGGGGAACCAGGCGCCGAGGACCGCGACCACCAGGGAACAGAGCGTGGCGCCGGCCAGTTCGAATACCCGTCCGGCGTTAGGCGCTTTCCGAACCGCCAGGGCCAGGAACCCGGTCAGCAGTCCCGCCATGGCGGCCGTAGCCATTTCGGGGCCGGCGCCGCCCAGAAATCGCGCCGCGGTACCGGAGGCCAGGCCGAATCCGGCGATCCGGCCCAGTTCGATTTCATCCGGCAGACTGACCAGCGCCACGAGCATCGCCGTCCCCTCGCCCGGAGTCGTCTCCCCTCGAAGCACGGCGCGGGCGATTTCGGTCACCCGGACCAGGCGGCCGAGGTTGGGGGGCCGCGGCGTGGTCCGGATCATGAACGTCTGCTGGTTGTGATCGGTCCCGAACGAGGCGAAAATCGAGGTCGGGGTCGAGAAGAACTGGCCGTCAAGGCCCAATCGCGTGGTGGTGTCGTCCAGCGCCTGCTCAAGCCGGTGGGTGGCGTAGCCAGATTCGTGGAAGCCGCTCGCCAGGGTCAGCACGAAGGGGATCCGGTCGTCGGTGGTCCGGTCGAAACGAGGGTTGGGCGTCATGGCTCGGCAATAATAGTCGGGGAAACCGCCTGGGCGCCTTTCGCCGGGGGCGGAAGCCCGGCAGATTTCCGCCATGACTCAACTCGTTGCGCTGGTCACCGGCGCCACTGAAGGGATCGGCCGGGCCACGGCGCTTGCGCTGGGCAAGGCCGGCTACGCCGTCGGGGTCACCGCCCGAACCGCGGCCAAGGTGACCGCCCTCGAAGCCGAACTCAGCGGACTCGGCATCACCGCCACGGGGTTCCCGGCCGATGTCTCCTCGCCCGAGCAGGTCCGGGCCATGCTCGAGCACGTCTCGGCCCGTCTGGGCACCCCCGATGTTCTGGTCAACAACGCCGGGATCGCGATTGCCAAGCCGTTCGCCGAGATGACGCTCGAAGAGTGGGACCGGACCTTCGCGACCAATGTCCGAAGCCTCTATCTGGTCACCCATGGCGTTCTGCCCGCCATGCGGCAGCGGGGCCGCGGTGACATCGTGAACATTGCGAGCATCGCGGGCAAGCACGGGGTCCAGAACGCCGCCGCCTACAGCGCCTCGAAGCACGCCGTGATGGGGTTCAGCCGGTCGCTGATGCTCGAAGTCCGCAAGGAGGGTATCCGGGTGATCGCCGTCTGTCCCGGGAGCGTGGACACACCGCTGATGCGGAATTCGCCGCAATTCTCGCCCAACTGGGACCGGATCCTCAAGCCAGAGGATGTGGCGGCGACGATCGTGGGCGCGCTCGCGCTGCCCGCCCGCGCGATGGTCAACGAGATCGAGCTCCGGCCGGCCAACCCCTGAACCGATGACCGACGGCATCTGGGCCCGGGAGCGCGAGCTTGGCCGGCTGCGGGAATTCTCGCGGCGGCTGCTCGACGCCCGGGATCGGGGCGAGCTCTTTGCCGACGCTTCCGTGATGGTGACCGAACTCATGGAGGCCGAGGTCGCCACGATCGCGGTTCGCTCGGGCGAAGGCCGAAGCCTCGAAATTGTGGCCGCGACAGGGCCACTGGCCGATGCGCGTGGCCGGCTCCTGCCGATCGAGGGCTCATTCCTCGGCACGGCGGTGGCCGAGGGAACCGGCGTGGTCTCCAACCGCTTCTCGCTCGATTCGCGAAACTGCCGGATGCCGGGGATCGAGGCCGAGTTCGAGCGGGCGGCCGCGGTGCCGGTCCGGGTCCGCGGCGAAATGGTCGGCGCCCTTGCCGTCTACGCGCCGGCGGCGCGCGATCCGTTCCGCCCGGACGATCTGGCGCTGCTCGGGCTCGCGGCGGAGCTGGTGACCGTCGGGCTGGACCGCCTCGAGCTGATGGACAACACCCGCCAGGGCGACCGGGCCCTGGAGCAGACCAATCGCGAACTGGTGGAGACCGCCACGCTGCGGAGCCAGCTCCTGGCCCAGATGTCCCACGAATTCCGGACCCCGCTCAACGCGATCATCGGCTTCGCCGAGCTGCTCGAAAGCGATCCCGGCGCGCGCGAGGCCGACCGGGACTACCTCCAGTCGATTGCCCGGAACGGCCGCCACCTGCTCGACGTGGCCACGTCGTTCGTCGATGCGGCCCGGGTCGAGGCCGGACGGATGGCGCTCCGCCGATCCCGTTTCGATCTTCGTGATCTGATCGAGGCGGCGGTCCAGGACACCGAGAGCCTCAGGACCCGGAAGAATCAGCGCTGTACGGTCGACCTCGTTCCGGATTCCCTGGAGATCACGGCCGACGAGCAGAAGATTCGCCAGGTGTTGTACAACCTGATCGCGAATGCGGCCAAGTTCACGGACGCGGAAGGCACGGTCACGGTGAAAGCGGCGCGGCTCGCCATGCCGTTTTCGGACGGAGCCAATGGCCGGACGTCGAGAGATGCGATCTGGCTTGCCGTTCGCGATACCGGCGCGGGTATCGCGGCCGAGGATCTGCCCAAGTTATTCCGAGCGTTCAGCCAGCTCGATCAGGGAACCCGGCAGCAGGGCGCGGGCCTCGGGTTGATGCTCTGCAAACAGTTCATCGAACTGCACGGTGGGATGATCGGGGTGGATTCGCTGCCCGGCTACGGGAGCGCCTTCTGGTTCGCGGTGCCGGTGGAGGGGCCGGTCTCCGGAGAACCCTAGACTTTGCGGGCCACGGCCTGCGGGCGGATGATTGCGCTCCGCCGAAGCAACTCGAGGTGAGGTGCCGCGATGGCCGCGAATTGCTGGGCCACGGCGGCGGCATCGCGAGGGCTTTCGAAATGGGGCCCGCCCAGCAGCATCGTGCCGATCACCCGACCCGCCACCGACAGTCCCACGATGATGGCTTCGCCCTCGTCCCGGTGAGCGAGGGCCCACGCTCGTTCGCCGTCGAGAACGGGCTGCATCCCGGCGGTCGTGACCGGCAACGGCGGCAGGTCGGCCAGGGGACGGATCGCGTCGGGGACCAATTCCACCATCTCGTCGTCCGACACCCGGAGATAGAACCGGATCAGGTCGTGGGGCACCAGTTCGCGAACCTCGCTCGCGAACTTGTGGAGGGCTTCGCCGAGGTGCGTCGTGCCCGCAAGCGCTTCCGCGGCCCGCAGCACCGGGAGCGACGGGGCCTGCAGCACTTCGAGCTGGCCCCGGAGGCCCTGGAGCTCGGACTCGAGCCGGAATACCTGGACTCGGGGCGCCACGGTCCTGGCGACCTGGGCGAGCAGTACTTCGTCCTCGTCGCGGTAGAGTCCCTGGACCGCATGGCCCAGCACCACCAGACCAATCGTCTCATCGCCGAGCTGGAGCCGGGCGCCGAGGACCGAGCCGGTTCGGGCCGGCCCACCGGTGCCTCCGGGGAACGTGAGTCCGGGGGCCTCGGCGCCGAGGTTGGCGATTGTGGCCGTGGGACCGGTGCCCATGAATTCGAGGAGCAGCTTGGCGACGTCGCCCCAGGTATTGCTGGCCGACCCCCATCGGCGGCGGCCCGACAGGCCGGAGAGCGGCATCGCGGCCCGGCTCCCGTTGGCGAACGCGACGATTTCGAGGCGGTCGTGGGGGAGCTGCGGGTGGATCAGACCGGAAAGCCGGCGCACCAGCTCGGGCGCAGTGGGAGCGTCGTTGGCCATCTCGATCAGCGTCGCGGCCAGGTTGTCCTCGGCGGCCGCCGGATCGGTCACGGTCGTGGGCGCGGCCAGCTGGTTGCCTAACGTCGTGAGCGAGGGCGCCAGCCGGGCGGCCAGGCGGTGGAGCATGCGGGCCGCGTCGGGCCCGTAGACGCCGGTCTCAAACGTCCCGATGACGATCACGCCGACGTCCCGGTCGTCGGTCCGGATCGGAATGGCGGCGGAGGAGGCGTACTTGGCGCGGCGGAACGTCTCCTCGAGATCGAACAGCTGGTCTTGACTCAGGAACGGATCGGGCTCGGGGACCGCGAGATGGTCCTGGGCCAGTCCGTCGGGTCCGAGAAGCACCACGCCGCCCCGCCCCGGGAAGACCCACAGGCCGAGGAGCTGATGGGGGACCTCGGCGCCGACCAGGTTGGAGAGCGCCATGTGCCACGTCGCGACCGCGACCGGGTCCGGCGGACCGGAGGCGAGGTCGAGGACGGGAACGAGGATGTCCCCGGCGGATTGGATGGGTGCGGCCATGTTGTCCGGGTCTTGAGGTGCAGACTCCGTGCCTCGGCGGCATCTCGTCAACTCGCTCAATAGTAACAACTTAGGTTGTAGGGCGCGGCTGGCCCGCTCTGGGTTTGCCACCGGACCGGCGCCTTGCGAGAGGCCCGCCAAGCCGTTTTCCTTCATCATATGACCACGCTCAAGCTCGCCATAGAAGGTATGTCGTGCGGCCATTGTCTCAATGCCGTGAACCGGAGCCTGACCGGACTGGCCGGGGTCACGATCAAGTCGGTGGCCGTGGGACGGGCCGAACTTGAATTCGATCCGGCCGTGCTGGACTCCTCCCGCATCATCGCGGCGATCGGTGACGCCGGCTATCGGGCCACGCCGATCGCCTGATCGCAAGGTGATCCGGTCGGTCCGGACTCGGTAACCAAATCAACGCCAATCGAACCAAATCAGCGCAGTTGCCGATCTCCGGATCGGGAACCAAGTTCTGTGACATGACTACCCGCTGGCTCGCGTGGCTCGCCCTGGCGACCACGGCATGCACCGACTCCAATTCCTCGATCGATCCCACCGTCACGCTGGCGCCCCCCGGCGGGCAGACCCGGGTGATCGACTTCACCACCGACGAAGGCACCGGCATATCGGTTGCGGTGTCACCCGATGGGACCTGGCTCGCCTTTGATCTCCTGGGCCACGTCTACCGAATGCCCATGGCGGGCGGCGCGGCGGTGACGCTGACGCAGAACAGCGGGCCCGCCCTCAATTTTCACCCGGCGATTTCGCCGGACGGGAAGCAGATTGCCTTTACCTCGGATCGGAACGGTCAGCTCAACATCTGGGTGATGGATGCCGATGGCGGCCATCCACGTGTGCTCCATGCCGATCCCGCGACCCGCTACCTCCAGCCAGCGTGGGATCCGGACGGCAAGAGCGTGGTGGCGGTGCGGTTGTTCCGGAGTCCGGGCCGGTCGTGGCACCGTCAGAACCGGACCCTCTACCGGCTGACCCTGGCCGGCGGCGATCCCGAGCCGATCATCGACGAACATCTCACCCAGCCCGACGCGCCGAGCTTTTCGCCGGACGGGAGATACCTCTACTACCACGTCTCGTATTCGATTGCCGAGGGGCTCGGCATGCTTACCGCCGGGCACCGGATTCTCCGGCGGGAGAACGCCACGGGTCGGGATGAGAACGTTCGCCTCAAGGACCCCGCCGAGCCGACGCCCGAGTTTCGCGCGGCGCTCAAGTCGGGCGGCTACGCGACGAGCGTGGGTGTGGAACCAGCGGTCACGACGCCCAAGGTGTCACCGGACGGGAAGTGGCTGGCGTTTTCGCGCGAGTTGCCGGACCAGACCTTCGAGTGGCGGGGCCACAGGATGCGACCCGCCACCGCGCTCTGGCTCCGGAACCTCGAGACCGGTGAGGAGAAGCAGATACTCGATCGGGCCACCAAGGATCTCACCAAGATCAACACCCAGTATGCGTACCGGCCATTTCCCGGCTACGGCTGGACTCCCGACAGCCGGTCCATCGTGCTGGTTGTGGGCGGGAAGATCCAGAAGCTCGACGTGACTTCGGGCGCGCTCACGCCGATTCCATTCACCGCCCGGGTGCTCCGGACCGTGGCCGAGCCGGTTCGCGGCACGGTGACGGTGGATGACGACTCCCTTGCGGTCAAGTTCATCCAGTGGCCGACGGGTTCCCCTGACGGGAAGCGACTGCTGTTCACGGCGGTCGGACGGGTCTGGGTGATGGATCTGCCCAACGGCAAGCCGAAGCCGCTCACGGCCGACATGCGGCCGGCGTTTCAGCTGGCGGCCGCGTGGTCATCGGACGGGCAGTCGGTTGCCTTCACGACCTGGGACGACGGCGGCGGGCGCGGGCACCTGTGGGTGGTTCCGGACGCCGGCGGCGCTCCGCGACGAATCTCAACCGTGCCCGGTGAATATCTCGGACCGGTCTGGAGTCCGGACGGCCGGTCGATTGCCGTGAGCCGTGGCCCGGGACCGGGGAAGCTGTCATGGAATCCCTGGGATGAAGCCGTGGGCTGGCAGGTGGTCCGGTTTCCCGCCGCCGGCGGCCCCGCGGTGACCGTGGCGAAGGATCTGGTGTCGTGGACGGTGGCGGGGACCGGGCCGGGCGGCTCGCTGACGTTCGCCACCCAGGCGGTGCCGCTCTACGGGTCGCCGCTTGCCACCAAGCCGTTTCCCGACTCGGCTTTCTTTGCCGACGTGGTGCGGGTGCGCCGGGCAGACTGGAACGGGGTGATCGACAGTGGCTCGGTCGACTTCCCGGTCCGGCTTGGCCGCGGGAACACGCCGGTGTTGTCGCCGGATGGGAGGTGGGTGGCGTTCGACGCCGCGCACGAGATCTACGTGGCGCCCGGCGCGGCCGGCGGGAAGATCGAGCCGGACCCCAACGTAGCCGCGACGGGCCGGGTTCACATCGGGACCTGGGGCGGGATTTATCCCCGCTGGCGCGACGCCGGGACGCTCGAGTTTGCCTCCGGACGGCGGTATGTGACTTGGTCGGCCGCGACGGGCAAGGTGACGGCGGTGGAGATCCGCCTGATGGTGCCCAAGGGCAAGCCCGAGGGTTCGCTGGCGCTGGTGGGCGGGAAGATTGTGACGATCGACAGCGCCGGCGTCATCGATGGCGGCACCATTGTCATCAAGGGCTCGCGCCTGGCGTGCATCGGCCGGTGCGACACGACGGGCGTGTCGAAGGTCATTCATGTCGAAGGCAAGACGATCATACCCGGTCTGGTTGATCTGCATGCGCACCACACCGACGAGGCCTCGGGCGTCGTGCCGCAGCACCGGCCGGCGTCGTCCCTGGATCTGGCCTACGGCGTCACCACAATCGTCGATCCGGCCACCACGTCGGAGGGCGCGTTCCCGGTGGCGGAGATGACCGAGGCCGGCCTGATCGCCGGACCCCGGACCTACAGCAGCGCCGAGTTCGTCATTTCCCACGGAATCGCGTGGGGAGATTACCACGAGATCTCGTCGCTCGACGAGGCCCGCGCCGCGACAAACCGGCGGGCGGACTGGGGTGCGGTCACCATCAAGAACTACCGGCAGCCCGGGCGGCGCGAGCACCAGTGGCTGGCGATGGCGGCGCGGGAGCGGGGCGTCAGCCTCACCAGCGAAGGCGGGCCGCTCTACCTCGATGTCGGCTATGCGATCGACGGCCAGTCGGGGTGGGAGCACATGCTGGCCGATCTCCCCCTCTATAAGGACGCGACCACTTTTTTCGGGCAAGCCGGCCTGGTCTATTCTCCCACACTGATCGTGGCCGGCGTACCCCACGGGTCGATGCAGTACTTCCGCCCGACGGCCGATCTGATGCACGAGACGCGGACCCGGCGATTCATGCCGTTCCCCGACCTTGCGGCGAAGATCGCGTCGGCCAGTCCGAAGCCGCTCGAAGAGGTGGCGTTCCCGATCATGGCTGAGGGTGTGGCGGACATCGTGCGGGCGGGCGGATACGCCGCGATCGGCGAACACGGCGAGCAGACGGGCCTGGGCTCACACTGGGAACTCTGGGCCTATGCGACGGGCTTGAAGCCGATTGAGGCCTTGAAGATTGCGACCTGGGACGGGGCCTATTTCATCGGGGCGCATCGCGAAATCGGATCGATCGCGGTGGGCAAACTCGCCGACCTGGCGATTCTTGACGCCGATCCGCTGGTGGACATCCGGAACTCAAGCAAGGTGGGCATGGTCATGAAGGCCGGCCGGCTCTACCGGACCGATACGCTGGACGAAATCTGGCCCGGCAAGGCGGTCTATGGCCGAGTTCCCTGGCCGACCGGGGCCGGGCGTTAGGCGTCAGGGCCGGACCTGGGCTCGCACAAAGGCCTTGAGCCAGACGACCACCACGCCGCAGGCGGTCCCGCTGCTCGCGCCGAACTCGATGGAACTGTTGGCGTGGTCGCGATAAATCTCGAGCGCCTCGACCTCGTCCGGCTCGAAGTCGTTGATCGCCCATCCCGGCGCGATGCCCCCGCCGTTCACTGAGACGGCCGGCGGGCAACTGCGGGTGATCTGCGGATCATTGAACCAGCGGGTTTCACTGGACGCGTACCACTCCACCCGCGGCTGGGATTCGGACCCCGGGAGCGCCCACGGCGAACTGTAGTAGACGATGGGCATCGCCATCAGCCCGCTCGGCTGGCTGCCGTAGGGGCCCATGCCACCAGGTTCGTCCATCGTGCCCGCGTCCTTGAAGGGAAGGTAGCGGAGCACCACCTGGCCCAGTCGGGTGGCGCCCGATCGTTCGATGTCGTCGCGGGAGACGAAGCGGGCCCCGGTGCCCCGGGTGCGCCAGACGAACTCGATCAACCGGCTGCGCTGTGCCTTCTCGGCTGCGCGGACCGTGAGTTCGGGGAGATCGTACGGGCGGGCCGCCATCACGATCGTCACTGCTGACGTGGTGCCGGGTTCCGCGGCGACGCTAGTCTGCACCGGGAGATGTCCGATGTGCCGGGCCGCGATCCAGCCGCGGACGGCGTTCTTGATCCCGTCGAACCGGAAGGCCCCGCCGGGCCCCGTGACCGTCTTCGATCCGCCGACCAGCCAGACCTCGGCCCCTGCGAGCGGCCGGCCGGCGGAGTCGCGAACGAAGCCGGCGATCGTGATCGTGGGTTTGGATTGGGCTGACGCACCACGAGCCGACAGCGCGACAAGGGCGCCCAGCACGGCGGTTCGAGTGAAACGGGTCATTCGTCCTCCACCGGTGGCGGCAGCACCCCCTCAATGGTAGGGATCGGGCCGGTTTTTCGAAAGATCGCGCCCAGTCGGCCCCCGACCTTACGGCCGGGCGCCCCACTGGGTACCATTTTCAGTCACGCCGCGCCTGACTTCCGGGAGTTCCCATGATTCTGCAGCGGATCGACTACGCGATTCTGGCGGCGTACTTCCTCGCCGTTCTCGCCATCGGCTGGTGGCTCAAGTCGAAGGTCCACTCGGCCAATGATTTCCTGACGGCCGGCCGGTCGATTCCCGTCTGGATCACCAGTCTTGCCTTTCTGGCCGCCAATCTTGGGGCGCAGGAGCTGGTCGGGATGGCGGCCTCGGGCGCCAAGTACGGTATCATGACGGCCCACTTCTACTGGATCGGCGCGATTCCGGCGATGCTGTTCGTCGGGCTGTTCATGATGCCGTTCTATTACGGGAGCAAGGCGCGGTCGGTCCCCGAATATCTCGCCCTCCGATTCGACGAGAAGACCCGGGCGTTCAACGCCCTCACCTTCGCGGTGATGACACTCTTCTCATCCGGCATCTCCATGTACGCGCTGGGGCTCCTGCTCCAGTCGGTCCTGGGCTGGAGCTTTACGGCGTCGGTCCTGCTCGCGGCCACGATCGTGCTGATCTATACCTTTCTGGGCGGACTCGCGAGCGCGATCTACAACGAAGTGCTCCAGTTCTTTCTGATCGTGATCGGGTTCTCGCCGCTGGCCTGGCTCGCGATGAAGGCGGCCGGCGGTTGGGCCGCCACCACCACCAAGTTGCCGGCGCCCATGACGCACCTCTGGACCGAGACCGGGCATGCGGCGTCCAACCCGATGGGCGTCGAAGTCGTGGGTCTCATCTTCGGCTTGGGTTTTGTGCTGTCGTTCGGATACTGGTGCACCGACTATCTGGTGATTCAGCGGGCCATGGCCTCCAACTCGATGTCAGGGGCGCGGCGGACGCCAGTGATCGCCGCCTTTCCGAAGATGCTGTTTCCGTTCATCGTGATCATTCCCGGTATCGCGGCCGCGGCGCTGGCCTCCTCGGCGTCGGGCTACGTCATCCCGGCCAAGGGCGCGGGGCTCGACTACGATCAGGTGCTCACCAGTCTGATGGCCCATTTCTATCCGGCTGGCATGCTGGGGCTCGGCCTGGTCGGGTTGCTGGCGTCGTTCATGTCGGGGATGGCGGGCAACGTGACGGCCTTCAACACGGTGTTCACGTACGATCTCTATCAGTCGTATCTCAAGAAGGGCGCCCCGGACCGCCACTATCTGTTCGTGGGGCGGCTCACGACAGTGGTGGGCGTGGGGCTCTCCATCGGCGCGGCCTACGTGGCGCAACGGTACAACAACATCATGGACCTGCTCCAGCTGGTGTTCGGGTTCGTGAATGCGCCGCTCTTCGCCACCTTTCTCCTGGGGATGTTCTGGAAGCGGAGTACCGGCCACGGGGCGTTCACCGGGCTCGTGGGCGGGACCGTGGCGGCGGCAATGACGCACGGCCTCACGGTGGCGGAAGGCAAGGGCGGGTGGCTCGGGGTGGTACACCAGTTCCCTTCGACGATGGCGCAGAACTTCTGGATCGCGATCGTGGCCTGGGTGTCGTGCCTCGTGCTGACCACCGGCGTGAGCCTGATGACGACGCCGCGGCCGGTCGCGGAACTCGAGGGGCTCGTGCACGGGATGGAACGGATGCCGGCCGATGAAGGACGGCCGTGGTATCAGCGACCGGCGCCGCTCGCGGTGATCGCGACGATGGCCGTGATCGGGCTCAATCTCTGGTTCTGGTAGCGGACGAGTGAGCACTCATTTGGGGGAGCGGTGAAAGTCTCGGCGGTGGTCATGGCGGCCGGCGGCAACGGCCGATTCGAGGGGAATCGTTCCAGGCTGCTCGCCGAATGGCGGGGCCGGACACTGATCGAGTACGTGCTTGCCGCCGCCACCAACGCCCGCCTGGCCGAGGTGGTGTCCGAGGTCCTCGTGATCGCGCCTTTGGGCGCCACGCGGATCAAGAGCATTGCGGTGGGCGAGGGGTGCCGCGTGGTGCACCCTCCTGCTGACAGCCCGATGTCCGCGAGCCTCAAGGCGGCGATCGCGGCGCTCGAGCCCGGCGCCGAGGGGGCGGTCATTCTCCTCGGCGATCAGCCCATGGTGACGGGCCAGACCATCAAGGCCGTCGTCGATGGAGCGCGCCGCTCGCCGCATGCCTTCGTGCGGGCCCACTACCGGGGCTTTGCCGATGCGGTGAGTCATCCCGTCTTCATTGGTCGCCATCTCTTCGGGCTGGTGCATCAGAACGATGGCGACGCCGGGTTCGGCGGGGTCGCGGAGCAGCATGCGATGCGGTGGACCGAGATCTGGCTCGAGGGGGACAACCCCGATGTCGACTCGACCCTGGATCTCGAACGCCTCCGATGAATGAATTCGTGAAGCGGCACCCGGCCCTGTCTCTGTTTCTGGTGGCCGTCTACCACGGGGCGCTCAACGGCTGGAACGGCTACATCGACATCATGCGGGCGGGAATGCCGGCGGCGTATGCGTACACCGGATTGATGGTGGCCGTGTCGGCCGTGATCGTCGTTTGGTTCGGCCCTCTTGAGTTGTCGCGGACCGCCAGCCGGATTCAGGCCCAGGCCTGAGGTTAGGGCGATCCGTCAGGCGCGCTCAGTTCGGGGCACCGCGGTGATAGACAATCAGGCCCCGCTTCCAGACCGTTTCCACCCGGGTGAAGGCCGTCGGATCCCGATCAGGCCGGCCGGCAACCAGCACGATATCGGCATCGGCGCCGGGCTCGAGCCGGCCGGTTGACCGGCCCCCACTGAACCGGCGGGCCGGTATCGTCGTCAGAGAGGCCAGGACGGCGTCGAATCCGATTCCGGCGTCGGTGAGCAGCCGGTACTCATCACTCGGATCGTGGACCGCCACATACCCCACATCAGTCCCGAACACGAGATCGCCGCCGGCCCTGCTGAACGCGGCTGCCTGCTGGCGCGCGATCGCAAGGAACCCGTCGACCACCGCGGCGGGCCGGTGGGCTCGCTCGAGCTCCCAGCGCCACAGCATCAGCGTCGGCGCCACCGCGACCCTGGCGGCGATCATCCGCTTCACGAAGGCGACGTCCCACGGCTTTCCGCCGTCGGGTGTCGTGTGGAGGAGCAGGTCGACGCCGGCCGCGATCGCGAGGTCGGCCCCGGCGTTGGTGGTGGGGTGGGCGGCCACCCAGCGGCCCTTGGCATGCGCGGCGGCGGTCACCGTCTGGAGGATCGCCGGCGGCATCTCCACCACGCGGCCGATCGAGACCGGTGAGGCGGCGAACACCTTGATGAAGTCCGCGCCCCGGGCCAGGCGCCGGAGCACCGAGTCGCGGGCGGCGGCCGGGCTGACCAGCTCCGGCAGCTTGAGCGGTTTGATGTAGAACGGCGTCCCCCCGGGTGGTGCGAACGGAAAGCCGGCCGTGAGTATGTCGGGGCCCGGGAGCTCGCCTTTGGCAATCCGGGACCGGAGCACTACCGTGTTGTCGAGGTCGGACCCGGTATCCAGGACGTGGACGAATCCGTACTGAAGCAACATCTCGGTCAACGCGCCGCGGAGCTTCGGCGCCGGGGCGGTGGCCGCCCCGAGCCAGACTGGTTCCGTGAAATGGACGTGCGCGTTCCAGAAGCCGGCCAGGACGGAGCAACCCGGGCAAGTAAGCGGGCTCACCCCGGCCGGAAGAACGCCGGTCAAGGCCGGGTCACGATGCCGCAGCCTCCTCCCAAGTGAATCACCGGACCTGGTTGCAACGTATTGGGACCTCGCCGTGTCGAATCCAGACGTCGGTTAGCGGTCTGCCAGCTCAACTCGAGGGATGCCCATGCGCCACTATGCGTTAGCCGCTCTGTTCCTGGCCGGAGTCTCCGGTGCAGCAACGGCTCAGGACAAGGATGATTTCCGCTGGTCCAAGGCATTGTCGTCCGGCAAGACACTCGAGATCATCGGCATCAACGGCGACATCGACGCTCGCGGAGGCACCGGCTCGGAAGCTATCGTCACCGCGGTCAAGCGGGCCCGCCGGAGCGACCCCGAGGACGTCAGGATCGAAGTGGTGGAACACGCCGACGGGGTCACCATCTGCGCGGTCTATCCGAGCCGGCGGAGCAGCCGGCCTAACGAATGCCGGCCCGGGGGCGAGGGCCGCAACGATACCCGCGATAACGACGTCCAGGTGCACTCCACGATCACCGTGCCGCGCGGCGCCCGATTTATCGGCCGGACCGTCAATGGCCGGGTCGATGCGGTGGCGCTCGACGGGGCCGCCGAGGCGCACAGCGTGAACGGGTCGGTGACGCTCGAGACGGCCGGTTACGGCAGCGCCACTACCGTGAATGGCTCGATCAGGGCGCGGCTCGGCCGGGCCGACTGGAGCGACGACCTCGAGTTCACGACCGTAAACGGCCAGATCGACATCACCCTCCCGGAGGGCCTCAATGCGGATGTCGACGCGAGCTCGGTGAACGGTGGCATTCGAACCGACTTTCCGCTGACGGTGCGCGGCAAGTGGGGTCCGAAGCGGATGACGGGCAAGATCGGCAGCGGCGGGCGCGGCCTGGTGCTGTCGACGGTGAATGGCGGGATGGAAATCAGACAGGGCCGTTAGTCACCGCCCGCGAAAGGGACCGAGCCCCCGGCATGTACCGCCAGGAGGCTCGATGCCTTCAGTTCTGGACTGTCACCCGCAGGAACGTGGCATCGATCGAGGTTCCGCCGTTCGAGCTTCGGTTGAACGAGTGGGCCAGTTCAACCAGCTGGCGGTTGAGTTCTTCCTCCGACCCATTCTTCGCGGCCGCGTCGAAGGCGTTCATCGTCGGTCCGTAGTAGCGCCGGAACAGCTCGACGACCTGCACAGGGCTTTGGTCGGGCGCCGAGAAGGAAAAGGTGTCCCTGACCATCCCGATTCTTTCCGAGGGAATTCCCGCTTTCCCGAACCGCTCGAGAATGTGGGTGTCAACGCCCCAGGTCATCGGGCTGATGAATCCTTCCGGCGGCGGTGGGGTGAACGCCGCACTGACCTTGAGCAACTGCGATACGAACGACGTTGGATCGTTCGGAATCCAGTTCCCCATCACGATCCGGCCGCCCGGCCTGGTTACCCGCACCATCTCTCTGGCGACGTCGAATGGCTTGGGCGCGAACATCGCCCCGAAGAACGACAGCGTCAGGTCGAAGGAATCGTCGGGGATACCCTGCAAATCACAGGCGTCGCCTTCCTGGAATCGAAGGCGGCTCAGCCCCGCCTCGGCCGCCCGGCGGTTGCCGGCGGCCACGAGGTTGCTCGCGATGTCCACGCCGAGCACCTCGGCCCCCAGCTGCGCAAGGGGCAGCGCGGTGGTCCCGTCGCCGCACCCCAGGTCCAGCGCCCGAAGCGGTAGGGTCACTCCGAGGGACCGGACCACGGCCTCCCCGGATGGACGCATCAGCGCGGCGATCGCGGTAAAATCGCCTTTTTCCCACAAAGCCTTGTTCGGATTCACGGTCGCTGCTCCTGAATAGTGAGTGACGTTCAGGGAAGGGCCGGCGCCGGGATCGTGGCGCCTCTCGGGGTCAGGAACGCCAGCGCGACGGCCACCAGCAGCAGGGCTGGTACATCGCCGAGCAAGTGTCCCGTTTCAGCCGGATCCACGACCGACTGGTACGCCATGATGCCGGCGTGGACCACGCTCGACCACACCGTAAACCAGATCAGGCTCCGGCTGGCCAGCGGGTCG
This sequence comes from Gemmatimonadota bacterium, assembly GCA_025350665.1. Taxonomy (GTDB): domain Bacteria; phylum Gemmatimonadota; class Gemmatimonadetes; order Gemmatimonadales; family GWC2-71-9; genus SHZU01. The sequence goes on along the minus strand of JANXXJ010000142.1, from coordinate 8,001 downwards.
CGGGATGCCGCGAGCAGGCAGACGCCTAACGTGGCATAGAAGCCCAGGATCATCGGGAACAAATGCGAGTGTCCGGACCCCCAGTTCCAGCCGCTGGGCCAGACTTGGGAGAGCGGGAAGATCCCGGCGACGAAGATCACGCCGGTGCCGATCAGGACATACCGGAGGGCGGTGAGACGGGAGGTGTTGGTCACGATGGTCTCCGATTGAAGTGGACGAGGCAGGATAGCCCGCCCGCCAATCAGTCGCTTCCCCCGAACGGGCCACCCCGCCGGCATGGCCCGTTCGGGCCAGGTCACCCGACGCCGTGTCGGAGGCCCCAGGCCACCGCGGCCGCACGGGAGGAGAGGCCGAGTTTGACGAAGACATTGGCCAAGTGACGGTGCACGGTGTGCTGGCTCACGCCAAGCCGGGTCGCGATCCGGCGGTTGGTGAGGCCGTGCGCCACCTGGCCGAGGATCTCCTGTTCCCGGGCGGTGAGTGGAAGCTTGCCGCCGGTTCTGGCGGTGCCCGATCGACCGAGGGCCCGGGCGCGGGCCTCAAGTTGGCCCGCGCCGAGGTGGTGCGCCTGCTTTGCCACCGCGGCGGCCTCCGCGTTGGACGCATCGGCGTCTCCCGCGGTGAGCAGGTGCTCCGCCAGGATCAGGCGGCTCCGGAGGGCATCGTACGGGGTACCGGCCCGTTCGAACAGCGTGGCGGCCTCCTCGAGCGCGTGCCTGGCCCGCTCGGCCTGGCCCCGGGCGGCGGCAAGGGTTCCGGCGGCGAGCCGGGCGCTGGCCCAGATGGATTCGGACTCGATGCTCGAGGCCAGTTCCTCGAGCTCGGCCATCTCTGCGGCCGCCCCGGCCGATCGGCCGCCGGCCGCCGAGGCCAGGACGATCAGCTCCAACGCGCTGGCCCGGGCCGTGTGGTTGCCGCGCGCCGAGTGGCGGAGGACCTGGCGCGCCAGTCGCTCAGCCTCGGCGGGGATGCCGCGGTCGAGGGCAATGGCGGCCAGCCCGAGCGCCGCATCCGGCGCGGCGGCGAACCGTTCGAAAATCGCCTTGGCCTCGTCGAGCCGGCCCTGCCGGCGGCGCAGATCGCCAAGTCGCAGGTAGCCAAGGGCAATCCAGCCGGGCCTGAGTTCGGCCAGTTCCTTCAGGGCGGAGGCCAGCTCGGTTTCGGCACCGGCCCAGTCGCCATTCGAGACCAGCACGCCGGCGTACTGGGTCCGGCAGACGGCAAAGAGCGGCGGGTGGTCCCAGCGCCGGCAATACTCGCGAACCCGGCCGCACCATTGTCCGGCGCGGTCGAAGTCCCGGACCAGCTCGCAGGCCGCGATCAGGTGGCAACAGGCGACGCCGGCCGCGCACTGGTCGGCAAACTCGCCGGCCACCACGGCGGCGGTGGCCTCGTCGAGCTGATGCATGCCGGCCGTGACGCTGCCGGCGGCCACCTGGGCCAGCCCCTGGAGGGAGAGGGCCAGGAATTCGAGGTCGGCATTCCGATGGCGCCGGCCTAACGTGGCGGCCTGGGCGGCCCCGGCGGCGGCCTTCAGAGCGTTCTGGCCGAGAATCGCATCGGCCTCGCGGAGGAGGAGCCAGCCGTATTCCGGGGTGTCGTGGTGGCCCTCGAGAATCCGCCGGGCCCGGCGGAGCCAGCCGTTGGCCACCACGGGCTCGCCGCGGAAGGCGCGGTAGTCCCAGTCGAGCCAGGTGGCCATCCGGGCGGCGCGGCGGACATCGCCGCGGTCGAGGTAGAGGCGGTAGGCCCGCTCACGGCAGCGGAACAGGGTGTCGGCCTCGCTCAGCCACCAGGCCGTGAGGCCGAGGAGTTCATGGCCCTCGGCGGTCTCGGTGTCCTGGAGGGACCGGCGCGCCGCGCGGGCGGCGCCCTGCCAGTCGCATTTGGCAATGGCGGTGTGAGCCGCGGTGAGGGCCGGGTCGGGGCCCGGGGTGGAGCGTTTCACCGGGCTCTGGGCGGGCGGGCCCTCGGAAGCATCGCGACGGAACCCTTGAGTTGCCCCTGAATGGCCGGCAAGCCGTCCACCGCCATGGTCACGGTAACCAGAGTGCCTTCGGCCAGCGGATCGGCGCCGTCCACGATCAGGGTGAAGGCCCGGTCCGCCCCCTGGACCGTGGCCCGGCCGGTGATGGTGGCCCACCGGTCAGCGGTCTGGAGCGTGCCTAACGTCGCGGCCGTGACCGAGCCCACTTTCAGCACCCCCGTGGCCCGGCGGCCCCCGGCTGGCTGGCCGAGGGCAATGGTCACCCGGGTGGGCTTAGCGTCGGAACCGGTGAGGGTGCCGGACGCGGTCAACTTGCGCGCCGAGGCGAGATCCATCGGGTGGCTGGGGCTGGCGCCGGTGCGGCGGAGGACCAGGCCGCCCTTGTCACCCGTGGCCTTGCCGTCCATGAGCGCCACATGGCCGTTTACAATCACGTCCTTGATCCCCTCCGACCAGGCATCGGGCTTCTCGAAGGTCGCGTGGTCGATCACGGTGGCGGTGTCGAAAACTGCGATGTCCGCCGCCATGCCGGGCGCCAGCAGGCCGCGGTCGGTGAGTCCCATCATCGCGGCGGGGAGGCCGCTCATTTTCCGGATGGCGTCCTCCCAACTCATGATGTGCTGCTCCCGGACGTAGCGGCCGAGGACCCGCGGGAAGGTTCCGAAATAGCGCGGGTGCCCTCGGCCCCCGACGTTGGCGCCGCAGTCGCAGGCGATCGAGGCGGAGTGGTACTGCATGAGCCTGACCAGGTCGGGCTCGATGCCGAAGCCGAGGATGGCCCAGGGGGATTCGGTCTCGAGCACTTTCACCACGGCGGCGCCGGCGGTGGGGGAACCGGTCTCCGTCATGATGTCGGAGAGCCGGCGGGTGCCGGTCACCATGATGCTCTGGGGACCGTTGAAGCGGGCCTTGATGGCGTCGTCCGCTTCCTTGATGATCTTCGCGCGCAGGGTCGAGTCGCGGAACCGGGCCCGCATCGCTTCGGTGCCGCCGTCCTGGGCCCAGCCGGGGATGATCAGGGCCGAGAGGGCGGTCTGGCCCGCGAGGTAAGGATAGACATCGGTGGCGATCCACCGGCCAGCGGCGCTGGCGCTGTCCATCATCGCCACGACCTGGGCGGCGGTGCCCTGCTCGTGACCCTGCACCTTCATGTGGGTGAACTCGGGCACCAGGCCGGCCCGTTCCCCGATGGCGCGGGTTTCCTCCATGCCGGCGCGGGAGCTGTAGCCCAGTTCGGGGATCGTCCGGTCGTGATTCGGGAAGAAGGTCCGCCACCGGCCCGCGGGTTCGAGGACCTTCACCACTTCATCGGTGGTGGCGAAGTACGCCGGCTTGTAGTCGAGGCCCGCGGACACGCCATAGGCGCCCGATTCCAGCCCCTTCACGATCAGCGCCCGCATCGTCGCGATGTCGTCATCAGTGGCGCGGCGGTTGGAGAGTCCCATCACGCTCTGCCAGACGGCGTTGAAGCCGATGCTCGCGCCCACGTTCAGCGCCAGACCGTTCTTCTCGATCGGCTCGAGCTGGACGTTCAAGTCGATCGGCCCGCCGCCGTCGGCGTTCAGCAGTTCGGTGGTGACGCCCTGGGTCAGCATGTTCTCGGCCGTCGGGAGGGCGGCGGGCGAGGCGTGGCTATGGGTGTTGATGAACCCGGGGGTCACCATGAGGCCGGTGGCGTCGATCTCGGCGGTGGCGGTGGCGCGGGCCAGGTTTCCGATCCGGGCGATCCGGCCGCCGGTGATCGCGATGTCTCCCGTAAAGCGGGGCGCGCCGGTGCCATCGACGATCAGGCCGTGGCGGATGATGAGGTCGTACCGCGGCGCGGGGGCGGCGGGGGCGAAGGCGGCCGCGAGGCCGAGGCCGAGGCCAGCCGCCCGGGTGGTTGGAGAGGAGATCATGGGTGGAATCCTAGCAGTCGCGGCGGAGCGTGGCCAGACGCAGGATGCCGCAAACAGTCGGGTGGCGGTACCATTAGGCTGCGCGATCAGAGCCCTCTTCGCCGAAGTCACAACCAGCCAGCCTCGGTGACCATGATACCCGTGTTGAAGAAGATCGCGCTCGGGCTCCTCGCCCTGCTCCTGCTGGTTCTTGGCGTCGGCGCCGTCTGGGAACAGCTCGCGCAGCGGGCGGCGGCCCGCCGGTTCCCCCCGCCGGGCAAACTGGTGGACATCGGCGGCCGCAAGATCCAGCTCGACTGCCGGGGCAGCGGCTCGCCCACGGTCGTCCTGATCCACGGGCTCGACGGCGGCGGCGCGCTCAGCTGGTCGGCGGTCCATGACTCGATCGCCCGGACCACTCGCACCTGCGCCTACTCCCGTGCTGGGATCATGTGGAGCGACCCGACGCCCGCGTTCACGCCGGTCGGCGTCGTGGAGGACCTCCACGCGGCGCTCACCGCCGGCGGGGAACGGGCGCCGTTCGTGCTGGTCGGCCATTCGCTGGGCGGGCCGATCAACCTGCTCTTCACGAAGCGCTACGGCGATGAGGTAGCCGGCCTCGTGATGGTGGATGCAACCCACCCGGAGCAGTTCATCCGGTTCAAGCAGATCGGGATCTCCACGGAAAACATCGCCGTCCGGGCGCTCGAGGTCGCCGGGGCCCTGTCGTGGACCGGCGTGGTGCGACTTCTGACCGGCCAGGGCAAGCCGATGCCCAACCAGCCGCTGGACGCCGCGCGGGCGCAGAGCGCCTGGGCGCCGCGCGCGATCCGCGGGGCGATCACCGAGATGCACGCCCTCCACGCCATCCTCGCCGAGGCCGCGGGGGCCCGGAACCTCGGCGACCGGCCGCTCGTGGTCCTGACGGCGATGAAGCCGATGTCTGCCGGGGAGCGACGCACGGCCGGGATCACCGAGGAACAGGCTCAGGCCCAGAAGAAGATGTGGCTCGAGATGCACCAGGAGGAGACGCGGTGGTCGACGGCGGGCCGGCAAGTGGTCCTGCCGGACGCGTCGCACTATATCCAGTTCGATCGGCCCGACGTGGTGATCGCGGCGGTGGCCGACGTGGTCGCGGCGGTGCGGGGCGGAGGGCGGTAAGGAGGCAGAGCCGGCATCGGCTTCGGCCGTTGTCGCTGGCGAGTTTCCCTCAGGAACCGCCGGCCGGCCACGAGGTCGCAACCAGCGCCGCGTCAGCGCCCGAACCCCAACTCCGCCGCCACCTGCATCTGCCGGGTGTCGAGACTGAGGAAGTTGATGTCTGCGGGTGTCTCCGCCAGATAGAGCGCCGTTGCCAAGTGCCAGCAGTCAGCCCCTCGGACGTAGCCGGCCGCGAGCACCCGGGCGATTTCGGCCGAGAGCGGCCGGTCCGGGATGATCCAGGACACCGGGACCGGGAGATCGGCGGCCTCGGCCACTCCTTCGCGGCGGAACGCCGCCAACAGCTCCGCTTCAAGCAGATTGGCCGAGACGAGTTCGTCGAACTCCTTGAGCCGCCGGCCCATCGCCCGGCCGCCCTTCTCCCCGAACGCGATCGCCACCAGGCACGAGGTATCGACGTACGCCACGTTCATGAGTCGCGCTCGGCCAGGAACCGGGTGAGGGCCCCAGGTCGCCGGACGACGGCGCGGGGTGGCCGGCCGCCGGCGGGCCGCACCAGAATCCCTCGGTCCGTCAGTGTGGCGAGCCGGGCTTTGATTCCGGGGCGGTCGGCGGTCACGGGGCGGATCTCGGCGACTGGCCGGCCATGGACGGTTACGGTGACGCGCTGCCCCTCGCGGACCTGACGGATGATTGCGGAGAGCCGTGCTTTGGCTTCGTAAAGCGAGTAGGTCCTGGTCATATACCAACGATATATAAACTAGTCAGACTAGTCAAATATCTGAACCTGGGGGAGCATCGGGGCGAGCCGCTGGTTTCCTTCAGAGATTGAGCCAGTCATTCCAGGGTCAGGCCGGAAGGACCTCGAACCCCGCGCGCCTGGCGGCGGAGGGCAGTTGCTGGTCGACCCCCATCGACTCTCCGCCCGCTCGGCCAGCAGGACGTCGACCGAGCTCGGACCCCGGGCCAGGCCCTCCTGGGCCAGGCCGATCACTCGGGGCGGGACGCCTCGGCCGAGGCGGACCGGCGACCAGGGCGCTCAGGCGGTTCTTGGCGTCGGAAATAGAGGCGGACTGGCTGGCGGCTTGGCCGGCGGCCGCCATATTACGGCCGCGGGTTCACTTCCACATCGAGGTTGGGCATGCGAAATCGAGCGGCCGTCTGGGTTGTCGCCGCAATGGTTGCGGTTGGGTCGATTCCCGGCGGCACGGTGGCCAGCGCGCAGGTGAACGACGGGCCTCGCGCCGTGCTGGTGACCGGCGCGAGCAGCGGGATCGGGCGGAAGATCACGGAGGTGCTCGCGGCGCGCGGCTACTTCGTGTATGCCGGTGCCCGGAAGGCGCAGGACATGGAGGCGCTCAACCGGATCAAGAACGTGCAAGCGATCCGGCTCGACGTCACCGTTCCCTCGGAGATCGAAGCCGCCGTGACGACCGTCGAGAAAGCGGGTCGAGGTCTCTACGGCCTCGTCAACAACGCCGGTGTCGCGGTGATCATGCCGCTGATCGAGATCGACGAGGACGATCTCAAGTTCCAGCTCGACGTCAACGTCTTCGGCCCGTACCGGGTGACCAAGGCGTTCAGCAAGCTGCTGATCGCCTCGAAGGGACGGATCGTGACTACCGGCTCGTTGTCGGGCTTCGTGTCGGGATCCATGTCGGGTCCGTACAGCATGAGCAAGCACGCGGTCGAGGCCTTCGTCGACGCGCTGGCCGCCGAGATGGCCCGATTCGACGTGAAGGTGAGCGTCCTCGAGCCGGGGAACTACCAGACGGAAATCGGCAAGTCTCTCCTGGCCCGCATGGAGGCCAAGGGCAGGACGTTCGAGGGCCCCTACGAGCAGGATATGCGACGGATTGCCGATTTTGCGAAGGGGATTTCGCGCGACGCCGAGCCGGACGACGTGGCGGAAGCGGCCTTTGCGGCGCTGTCCGATCCGCACCCGAAGCTCCGATACCTCGTAGTGCCTAACCAGGGGCAGGCCGATCTGACCCTGCGGAAGCTGTTCCAGACAGTGGCGGAGCTCAACCTGGGCCAGAAATACAGCGTCAGTCGCGACTCGCTGGTCGCGATGCTGGACAAGGCGCTGGCGGAGACGGGGCGCTGACCGCGGCGTCGGCCCGCCGTCCTAGTTGCCGTACCGCATCTTCGACAGCGTGGCTTTTCCCTCACGGTACGAAATGACGTAGACGCGGTCGAAGTTCTTTTTCTTCCAGGCCCGCGGCACCGGAAAGACGCCAAGGGCCGCCGCCAGTGCCGGGATGTTTTCGTGGTTCCAGCAGATGAGTACCGTCTTTCCCGCGAACGCCTTCGATGACAGAATCAGCCGGGCCAGGGCGCCCGGCTTCCGGCCGAGGTAAGGTGTCAATACCGGAACCTTGAGCGCCTGGCTGAGCGGCGCCAGCGTTTCCTGGGTTCGCTGACCGTTGCCATCGTTGGTGGTCCGGGTCGCGTAGAGCGCCACCGGCAACCCGAACCGGCCGACGTCCGGGTCGGTGGTGATGAAGGTCACCAACTGCTTCGCCCGCAGCAGGCCCGCCGCCGAGAGATGCGGATTGGCCGGATCGTCCGGCTTCTCGGCATGACGGATCAGGACGATCTGCGCCGGCGTGGTTTCCACCGTCCGGGTTCGGACCGGCGACCCGGCCAACAGGACGAGCAGGTGGAGCTGGATCATTGGAACGTCCTCCCTCGAGTGACTCTGGTTTCCGCACCGCCAAACATACCGTGAACGATCCGGGACGAGGCTGGCGTCATCCTCCGATCGTCCACCGCGCGATACCATCTTCGCCCAAAGCCACGAGGTTGCAATTCAACCGGGGCTCCGTTCCGATGTGGTCGGGTGTCGGAACCTTGGGCTATTCAGAGGAGCGGCATATGGCGGTCTCGAGCTCGGGTGCCCGATTGAATACATGGGGCTTGCTCATGGTGCTGTCCGGCGGGGCGCTGGCCGGGTTTCTGGGGCGCGGCGTCCTC
>JANXXJ010000126.1 GCA_025350665.1 Gemmatimonadota bacterium | reverse complement strand
TGATTCTTGCCTTCGACGAGGTACGCCTGCGTTACCCGGCGGGTCCGGCGAAGTTCCTCGAGTTCGCTCCCGGTCACGGCACCCTCGAACAGCGTGCCTTCGAGCTGCTTCTTCGCCTCGGTCGGGGAGGTGATAGTGACGATCTGCCCCTGCCGGAACACGGCAAACCGAGGACAGAGCACCGCCACGTCTTCGACGATATGGGTCGACAGGATCACGGTCCGGCGCTCGGCCAGTTCGGCCAGGAGCCGGTAGAACCGATGCCGTTCCTCGGGGTCGAGGCCGGCAGTCGGCTCGTCGACAATGATCAGCTTGGGATCGCCGGCAATCGCCTGGGCAATGCCCAGCCGCTGCCGCATCCCGCCGGAGTAGTCCTTGACCTTCCGCCTGGCGGCCGGGGTGAGGTTCACCCGGTCCAGCAGGTCGGCCACGAGCCGTTTGGTGCCCCGTGGCCCGGTGACGCCCTTGAGCTCGAGGAGGTAGGTGAGCATCGCCTCGCCGGTCAGGTGTGGGTAGAACCCGAAGTCCTGCGGCAGATACCCAAGCGCCGGCCAGAGCCGCTCCGGGTTGGCCGTGACATTCTCACCGTCGAGGAGCACTTCGCCCGATGTCGGCTCGAGCACACCGGCCACGATCTTCATCATGGTGCTCTTGCCGGCGCCGTTGGGCCCCAGGAGCCCGAACATCCCGGGGGCCACCTCGAGGGAGACGCCCTGCAGGGCGGTGACCGGGCCGGGATAGACCTTGACGAGCTTGCGAATGCTCAGCATGAGATGGACACCTGAAGACGTGAGGACGGGAACGCGAAGTGCCTGGGCGACTGGTCACCAGGCAGGGGTCATACGGGTGAAGCATGCCGTCGGTTTCCACTCCGGCCGACCGGTACGCGCCAATGAGCCCGCGGACCAAAGCCCCGCGGAGCGGTTGTACGATCCGGGTGCAATCAGCCGGTGATGACGGTCCGGCTCTGCTCCCGCATGAACTGCTGGAGATAGTACGGACCGCAGCCGCCCTTCCCCGTCGAGCCACTGCCCTTCCAGCCGCAAAACGGCTGGGACCCCGGCCACGCCCCGGTCGTGGCTCCCGACCGCTTGTTGACGTAGCACACGCCGGCTTCAATCGTCTCGAAGAACCGGTCGATTTCCGCCTGATCCTTCGCGAAGAACCCGGCGGTGAGGCCCAGATCGCTCCGATTCGCCTCGACGATCGCCTGATCGAGTGAATCGACCTCGGCGAAGGCCAGGAACGGCACGAAGAATTCCTCCTGGAAGAGCCGGCTCTCCAGCGGCACCCGCGCGATGGTCGGCGCCGCGAAATGGCCCTTGTCGAAGAGCCCGCCCGTCAGGCGGCCGCCGCCGGCCAGGATGGTGCCGGTGCGCCGAGCCTCTTCGGTGGCGCCAAGAAACCGGGCCAGGGCCCGCTCATTGATGACCGGCCCGAACCAGACGTCCCGTTCAGTGGGATCACCCATCGAGATCGCGGCGGTTTTGGCCAGCAGCTTTTCGAGGAAGGACGCCGCGACGTCCTTGTGGACGTAGACCCGCGACGTCGCGCTGCACTTCTGGTTCTGCAAACCGAACGCCGACTTCATCACACCCTCGGCCGCCCCGTCGATATCGGCACTCGGCATCACGATCGTGGCGTTCTTGCCACCGAGCTCCATCAGGCAGGGCTTCACGAAATTGCCGGACAGGCCGTGGAAGATCCGCATCCCGATGTCCTTGGATCCGGTGAACACCACGCCGTCGACGCCCGGATGCTGCCAGAGCGGGTCGCCGATGTCGGAGCCTTGTCCGGTCAGAAAATGAAAGACTCCGGCCGGGACACCGGCGTCGCGGTAGACCTCATAGAGCTTGAGCCCGGTCCAGCAGGTGTCGGTAGCCGGCTTGAAGAGCACGGCGTTCCCGGCGATCAGCGCGGCACTGGACATGCCGGCCGCGAGCGCCAGCGGGAAGTTGAAGGGCGCGATGCAGGCAAAGACGCCGAAGGGCCGGAGCACATCGACGTTCCGCTCGATCGGCGTCAGGTTGTGCATCGGCCGGACGAAGCCGTTGGCGTCCTCCATCTGCTGGGCGTAGTAGTCGATCAGATCGGCGGCCTCTTCGGCGTCACCGATCGACTCCATCCGATTCTTCCCGACCTCGATACTCATCAAGGCCGCCAGCTCGAACCGCCGCTCGCGGATCAACGCGGCCGCCCGCCGCATGACGACGAGCCGCTTGGCCCAGCCCATCCCGCTCCACGCGGCCTGGGCCTGTCGTGCGGCCCGGACCGCCCGGTCCACGTGCTCAGCCCGGCCGGCGCCGAACCGGGCCAGCACCACCGACGTGTCGATCGGCGACCGGTCCACGATCGGTTCGCCGGCGGGGGTCACGGCGTCGCCGTTGATGTAGAGTGGGTAGGTCTTCCCGATCTCCGACCGAACCTTCGCCAGCGCCCGGTCGAACTCGGCGTGGAACAAATTCATGTCCACGCCGGTGGTGGTATAGGTGATCTTGCCGATCGTCGCCGTCATGCCCGGTGTCCCCCGACCGCCGCTTCGGTGCGGTCCAATGCCCGGCCGAAGCGGGCGAGGATTTCGTCCAGTTCTCCGTCCGTCACGATGAACGGCGGCGCCAGGCAGACCAGATCTCCGCTGGTCCCGTCGGCCTGGCCGACGTTAGGCCAGACCACGAGCCCCTCGTCGAGCGCCAGGTCCACCATGGTCTCCGCCACCTGAGCGGCGCGCGGGAACGCCTGCCTGCTCTGCTTGTTCGCCACCAGCTCGATCCCGGCCAGGAGGCCCCGGCCCCGGACGTCACCCACCAGGGGATGATCCCGAAACGGCGCCAGCTTCCGATGCATGGTCCCTCCCATGGTGCGGGAGCGCTCGATCAGCCCGTGCCGCTTGATGTAGCGCACCGCGGCGAGCCCGGCCGCGCACATCATCGGCGTATGGGTAAAAGTCTGGGCGTGGATCACCCCGCCGGACGCTTTGGCGATGGGATCGAGCAGGCGTTCCGGCACCACCACGGCGGCAAGCGCCGCATAGCCGCCGCTGATCCCCTTCCCCATCGTCATCAGGTCAGGCACGACACCGTATTGCTCGATCGCGGTCCAGGTGCCGGTCCGGCCGGCCCCCACCAGGACTTCGTCCGCCACCCAGAGCACGTTGTACTTGCTACAGATCTCGCGAATCGTCTTCCAGTACTCGGCCCGCGGCACCGACGCCCCGGTGGACGACCCACCCACCGGCTCGGCGATGAACGCCGCCACCGAATCGGGTCCTTCGCGGAGAATGGTCTCTTCGAGCAACCGCCCGGTGCAGCGAGGACAGATCGGATCGCCGTCGCACCCGCAGCGATAGGCATACGGCGCCGGCATCTGGACCACCGGGATGAGCCACTCTTTGAACATGGTCCGGTAATGCTGCCGGGCCGACGCGGAGAGGGCCAGCATCGTGTTGCCGTGATAGCCCGGAGCGAGCGCGATGATCTTGTGCTTGGACTTCCGGCCGGTCTCATACCAGTACTGGCGGGCGAACTTGAGCGCGGCTTCCACCGCGTCCGATCCGCTGGTCAGGAAGTAGAACTTGTCGAGGTCCCCGACCGAGAGCGTCTTCAATTCGGCGGCGAGTTCTTCGACCGCCTGGTTGGTGAACGCCATCCCGTTGAGATAGGCGACCCTCCGGATCTGCTCGGCGACGGCGTCGACGACCTCCGTCACGCCATGGCCCAGGTTGGCCACGTAGGCACCGCCCGAACCGTCGAGATAGTCCTTGCCCGCTTCGTCGTAGAGCCAGGGCCCGCTGCCGCGAACGATCAGCGGGAACGTGCGATTGAGATTGCGGTACAGGACCGCCGAGTCGGGGTAGCGATAGGTCATAGGATGGCCATAGCTTAACCTCGAATTCCCTGTTCCTACAACTGATGCAGGCCCCCGAGATCCCTCCCGCTCCGGAGGTAGGCGCCGATGCGGTTTGTCGGATTGTTGACAGCGGCTGTCGTCTTGGCCCGACCGGTATTCGGACAGGTAGTCGACTCCGGCGTCGCCGTGCCGATGCGGGATGGCGTGGTCCTCAGGGCCATCGTCATGCGGCCTGCCGGATCCGGCCGGTTCCCTGTCCTGGTCTACCGGACCCCGTACGGAGCCGCCTCGGCCATCACGAGTTACATCACCTTCCGGCGCGCGGTTGACCGCGGCTACGCGGTGGTGGCCCAGGACGTCCGAGGCCGCTATCGGTCCGACGGAGAGTTCAATCCCTACCGGCAGGAAGGGCACGACGGGTACGACACGATCGAGTGGGCCGCGGCCCAGCCGTGGTCCACCGGCGCCGTCGGCACGTTCGGCCTGTCCTATCCGGGTGCGGTCCAGTGGCTCGCGGCGATCGAAACGCCGCCGCACCTCAAGGCCATGGTGCCCGCCATGACCTTCTCGAACGCCCGGAATTTCTGGTTTGCCGGCGGCCTTCCCGACCTCTCCTGGCCCTCGTGGATTCTGCTCAACATCGGCCCGGACGCGCGGCACCGAAGGAACCTGGCCGGCCCCGCGACCTACGCCGAGGCCAACGCCTGGTGGGCCGCCCACGGTGACGAACTCATCCAGCGACTCCCGATCAGCAACGTGCCCGAAGTGTTTGAGGTGGCGCCCTGGTACCGGGAGTGGCTGACCCACCCCGCCGACGATCCCTGGTGGGACTGGGCCGACCTCACCAACAAGTACGGCCGAGTGAAGGCCGCGGTGCTGAACGTGAGCGGGTGGCACGACGACAACTACGGGCCGGAAGGCGCCCTCACCAACCACCAGGGACTGCTCGCCGCTCGGCGGGGTGACGCGGATCCCCGATCACGGATCATCATCGGGCCCTGGGTTCACGGGGTGGCGGGGATGAACAACCGGACCGCTCAGGCCAAGTCGGGCGACCGGGTCTTCGGCGCCACCGCCGGGATCGATTACGACGCCGAGATTCTTGGCTTCATGGATCGATACGTCCGGGGCGTGACCACCACCTCGGATACCACCCCGCGAGTCCGGGCCTATGTGATGGGCGAGAACGTCTGGCGCACGGCGGAGACGTGGCCGCTGCCTGGCACCACTTCCAGGACGCTCCATTTCAATGCCGCTGCAACGTCCGGAGGCCTCGACTGGAACGCCGGTCCCGCTGGCGCCCGCACGATCACATCCGACCCGGCCCGGCCACTCATCGATCCCAGCAAGGGCTCGGGCGCCCACGACTACCGCTGGCTCGCGGAACGACCCGACGCGATGGTGTTCGAGACGGCACCCCTCGACGCCGACCTCCGCGTCGTCGGCACCATCACCGCCGACCTCTTCGTCCGGACCGACGCGCCCGACATCGATGTCTGGGTCCGCCTCTTCGACGTCCTGCCGGACGGCACCGCCTGGAACCTGATGAGCCCGGGCCTCGACGCGATGCGGATGAGCTACCGCCACGGTCGGCGGGCCCTGCTCACGCCCGGTCGGACCGAAGAGGTGATCCTGCCTAACCTGATGACCGGGAACCTGTTTCGGAAAGGCCACCGGATCCGCGCGGTGGTGACGACCAGCTTCCTGCCCTACTTCGGCCGCAATCTCCAGACCGGCAAGCTCGAGACCGAATCAAAAGAAACCCGCCCGGCCGCCTTCTCGGTGCTGTCCGGCCCCCGAACTCCGTCGCGCCTCATTCTTCCGGTGATCCCATGAATCGCTCCTTGCTGTTCGCCCTGGCCGCGTTCGTCGCCGCCGGCTGCGCCCGAAAGATCACCGCCGACGTCGTCCTCAAGGGCGCCGTCTACACCATGGCGTCTCCCGAGAAAGCCGAAGCCGTCGCCATCAAAGCCGGGAAGATCATCTTCGTCGGATCGAGCCAGGACGCCGATCATCTGGTCGGCGATTCGACCGAGATGATCGATCTCGGCCATCGGATGATCCTGCCCGGGTTCCGGGATACCCATGTCCATCTTCGCTCGGGCATTGGACTGAGCGACTGCCACTTCGAAGACCTGACCACCCCGCAGGCGATCGTGGACTCGGTCAAGCGGTGCGTATCGCACGCCAAACCAGGGGAATGGATCCGCGGCCGAGGGTGGGCCCTGCCGGTGTTCCCGAATGCCAACCCGGGCAAAGGTCTGCTGGACAAGGTGGCGCCCGACAACCCGGTGTATCTCACCGCCGCCGACGGACATTCGGCCTGGGTCAACTCGAGGGCGCTGGCGATCGCCGGCGTGACGCGGGCCACGAAGGATCCCACCAACGGCCGGATCGAGCGGGACGCGGCCGGCAATCCCTCGGGCACCCTGCGCGAAAACGCCAATGCACTGGTGGGAAAATTCCTGCCGCCCTACTCTCTCGAACAACGCGAACTTGGGCTGGTCCAGGCGATGAGTCTCGCGAACCAGTTTGGCATCACCGCCGCCCACGAAGGATCAGCCGACCCCGAGCTTCTCGAAGCCTACGCCTCGCTCGACCGGAAGGGCGAGATGACGACCCGGGTGTTTGCGGCACAGTACGTCGATCCCGAGAAGGACCTCTCCCAGGTCGACTCGCTGATGGCCTGGCGCGATCGCTACAAGGGCACCAGGTACTACGCTCCGACCGCGGCCAAGTTCTTCGCGGACGGCGTGATCGAGGCCAAGACGGCCGCGGTCCTGGCGCCGTATCTCAACAGCGGTGGCAGCACCGGCGTCGCCAACTTCCGGCAGGGCCAGATGGATTCCCTGATGACCCGGATTGACCGGGCCGGGATCCAGATCCACGTCCACGCCATCGGCGACCGCGGGATCCGGATGACCCTCGACGCGATCGACGCGGCCGCCAGGGCGAACGGTCCCCGGGACCGCCGGCCGATCATCACTCACCTTCAGCTGTTCGATCCGGCCGACATCCCGCGCTTCAAGGCCTCGGGCGTGATCGCGAGCTTCCAGCCCCTCTGGGCCTTCGCCGACAAGTACATCACCGATCTGACCATCCCGATTCTCGGACCGGACCGGTCGCGCTGGCTCTATCCGATCGGCTCCATGGTAAAGAGCGGGGCGAAAGTGGTCTCGGCCAGCGACTGGACCGTGTCGTCGCTCAATCCCCTCGAGGCGATTCAGGTGGCCATCACCCGCCGCGGCCCGACCGATCCGGCCGGACCGGCCTGGATTCCCGAGGAAGTGACCGACCTCACCACGATGCTCCGGTCGTACACCATCGACGCGGCCTACGCGGCGTATCAGGAAACCACCAACGGGAGCCTCGAGGTGGGCAAGGCAGCCGACGTGATCGTGCTCGACCGCGACCTCTACGCCATTCCAGTGACCGAAATCCACCTCGCCCGGGTGTTACTTACGATCATGGATGGGAAGACGGTATTCAGGGACCGGGTCTTGCGTTAGGCGGCGAGCCGTTCCGATCCGGATCAAGCGGCCCGGATCATTGCGACCCCCGGGCTCGCCACGCCGCGAGGGCCTCGGCCTCAATCTCGGCGGTGATCGTGAACTGCGGCTTGGCGCGCCGCGCCTCGGGAACCCTGGGCCACCAGGCCAGCGTGTCGCGGACCGTCTCCGCGAGGGGGCGGAACTGGAGCCCCGCGTTCCTTGCCTTGCTGTTCCGGATTGACGTGTGCCCCAAGTCCTTCCCCTTCAGCATGACCCACGGGATCGAGTCGGTGATCCCCCGCTTCTCGAGAAAGTCATAGTCGTCGATCCAGGTCAGCATGGCGCTGGAGCCGAGGATCCGGATCGCGGCGGTGAGGAACCCTTCGATGGTCAACACCTCGGCCGGGCCGGAGGCGTTGAACACACCGCCCGTGTGGTTCTCGATCAGGGTCAGCATGAACGCTGTCAGATCGCGAACGTCGACGATCTGTACCGGATCGTCCTTGTGGCCTGGCGCCAGCGTATCACCGCCGCGGGCCAGTCGCTGCGGCCAGTAGGGAAACCGGTCGGTCGTGTCCCCCGGGCCCACTATGTACGTTGGGCGCACGACCATGGCGCGGTCGCCGAAGGCATCGAGGGTCAGGCGCTCACACCGGGCCTTGCTGACCGCGTATCCCTCCGACAGATCCTTGGGATCGGTAACCTCCATCCCCGTCGGGCTGGTCTCGTCGAGCCCCCGGGTGAGGTACGGGTAGTAGACGCCTGTCGACGACGTGAACAGGTACTGGCCCACCGATCCCTTGAGCAGCTCGGTCGATTGGCGGACCCAGTCGGGATCGGTGGCTGAATCGTCGATCACGGCGTCCCAGCGCTTGCCGCGTAGCGCGTCGAGGTTGCCGTTCCGGTCGCCGATGAGACGGGTAACCTCAGGCGGCAATTCGGTCGATTGCCGGCCGCGGGTGAAGGTGGTCACCCGGTGGCCGCGGGCCAGCGCGAGACGGACCAGGTGCGGGCCGATGAAGCCGGTGCCGCCAAGGATCAGGAGGTCCAGCCCGGCGACGGACGGTCGGCGCCGGATCGGCAACGGGGCGCCAATCGCAGCCAGGGATGCGGCGCCACTGATGGTCTCGATGAACGTCCTTCTGGTCGTCATGGTATCACCCTCGCACGACAGGCGAACGAATGAGGCACCTCGGGGCCGAAGCTACTCGCCCGCCAAGTCCCGGTCTACTCCCCCGAACGAGTGGGGGCTTTTCTATTGCCGCTCAAAACGTGATCGATCGAGTCGGATCGCGTAGGACTGGGTCGAGTCGCCGAGGGCGCGGACCCGCTCGACCCGCAGATGGGCCGTCTGGGCCGAGAGCGTCCCGGCGGCGCAGGATGCGAGCAGCGCGAGCGTCGTCGAGCGGTGATGGCCCATGCCCGACCTACGACGCCCGCCCGAGGCCCGTTTCGGGAATCCGCTTGTAACCGTGCCCGGCCCGGCGTATCGTCTCCGGGCCTTCTCTCGCTCAGTCCGAGGTGAGTCATGCATCCGAGGTGGACCATGCCGTGGCACCCGTTCCGGCCGGTTCCGGTCATCCTGCTTGCGATCCGCCTCTTCTCACCGGCGCCGGCCACCGCGCAGACGGCGGCGGCCCGGGCGGCGAGCTGCCGTGGCGCGGCGTGTCACGCGAGGACTTCTACAACGCGGTGATCGCCTCCGGAGAGGGAACCAACGGCGAGAAGCGGGCGGAGCTCGAGAAGGTGACTGAAGAGACGCCCTATCAGCGGTGGCTCGAGGAAGCCCCGAAACGGAAGGCGGAGCGCGACACGGTCCTCAAGGTGCTGGCGCGAACGCAACGACCCGGCCGCGACGGAGTGGCGGGGCACGGGTGCGAGCATGCGGGAACGCGATACCCTGATCCCCACCGTGAGCCGGGTGCTAACGCCAAACTACGATTTCTGGCGGGCGCCACACGGTGGCCGACGTGCGAACCCTCAACGTGTATTTCGAGGGGTCGCCGGCCAAGTCCGTCCTGAACGCCATCTATCAGACCGTCAAGAAGTTCGATTGGCGCTCTCCCGCCGCCCTCAGGGGACGATCTTCGGCCGCACGATGAACATCAGCTGGTCGACCGTGTTCGCCGGCCGGCAGGGTTGGAAATCCAGGCTCCCACACACCGGCGCCGGCCCCTGGGCCCGGGCCGACGGGATGACCGGCACGGTGAGCACCGAGAGCCGGTCCGCCGAGTGGTAGACCGTGTTCCGTCCGGCTTGGCCCGCAGGCTGGAACCCCCAATCCGGCTGGGCGATCGGCGACGGCGCCATGATCGTCACCTCGAGGCGATGCCCCTCCCGGATCACGGCGCCGATCGGCGGCAGCGACATTTTGATCTCGTACACCTTCCCGGGCACCAGGGGATCGCGCTTGTCGAACCGGTGCCGGATCGCGTCCGGCCGGCTCCGGACCGGGTCGATCGCCCGCATCGAGGCCCGCAGCAATCCCCGCTGGAGGTACTGCACGTCCCCGTTGGGATAGAGATCGTGGAGGTCGACGACGAAGTCGGCGTCCTCGTGGGCGATGCTCACGTTGAACGTCAGCTGGGGCGCGCCGAGTATCGTGAGGTCCTGGGTCATCGGCGGGCTCCGGTAGACCAGGACGCCTTCCGGCTCGACCGGGAGTGAGAACTGGGGGTTGCTGCCGATCAGCTCGGTCCCGGTGGGATAGGTATAGGTCCGGGGCGCGGTCTGCTCGGCGGAGGCCGGCTTGGTGGTACTGAGCTGAGCGTCGCCGGTCAGGTAGAAGGCCTGCGGGCGCGCTTCCGCCGGGGGCCAGGCGCCATAGGTCGAGATCCAATTGGGCGTCGACTCGCCGCCGCCGAGGGCGGTGCCGCCCTTTCGGGAGACCTCCCAGAACACGGTGACCGGCGGTTCCCGGTCGACGCCGTTGTCCGTCCCCTTGAGCCACTTGTCGAACCAGCGGACCTGGTCGTCCTGAAAGACCTTCTGGCCGAGGACGACGCCGTGCCCGCCCGGGAGGAGATAGAGGCGCTTCGGCACCTTGAGGTGGTGGAACAGGGTGACGCCGCCCGTGATCTGGGTCTGGAAGTCCTGCCAGCCCATCCCGACGATGGTCGGCACCCGGACCTGATCGACGTAGGTCTCCGTCGCGCGGACCTTCCAGTAGGCGTCATCGAACGGGTGCTGCATCACCTCCGCGACGTAGTCGTGCGGGGCGCGCGCGTTGGCGTTCTTCTGACACTCGGTATCGCCCCAGCCGATCCGGGCGTCCATGCCGACCTTCGACAGCGCCGGCTGGTAGAGGAGGAACCACCGGGAGGTGAACCCGATGTTGAACAGCCCGCCGGGGTACAAGGCGTCTTCGTAGACGTTGGCCGTGATGCTCGAGGTGACCATGGCCTTGAGGGCGGGCGGGTGCTTGGCCGCCACGTAATACGCCGTGTGGGCCGGATACGACGAGCCCCACAGCCCCACGGCCTGGTTGCTCCACGGCTGCCGGGCGATCCACGCAATGACCTCGGCCCCGTCCGCCCCGTGCGACTCGCCGTTCAGGAAGCTGAACGTGCCCTGCGAGCACCCGGTGCCGCGGACGCTCACGCCGAGGTAGGCATATCCCTTGTCGAGCCAGCCGCGGGCGGGACCGGAGCCCGCCGCCACGTACGGGTCGTATTGGACGATGGCCGGATACTTCCCCTCTTTGGTGGGCCGGTACGCCACGTAGGCGATCCGGACGCCGTCGTGGAGAGCGACGTAGCCGTACTCGCGGTAGGGCGAGTCCTCCGCTGGACGCGCCGGCGCCGATCCGATGTCGCCCTGGGCCCGGGCGGCGAGCCACGGCGTGAGCAGGGTCCACGCGAGGACCGCCGCAAGGGGGCGGAGGCGGCTCCGGCGGTCAGGACGGCGCAGGTCGCCATCGAACATAAGTTACCTCGCTGGAAGGGAAGATCCGGTGGATGTCTGCCGACGCAATGATTCTACTCGCGGGAGGGCGGATCTGCGACCAACCCCGCATGCAACGCCGCGGGCGCGTTGCATGCCGTCACCCATGCTGTTATACTGAACCGTATGGTGCAGTATAACCAAACCCAGTTCGATGCCTCGTTCGGCGCGCTCTCGGACGCCACCCGACGCGGCGTTCTGAAGCAACTCGGGCGTGCGGACGCTTCGATCACAGCCCTTGCCGAGAGGTTCCACATGACCCTTACGGGCATGAGGAAACATGTAGGCGTCTTGGAGCAAGCGGGGCTCGTCAGCACGGAGAAGGTTGGGCGCGTGCGGACCTGCAAGCTCGGGCTGCGCGGACTGGAAGAAGAGGCGGCATGGATCGAGAGGTATCGCCAGCTCTGGGCCGCGCGCTTCGACGAGCTGGACATTGTTGTCGAGGAATTGAAACGGAAGGAGAAAGCAAATGGCCGTAAGTAGAGACAGTGAGGCCACCCCCACGACGAACCGCACGGGGGTGGAGCGGAAGTCCGAGCGCGAACTCGTCGTCACACGCACCGTCGACGCTCCTGCGCGCCTCGTGTCGAGGCGTGGACCACGGCAGAACTGTTCAAGCGGTGGTGGGTACCAAAGTCGTATGGGCTGACCCTGCTTTCCTGCGAACTGGATGTTCGCGTTGGGGGGCAGTACCGTCTGGTGTTTCGCCACGAAGATTCGACGATGGCGTTCTTCGGCACGTATCTCGAAATGACCCCACACTCGCGCCTCGTTTGGACCAACGAGGAGGGTGACGAGGGCAAAACCGTCACCACGGTGACCTTCGAGGAAACCGCCGGCAAGACGCTGTTGGTGGTGCACGATCTCTATCCCTCGAAGGAAGCGCTTGACTCCGGATCGACGGGCGCGTTGCCCGAGGCGCTCGACCAACTCGACGAGCTTCTCGCCAGCCTGGGATCAAGTACGGAGACACAATGACGCAGCCAATCCATCAACCAGACGCTTCCGGGCGGCGTTCAGCAGTGCGGGTCCGCCGGCGGCGGCGGGCGACCGGGCATCGCGCGGGCGGCACCCGGCAGATCGG
>JANXXJ010000105.1 GCA_025350665.1 Gemmatimonadota bacterium | reverse complement strand
CGCCTAACGCCGACCGGCTGGCCCGGACCGACACCACCGGCACCGGCGCTTCGGGGGACAGCCGGTCGGTGTCGCCGATCAGGTAGCGGTCGAGCATCACGTCGCCGATCACCACGACCCGGCGGCCGGTCATCCGGTCCAGCAACGACGTTACCCGGTCCCGATTGGGCGGAACCAGTCCGTCAGTGGTCATCGAGAGCTCCATGCGCCGAGAACCCCAGGGTAAACCTGATCCGGGCGTCGACGCGGTCACGGGTCTGGCCGGCCACGTGGCCGGCGTTGGTATCATGAAAAAAGCCGCCCTGCACCGCGAGCCGGAAGGGGCCGGTCTGTCCGGACACGGCCCCGCCGATCCGGACGGTGGTGGCGACGACGCCGGACAGCAGCTCCGGCGTGGCGGTCAGCGCGGCGCCGGCGGGGAAGGGATGGTCGAGACGGCCCTCGCCCTGGCGGAGTACCGTGACGTCCGGTTCGAGGGCCCACCGATTCTGGACCGGGATCGTGAGGCCGGCCTGGAACATCCAGTGGTCGGGGAACTGGGGCCCGATCCCGAGGCCGCGGTCGACGAAATTCTGGGTGCTGTCGAGCGTCTGGTAGGCCAGGTTGCTGACGACCGCGAGCCGGGCCCGCCAGTTGAGCGACCGGCCGGCCGCGCCCGAGGCGCCGACGGTGGCGCCCCAGCGGCCCGGGTGAGCGGGCTCCCCGGTGCCGTTCGGGTCCGCCTTCCGTCGCCAGCGATCGTCGATCATGCCCTGGACCTCGAGCCGCAGTGAGTGCCCCCGGCGCCAGGTCAGGTCGCCGCCGATGATGGTGTTGCGATCGTCGGGCAGACCCTGCTGGGCGGGAAACGAAAACAGCAGGAGCGGATTCTTGAACTCGGGATCGAAGCTGCGGTCGGCGCCGGCCAGGAGACCGGTCTCCCATACGGCCAGGTCGAGTCTCCGCGTGACCCGCGCATTCAGGCGGTGGGCCATGAAGTAGCGGTGCGCGGTCGTGCCGTTGGGGCCGGGCATGTCGGTCAGCTGGGTGCCGAGCAGGTTGATCTGGAGCCGGTCGAAGACGATGTCGAGGGCGAAGTCGGTCCGCGGATAGCCCGTGTTGGCGATACTCAAGCCCGCCGATCCGGCCGGGCCCCAGTTCCGATCCATCCGGCCGAAGAAGACTCGCGCGTGCGACCACTGGGCCGCGACGTATGCGTCGGTGAACCGATAGGCCTGGTTCTTCCGCTGTTGAATCGGCCCGCCGGGCCAATCGGGATCGAGCTTGAGCCGGTTCTCCGCCATGGGGCGGCTCGAGGCGACGAGCGGGCCGAACCGGCCCTCGAGCGCGACTTCGAAATACGGGCGCACACCGCCGGCGCCGGCCGGCCGGAACAGATCGCGGCGCGCATGGCTGAAGCCATCGACACCGGCGGCCGGCGCCGTCCGGAACCAGTTGGGCTCGGTGGGGTCGGCGAGGGCCCGCCGGAGGCTCGAGGCCAGGCGACCACTCGAGGTGGTGGAATCAAGCGCGGCCCGGTCGATGGCGCGGATCAGGTCGGCCCGGCGAAACGGCCGGATCATCGGCGACGGATCGATCAGGTCGCCCCGGGCGATCAGGTACTCGGCCAGGGGCAGGAGCGGATGGTCGATCGGGAGGTACGGCGAACTCTGAGCGGCGAGCGGCGCCGCAGTCAGGATGAGGAGAAGCAGGAGCCGACGCACGGTCGAAATGTAACGGGGGAAGCCACTATGTTTCCCCGGCGATGACACCCTTTCGAATCGAAGCGACCCGAGGCACCCTCGTGGAATCGGCCCACGAGGTGTCCGTTGCGGTGGTCGACGTCAGCGGCGCCCTCGTGGCCCAGGCCGGCGATCCCGCGCAGGTGACGTTCTGGCGTTCGGCGGCGAAGCCGTTCCAGGCCTTGCCGCTGCTCCAGGACGGGGCCGCCGACCGGTTCGGACTCGACGACGAAGATCTGGCCATCGCGACGTCGTCCCATTCGAGCGAGCCGTTTCACCTCGCGGCCGTGGATCGTTTCATGGCGAAGACGGGGGTGACCGAGGCCGAGCTGGCGTGCGGGCCGCATCCGCCGCTCTCGCCGGACGTGGCGCAGCAGGTCGTGCGCGAGGGGACCACGATGACCCCGCGGTGGAGCAACTGTTCCGGGAAGCACACCGGGATGGTGGCCCTGACCCGGCACCATGGCTGGCCGGTGGAGCACTATCATCGGAGCGGGCATCCGACCCAGGAACGGTTGCTGGCGGAAATCTGTCGCTGGACCTCGCTCCGGCCGGAGCAGGTGACCCAGGCGGTGGACGGCTGCACCACGGTCTGCTACGGGCTGCCGCTCGCGGCGATGGCGCTGTCGTACGCCCGGCTTGGTACCGATCCGGATCCTGATCTCCGGCGGCTGTGGGGCGCCATGACGGCCCGGCCCGATCTGATCGCCGGGACCAGGCGGCTCTGCACCGATCTGATGCGGCTCTGGCCCGGCGGGATCTTCGCCAAAGTCGGCGCCGATGGCGTCTACAGCGCGGCCATTCCGAGCCTGGGCCTGGGCCTCGCGATCAAGGTCCAGGACGGCGACGGCCGCGCCGTATCGATCGCGCTGGTCGCGGTGGTGCGGCAGCTGCTCGAGCGGAGCGGTCCGGCCGCGGTGCTCGACCGGCTCGATGCTCTGGCCGACTACGGCGCGCCGGTGGTCCGCAACACGCGGGGCGAGACGGTGGGCCACCTGCGCGCCGCCGGGCGGCTCGCGTTCTGAGCGATCCGCTGCTCGACCGCCCGACCCTGGCGCTGATCCGCCTGGCGGCCGCGATTGCTCGGGGCGACGAGCCCCTCCTCGAGGCGGCGGCACGAGACGCCGTGGCCGAGGGCGTGCCGGTGCTCTGGGGAGACGAGCTGCTGCTCCAGTCGGTCCTGATGGTGGGGTATCCACGGGCGTTAGGCGCGGCCGGGATCTGGCGCGCCGCGACCGGCGCTCCGGCCGCGGCGCTCGAGGACGGCGGCGATTTCAGCCAGGCGCCGGCCTGGCGTGCGCGCGGCGAGGCCACCTGCCGGATCATCTATGGCGCCAACTACGCCAAGCTCCGGGCCAATGTGGCCTCGCTCCATCCGGCGCTCGATGCCTGGATGGTCACAGAGGGGTATGGCCGGACGCTGTCGCGCCCGGGCCTCGACTTGATGCGGCGGGAGTTCTGCGTGATCGCACAGGTGATGGTGCTGGGCGCCGAACGGCAGCTCCATTCGCACCTGAAGGGGGCGCGGCATGCCGGAGCAACGGCGGCGCAGGCTGGTGAAGCCATTGCGGCGGCGGGGACTCTCGCCGGCTCCGGGGCGGTGGCGATGGCGGAACGGCTTCTCGAACGGATTGGGTGAATGAACTTCGTTGATCAGGTCACGATTCAAGTGGCGGCCGGCGCCGGTGGTTCGGGTGTGGCGTCATTTGCCCGTTTCAAATATGTGCCGAAGGGCGGCCCGGACGGCGGGGACGGTGGCAATGGCGGTAACGTGTTCGTGACGGCGGACTCCAACCTCACCACGCTGCTCGACTACCGGTACCGGACGACCTGGAAGGCCCAGCGCGGCGTCCACGGCAAGGGCAAGACCCGGACCGGCGCCAGAGGTGAGGACGTCATCCTGCCGGTGCCGGTGGGCACCGTCATCCGCGATCTGGGTAGCGGCGAACAGATCGGCGAAGTCCTCCGCTCGGGCGACACCGTGCTCGTGGCTCAGGGCGGCCGAGGGGGGCGAGGGAACGCCCGGTTCGCGACGTCCACTCACCGGGCGCCCCGCGAGTGGGAGCCCGGCGAGGCGGGGGAGGAGCGCGAACTCGAGTTCGAGCTCAAGCTGATCGCCGACATCGGTCTGGTGGGCGAGCCTAACGCCGGCAAGAGCACCCTGCTGTCGGTGGTGTCGGCGGCCCGGCCCAAGATCGCCGACTATCCGTTCACGACGCTCGAGCCCAATCTCGGCGTGGTGTCGATGGGCGACCACCGGACCTTCGTCGTGGCGGACATCCCCGGGATCATTGAAGGCGCTCACCTGGGCAAGGGCCTGGGGCTCCAGTTCCTGCGCCACGTGGAGCGGACCCGGGTGCTGGCATTCATGGTGCCGCTCGATGCGGAAGATCCCCAGGCGGTGTATGAGCAGCTGCGGCGGGAAGTGAAGGCGTACAGCGAGCCGCTGTTCGCCAAGCCCCACGTGCTGGTGCTGTCCAAACGAGATTTGTTCCCCGCCGACGAACCGATCCCCCAGCTCTCGATCCCCGACGCCCGGGCGACGGTCGCGATCTCGGCGGCCGCCGGATTCGGGATTGATGAAC
Source organism: Gemmatimonadota bacterium (assembly GCA_025350665.1). GTDB lineage: Bacteria > Gemmatimonadota > Gemmatimonadetes > Gemmatimonadales > GWC2-71-9 > SHZU01. Next base: position 8,862 of record JANXXJ010000105.1, on the reverse strand, counting down.
TCAAGCGAACCTTCTGGCAGTTGATCGAGTCGGAACGGGCGCTGGACGGGCCGGACGACGCCGAGTTCGAGGGCGAGAGTTTTGACCCGGCGGCCGACGGCTGATCGCGTTGGTCTGCCAATCGCGTTCGTCTGGCCCCCAGTGGCGTAATTCGGGTTAGCGCGGCTGGCCCGGCCGCCGGTACCATGGGGGCGTGATCGCCCCCGATGATTTCGCCGAACGCGCCGCCTACGTCACCCTCGCCCTGATTCCGGGGATCGGGCCGATTCGGCTCGACCGGATCAAACGGGCCCTGGGCTCCTATGGGCGCGCCCTCTCCGCGCCGGCCACCCTGCTCGAAGCCGTCCCGTCCATGAACCGGGCGGCCGCGGCGGCGGTCAGGGCCGGCGATCGCGCGCTCGGACCCCGGGCCGTCGAGGCGACGGCGCGGCTGGGCGGCTTCCTGCTCACCCCATTCGATGCCGACTATCCCGACCTGCTCCGCCACCACTCTAGTCCGCCGGCGCTGCTGTTCGGCCTCGGTCGGCGGGAGGTGCTGACTCGGCCCGCCGTGGCGATCGTGGGCAGCCGGCATCCCTCGTCGTACGGGATCACCGTTACCCGGACCACGGCATCGGGCGCGGCGCGGGCCGGTCTCGTTGTCGTGAGCGGCATGGCCCGAGGCCTCGACGCGGTAGCCCACTGGGCGGCACTCGAAGCCGGCGGCGATACGATCGGCATTCTGGGCAACGGACTCGGCGTCATCTATCCCGCGGCCAACCGCGCGCTCTATCAGCGGGTCGGCGCGGCCGGCCTCCTCCTCACCGAGTATCCGCCCGGAGAGCGACCCAACGGCGGCTCGTTCCAGCGGCGGAACCGGCTGATCAGCGGCCTCGCCAAAGCGACCGTCGTCGTAGAAGCCACGCTCGAGTCGGGCGCGCTGATCACGGCGAGCACCGCCGCCGATGAAGGCCGGGACGTGCTGGCCGCACCGGGGCAGATTACCAGCCGCACCAGCGCCGGCACCAACCGGCTGATCCGCGATGGCGCTACCCCATTCCTGGAAGTCGACGACCTGTTGTCCCGCTACGACGAGATTCCGCTCGCGGTCCGGCAGGAGGTCCGCTCGGCGGCCGGCCGCGACCCGATCCATGCCCGGCTCACGGCCGACGTCCGCCGAGTCTATGACCTCCTCGACTCGACCTCCCGGTCCCTCGATGCGCTGGTGGAGGAACTCCGGATTCCGCCGGGCGACGTGATTGCGGCCATCTCGGAACTGGAGCTGGGAGGCCTGGTGGAATCGGACGGGGCCGCGTTTCGGCGGGCCCCGTAGTCAACGGGCGGCGGTGCGGCCACCTTTCCGGCCCATGCACCTGTACGTCCATGTTCCCTTCTGCGCTCGGCGCTGCTCCTACTGCGATTTTGCGATCGCGGTGCGGCGGAACGTGCCGTCGGCCGAGTTCACGGGGCGGGTGCTGGCGGAGTGGGAAGCGGGGCAGTCGGCGCCGTGGTGGAGCGAGGTCGGCCCGATCGAGACGATCTACTTCGGAGGCGGAACCCCGTCGCAGCTCGATGCTGCCGCCATCGGGCAATTGCTTGACGGCATCCGGAGGCGCCGGCCGGTGGCGGCCCGGGCGGAAATCACTTTGGAGGCCAACCCGGAGGACGTGACGCCGGCGCTGGTCGCCGCGTGGGCCCGGGCCGGGGTCAATCGGGTGTCGCTCGGGGTCCAGTCATTCGCGCCCAACGTGCTCGAGTGGATGCATCGGGTGCACGGGCCGGAACAACCAGCCCGGGCAGTCGCCGCGCTCCGGGAGGGCGGCATCGGGAACCTGTCGGTGGATCTGATCTACGCCGTTCCCGACACCCTGGGGCGGGATTGGCGGGCTGACTTCGATCGGGCCCTGGCTCTCATGCCGGATCACCTTTCGCTCTACGGGCTGACCGTCGAAGCCCGAACGCCGCTCGGGCGCTGGGTGGATCGCGGCGCCGCTCATCCGGCGGATGAGTCCCGTGCCGCGCAGGAGTATCTCGAGGCCAACGCCCGGCTCCGCGCCGCGGGGTTCGAGCACTACGAGGTCTCCAACGCCGGGCGTCCCGGGTTCCATTCCCGCCACAACCTCGCCTACTGGACCCGGGCGCCGTATCTGGGCCTCGGTCCATCCGCCCACAGCGCCGTTGGCACGCGTCGCTGGTGGAACGTCCGGGACTGGTCGAAATACCGGGTCGCGGAGCCGGGGCGGGAGGTGGCCGGGGACGAGCACCTGACCCCGGACCAGGTCCGGCTCGAGGCGCTCTACCTCGGACTCCGGACCCGAAGCGGCGTTGCGGCATCAATGCTGCCTGAGAACCTCATTAACCAGTGGATCGATGCCGGATGGGCCAGCCGGGTTGGCAGTCAGGTGGGGCTGACGCCCGACGGATGGCTTCGCCTCGACGCCTTGGTAACCCAGGCCGCAGGCGCCTAAATTACGATGATGTCAAGAGTTGACGACTTGTCCGAGCGGGAGATCCGGGTCCTCGACGCGGTGATCCAGCTCTATATCGAGACCGCCGAACCGGCGGGGAGTCAGGCCGTGGTATTACGGTCCCGGCTTGGCGTGTCGTCCGCCACGATCCGGAACACCATGAGCGACCTCGAGGTCCGGGGCTACCTGTTCCACCCCCATACCTCGAGCGGCCGGATCCCGACCGATATGGCCTACCGCGCCTACGTCGACCGGCTGATGCACCATGCGCCGCCCCGGCCCGACGAACGGGAACGGATCGAGACCGAGGTGGCCGGCGGCGCGATCGGGGAGATCCTGACCCGCGCGGCCCAGGTCCTCGGCGTCCTGACCCAGGAACTCGGGGTCGCCATGGCGCCGGCGCTCGACCAGTCGGTGCTCGAACGGCTCGAACTGGTCCGGCTCAGCTCCGAGCGGCTGCTGGTCGTCCTGACGCTCGCGAGCGGGGTGGCGCGGACCATCTTCCTCGAGGTGCCGGGGTCGATCGCCGCCGATGCGGTGGACCGGGTGGCCCGGCTCCTGAACGAACGACTCGCCGGCCTGCCGTTAGGCGAGATCCGGTCGTCGGTGGCGGAACGGCTCCGGGATGCCGACGGTTCGGCCGACGGCAGTCACCTGCTGAACGTGTTCATCACCCAGCGCGAGGATGTGTTCGACCTCGAGCCCGACGGCGGCGGACTGCTCCTGGGCAGTGCCCAGCCGCTCGCCGACCAGCCCGAGTTCGCGTCCAACAGCCGGATGCGGGAGTTGCTGGAGCTGACTGAACGACGGGATCTGATCCGGAACGCCTTCGAGGCCCACCGGCGCCGCGGCCTCACGATCACGATTGGAAACGAGAACGACGATCCCCGGTTCGCGGGGTTCACGGTGGTCACGGCCTCCTACCGCCGCGGTGACCTGACCGGGGTGCTCGGCGTGCTGGGTCCGACCCGGATGCCCTATGACAAGATCATCGGCCTGGTGCAGCACACCAGCCGGATGGTGGAAGGATTGCTGACGTGAGTGAATTCTACGACCTCCTCGGCGTGGCGCGGGATGCGTCCGAGGATGACATCAAGAAAGCCTATCGCAAGGCCGCGATGCAGTTCCATCCCGACCGCAACAGCGCGCCGGACGCCGAGGCAAAGTTCAAGGAAGTGGCCGAGGCGTACGAGGTGCTCCGGGACCCGGACAAGCGGGCGGCGTACGATCGCTACGGCAAGGCGGGGGTGAACGGGTCGTCCGGCGCCGGCGCCGGGGGCTTCCATCACGTCGACCTGAGCGAAGCGCTCAACATCTTCATGCGCGACTTCGGCGGCATGGGCGGGCTCGAATCGCTGTTCGGCGGGGGCGCCGCGCGGGATCCCAGCGAATCGCGGCGAGGGCAGGACATCCGGGTCACCGTCAAACTCACGCTGCTCGAAGTGGCGACCGGGGCCAAACGAACAGTCAAGCTCAAGACCTACGTGCACTGCGGCACCTGCGCGGGCACCGGCGGGGCCAAGGGGAGTCGTCCGACCCGCTGCGCCACCTGCGGCGGGCAGGGCGAAGTCCGCCGTACCAGCCGGAGCATGTTTGGGCAGTTCGTGTCGGTGGCGCCGTGCCCCACCTGCAGCGGCGAGGGCGCCGTCATCACCACGCCCTGCGACACCTGTCGCGGCGACGGTCGGGTGCGGGGCGAGCGGTCGGTGGCGGTGGAAATCCCGGCCGGCGTCTCGAGCAACAATTACATCACGCTGCGGGGCCAGGGCGCGGTCGGCCGGCGCGGCGGGCCGGCCGGCGACCTCCTGGTGATGATCGAGATCAGGGAGGACGACCGGTTCGAGCGTCAGGGTGACGACCTGTACTACGATGTCTCGCTGTCGTTTTCGCAGGCGGCGCTGGGCGCGGCCCTCGCGATCCCGACTCCCTATGGCGAGGAGAAGGTCAGCATTCCGGCTGGGATTCAGCCGGGTACCGTCGTCAAGCTCAAGGGCAAGGGGCTCCCGCGCCTGGGGCAGGGCGGGACCGGCGATTTCAATATCCGGGTCACGCTGTGGACGCCCGACAACCTGACTGACGGTCAGCGGGCGTTGTTCGAGGATCTGGCCAAGATCGAGGGCGATCCGCCCAAGCACTCCAGCAGTTTCTGGTCCAAGCTCAAGGACGCGCTCGGCGCATGACCTGGTGGCTGGTCGAAGTTGCGCTGACGGGCGCCGATCCGGACCTGGTCGCCCGGTCGCTGGTGACGCTGACCGGCCACGCGGTGGAGGAACGGGACACTCTGGTGCTGGGCTACGCGGCGGATCAGGCGGCGGCCGGGGCGGCCAGGGCCGGACTTACGGCGCAGTTCGGCGCTGCGCTGACCATCACGACTCGCCCCGTACCGGAGACGGACTGGACCACTGCCTGGCGGGAGGGTCTTGCCGTGCGGACCGTGGGCCGGCTCCGGCTGGGACCTTCCTGGCTGCTCACGCCGGGGCCCGACACGGTGGTCATCGATCCCGAGATGGCGTTCGGCAGCGGGGAACACGGGTCGACCCGCGGCGCGTTGCTGCTGCTCGACCGGTTTCTGGTACCCGGCTCCCGGGTCGTGGACCTCGGGAGCGGGAGCGGCATCCTCACGATCGCGGCGGTCAAGCTGGGCGCCCGGTCGGCGTTAGGCATCGAGGTGGATGAGGAGGCGGTGCCGGTGTCGGACGCCAATGCCGTCGCCAACGCCGCAACCGAACGGACCCGCTTCCTGGTGGGAGACGCCGCCGTCCTGGCGCCGCTGGCCGGCCCGGCCGACGTGGTGGTGTCCAACATCCTCCGCAACGTGAACCAGACGCTGCTCGAGCCGATCGTCGCCGCCCTCGCGCCGGGCGGGATCGCCATCTTCGCCGGGATGGAAGAGGCCGAGGCTCCTCTGTTCCGGCCGGTGCTCATCGACCGGGGGTTCGACATTCTCGCCGAGACCGTCGATCAAGGCTGGTGGTCGGTGGCGGTCCTCCGCCCGGTGAACGGATGATCCGGGTCCGGGCCCTTGGGCCGATCGAGGTGGGGCCCGCGTCACTGGATGCCGAGGAAGCCCATCATCTCGAGGTCCGGCGGGTGGAGATCGGCGCCGCGGTGGAGGTGCTCGATGGCGCCGGCACCATCGGCGCCGGCCGCGTCGAGGCGGCCGGCAAGCAGGGACGGGTGATGATCGAGGCGGTGCGCACCGTGCCCCGTCCCGCGGAACTCGTGCTGCTGGTCGGTGCCGGGGATCGGGAGCGGTTCATGTGGCTGGTGGAAAAGGCGGTTGAAGCGGGCGTCACGCGCCTGGTGCCGGTCGACACGGCCCGGAGCCGCAACGTGGCCACCCGCATCCGGGCCGAGCACATGGAGCGGATGGAACGACGGGCGGCGGAAACCCTGAAACAGTGCGGCGGGGCCTGGGACCTGGCGATTGAGGCGCCCACCACGCTCGACCGGGCGATTGCGGCCGTGGGAACGGAGCGCCGCTGGCTGGCCGCCGCGGGCGCGGCCCCGGCGCCGGCGCTAGGTCCGGCCGACGGCGTGACCGTCGCGATCGGTCCCGAAGGCGGCTTCACCGCGGACGAAGAATCGGCGCTGCGGGCGGGCGGCTTCGCTCCGGTCCGTCTCGGCCCCCGCACGATGCGGTTCGAAACCGCGGCGCTCGCCGCGGCGGTGGTGGCGGGACTGGCTCGAAAGGAAACCGATGGCTGACTGCATCTTCTGCCGGATCGCCGCGGGCGACATTCCGGCGACGATTGTGGGGCGGACCGAGGACGCGGTGGCGTTCCGCGATCTGAACCCCCAGGCGCCCGTCCACATTCTGGTGATTCCCACTCGCCACATCACCACCATGTTCGACGCCGACACCGACCTGGCCGAGGTGGCGGTCGGGCAGTGCATCCGGCTTGCCGTCCAGGTGGCCAAGCGGGAGGGTCTCGAACCGGGCGGCTACCGGCTGGTGATCAATACCGCCAAGGACGGGGGCCAATCGGTCTTCCACGTCCACGTCCATCTGCTCGGCGGGCGGGCGATGGCCTGGCCCCCGGGGTGAGCCAAATTCGGGCGCTCCGGCGTTGTCTTGTCACCTGTCGGGGCGGCCACTAAATTGAGGGCACTCAATCTTTTGGCCTCCGCCGGGGGCCCGAGAGGGGTGACCAGTCAGCATGTCGGAAATCGTCATTCATGATGACGAGAATTTCGAACGGGCACTCAAGCGCTTCAAGAAGAAGTGCGAGAAGGCCGGCATACTTTCCGATCTGCGGAAATACCGCCATTACGAGAAGCCCAGCGAGAAACGGAAGCGGAAGATGAGTGCCGCAGCTCGAAAGACCCGCCGCGTGGCTCGATTCACTCGTGATTGAAGTAGTGACCGGTCGGGACGACAACGGGGTGCAGGCGCGAGAGAGCGTCGGCACCCCGTTCCAATTTCCAACCGGGGTCCAGCGTTCGTCGCTCGACGCACTGGAGTTTGCGCGGGTTCTCGACGTGGTGGCGGCCCATGCCCGCGGGCCGTTGGGCGCCGACCGGATTCGGGGCCGCATTCCCGAGACCGACGCCGCCCTCGCCACGGCGGACCTGATGCCGGTGGCCGAACTGCTGGTGGTGTGGGCCCGGGGCGAGTCGGTTGACATACCGCCGGTACCGGAGATCGACGACGTGCTGGGCCGGCTCCGGGTGAACGGGAGCGTGCTCAGCGGGACCGAATTGCTGCTGGTCAAGCAGAGCCTGGCCGCCGCCCGGATCGCGGCGGCCGAGTTGAGTCGTGTCGCCGCGGACGCCCCGCGGGCCGCGGCGCTGGTGGTGCCCCTGCCGGAGCGGGCCATCGACACCCGCCTCACCGAGGCGATCGGCGACGACGGCGAGGTCCTCGACACCGCGAGCCCCGCGTTGTTCCGCGCCCGGCGGGAAATCCACTCGGCCCGCGAGCGGCTGATCAAGAAGCTGGATCAGGTGATGAAGAGTGCCGATGCCACCGCGGTGCCGAGCGGCGGGCAGGTCACCATCCGGGGCGATCGCTACGTGATTCCGGTCCGCCGCGACTCCCGGCAGCGCCCCGAGGGGATCGTCCACGACGAGTCGGCCAGCCACGGGACCCTGTTCGTCGAGCCCACCGCCGCGATCGAATTCGGGAACGCCCTCCGGAGTGCCGTGGTCGAGACGGAGCGCGAAGTGCTGAAGGTCCTCCGCGCCCTCACCGATCTTCTCAGGCCCCGGCTGGCCGAACTCGCGGCCGCCCACGAAATGTGTGTCGCGGGGGACGATCTGATCGGCCGGGTCCGCTACGCCCATGCGGTGCGGGGCGCCGTCCCGACGTTAGGCGGCGAGGGGGTCACGCTGGTCGGCGCCCGGCACCCGCTGCTGCTGGCGCGGGGACTCGAGGTGGTTCCCTTCGATCTGGTGCTCGACCCGGCGGAACGGACCTTGCTGATCAGCGGTCCCAACGCCGGCGGCAAGACGGTGCTGCTCAAGACCGCCGGCCTGGCGATGCTGCTGGCCCAGTCGGGCATCGTGCCGCCGGTGGGCCCAGGGACGGCGCTTCCGGTGGTGGATGCCGTGTTCGCCGACATCGGCGACCACCAGTCGATCGCCGCCGATCTCTCGACCTTCAGCGCCCACGTCGTCACGCTCAAGGCCATTCTCGACGAGGCCGGTCCCCGGACCCTCGTGCTGATGGACGAGATCGGGAGCGGAACCGACCCGGCGGAAGGCGCTGCTCTCGCCTCCGCCACCCTCCGGGCCCTGACCACCCGCGGCGTCCGGACCATCGTGACCACGCACCTCGGCGCTCTCAAGTCGCTGGCCAGCGAGGTGCCCGGCATCGTCAACGGTTCGCTCGAATTCGACGCCGAGGCCCTCAAGCCGACGTTCCGGTTCCGGAAGGGCGTGCCGGGCCGGTCCTACGGCCTCGCCATCGCCCGCCGGCTGGGGATCCGGGCCGACGTGCTCGAACGAGCCGAGGCGGAGGTGCCGACCCAGGAGCGGGCCCTCGACGAACTGCTGGCCCAGGTCGAGGCCCGGGCCCGGGAGCTCGAACAGCGGGCGGTGGACGTGACCGGCCGCGAAGAGTTCGTCCAGATGCGGGAGGAATCCGCCGCGGCGATCGCGGCAGCCCAAACCATCCGTGACAAGGAGCTCCGGCGCCAGGAAAAGGACGCCGAGCGGCGGGCGCGGGAAGAGGCGCGCCGGCACCTGCTCGAGGCGCGGGCCACCGTGGAAGCGGCGCTCCAGCTGGCGCGGGGCGCCGTCGATCCGGAGCGGGCCCGCGAAGCCCGCCGGGTGGTGGAGGACGCCGCCCGGGCCGAGCAGGTGGCGCTCGATCGGGATGGCGAGGAGACCGGGGCGGCGGGCGGCGCGGTGGCGCCGGGGCATCGAGTCCGGCTCCCGTCGGGCGGCAGCGGGGTGGTCCGGGAGGTCCGCG
>JANXXJ010000090.1 GCA_025350665.1 Gemmatimonadota bacterium | reverse complement strand
CCCGCGCCCGATCTGCTTTGGCAGATCGCGGACGAGGTGCGGGCAACCAATTTCGGCGTCAGTCCTGCGTACGTTCAACTCCTGTCCAAGGCCGGGGTCCGACCCCGGGATCGGTATCAACTCAACCGGCTGCAGTATGTAACCTGCACCGGATCGACGGTGGTGCCTGAGCATTTCGACTGGCTCTATCGCGAGGTCAAGCGGGAAATGCTGGTGGTCTCGACGAGCGGGGGTACCGAGGTCTGCACCGCGTTCTTCAATGGGGCCATCGGCGAACCGGTCTGCGCCGGCGAGATGCAGGTCCGGGGGCTGGGGGTTGCGGTCGAGGCGTGGAACGACCGGGGCGAACCGGTCGTCGACGAGGTCGGTGAACTCGTGGTCTGCGAACCAATGCCCTCGATGCCGCTTCGGTTCTGGAACGATCCGGAGAACCGACGGTATCTCGAAACGTACTTTGATGTCTGGCCCGGGGTCTGGCGTCACGGCGATCTGCTCAAAGTGACGTCCCGGGGGACCGGCTTAATTTCGGGGCGCTCTGATTCAACGCTCAACCGACACGGTGTCCGGATCGGCACGAGTGACATCTACCGGATTGTCGACGCGATTCCGGAGGTCCGCGACAGCCTGGCGGTCAATATCGATCGGCCGGACGGTTCGGGGCATCTCGTGCTGTTTGTGGTGCCGGCGGCGGGCGGCGCCGTGACCGAAGAACTGAAGTCGACCGTGCGAACTCGACTCAAGAATGATGGCTCTCCGCGGCACGTTCCCGACCGAATCGTCCCGATGCCAGCCATTCCTTACACCCTCACCGGCAAGAAGATGGAAGTGCCCGTCAAGCGGATGCTGCAGGGTGTGGCGCCGGAGCGAGCCTATGCCCGCGACGCGATGGCGGCCGCCGAGGCCATGGACGCCTATCTGGCCTTCGCGGCGTCGTTCCTGAAAGAGGGGGCCGCGTGACGGGGCCGCTCGCCGGGGTGCGGGTGGTGGAGTTCGCCGGGATCGGCCCCGGTCCGCTGGCCGGCATGCTGCTCGCCGACATGGGGGCCGATGTGGTGGTGATCGATCGGCCGGTCCCAGTCGGGATCGGCGCCATGATTCCCCGGGAAATGCTGGTCACCAACCGGGGGAAGCGCCTCACCTGGGCCGACCTCAAGAGCGACGAGGGCCTCGCCGGCGCCCGGGCGCTGGCGGTCGCGGCCGACGTCCTGCTCGAGGGGCTTCGGCCGGGCACGATGGAGCGACTGGGGCTTGGACCCGAGCCGTTGTTCGCCGAGAATCCGCGGCTGGTCTATTGCCGGATTACCGGATGGGGCCAGACCGGTCCCCGGGCGGCGACAGCGGGCCACGATCTCAACTACATCGCGGTGACCGGCGCCCTGGCCGCGTTGGGCAGGGCCGGGGCTCCCCCGACCCCGCCAATGAATCTGCTCGGGGATTTTGCCGGGGGGAGCATGTTCGCGGTGACCGGCGTCCTGGCCGCGCTGTTCGAAGCGCAGCGATCAGGACGGGGCCAGGTGGTCGATGCCGCCATGGCCGACGGCGTGGGTGCGCTCTTGGCGCCGATGATCGGCATGGTGGCCGCGGGGCGCTGGAAACTCGAACGCGGCGTCAACTGGCTCGATACCGGAGCGCCGTTCTATGACGTGTACCAGACCCGTGACGGCCACTTTCTGTCGATCGGGTCGCTGGAGGAGCCGTTCTTCGCGGCCCTCGCATCCGGGCTTGGCCTCACCGAGGCCGAGTGCGTCGGACGGTGGGATGAGGCCCGGTGGCCGGCCCTTCGGCGTCGGATCGGCGAGATCGTCGGCAGCCGGACCCGGGGGGAGTGGATGCAGGTCTTCGAGGGCACCGACGCCTGCGTCGCCCCGGTGCTCGATCTCACCGAGGCGGAACAGGACGAGGCCAATCGGGCGCGAGGAGCATTCGTGCCGGTGAACGGGATCAACCAGCCAGCGCCAGCGCCGCGGTTCGGTCGAACGGCGGCGCGCCGGCCGTCGGCGCCGCCGGTTGATTCCGTGCCGCTCGCGACGGTGCTCGACGGGTGGCGGCGATGAAGGCGGTCCTAGCGGATGAACGGACCCAGACCGCGATCGAGTCGCCGCCGAACCCGACCATGCCGGTCCACCGTGAGCACCGTCGGACTCCAGGGGGCCATTCGCAGCTCGATCGGCGCCTCGGCCGCCGCGCGAAGGGCGGCGAACAGTGAGTAGGGGTCCGCCCCTGAATCGTCGACGCCGTATCCCTGATCGCGAAGGGATGCCACCGAAATGGCCGAGAGGGGATTGACCCCGCTGTTCAAGAAGCCGGTCATCAGTTCCCTGGCCAGCACCCCTTCCCGCCAGTGCGAGTCACGGGTGCCCGGGCCGCCGCTGTTCTCGACCGGGACCGCGTTGCCCCCGAACCCAGTCGGTCCGGCGGAGGCCGCGAAGGCCATTCGCGCCGAGGGTCCGGTGAAGTAGGGATCGCCGGTCCCTCGGCCCGTCAGCAAGCCCTGCAAGTCCCACAGCGAGCCGATTCCGAGCACATGCCCCATCTCATGAAGCACCACGTCCTTGAACTGCCCGCTGGTCTCGAGCGCCGCGACATCCTCGACGTCGAACTGCATGAAACCGGCGGCGGTGAGCAGATTGTCATCCCGCAAATAACACGGGCCCGCTTGCCCGAGAATGTTTCCCGGTCCGTCGATCTTGTCGATCTTCGCGAAGATCACCAGGTCGTCGATCGTTTCGTCGAGGGTCTGGCCGCCGCAGAAGCTGAAGTCGTCGGCCGGCGTAAACGTGACCGGGTCGAGATCGGTGATTACGCTGCGCGACCAGCGGGCTGCGGCACTGTCGAAGGCGGCCTTCTGGCTGGGGCTGGGCGGCGGCCCGATGAAGCGAATCTCGACTGTATAGGTGGAGGGCGGTACCGGTTGGGCCGATGCCGTGAAGGTCACGGCTGGCAAAGCGCCGGCTGACGCGGTGAGCGCCTGGGGCCCGGCCCCAAAACGCCATGACCCGAGCACGGCATTTCCCTCGAAGTCGGTCGTGGTGCTGGCGCCGGTCACCGTTCCGTTGCCCTGGACCATCGCGAATGCGACCGCGGTGCCGGCAACCGGTTGCCCCTGCTGATCCGTGACCCGGATAGCCGGACGCCGCCCGCCGAAGTTCCCGGCCAGGCCGGCCTGGCTGGTCGGCACCGTGGCGGCAATCGAGGCCGGCACCGCGGCGACGCCGGTTGCGCTGAACGTGATTGTCGGAAGGCCGGCGACATCGGCCGTGAGTTCGTTGCTTCCAGGCGCGACCCCGACGATCCATCCGGGTGCGCTGGCGATGCCATCGGCCCCGGTACGAGTCTGGGCCAGGCCCTGGAGACGGCCGCCGCCCGCGGTGACGGCGAATGTCACCGAAACGTTAGGCAGAGACGCCCCGGTATCGTCGATCGCCTTTACGGCGGGCGAAACCGGGGTGAGCGTTCCCGCGTTCACGGACTGGTTGTTGCCGGCGGCCGACCGCACCGAGGCCGGTGTGGCGAAGGCGGCGAACGAGGCGGTCACGCCCTGGCCGGCATTGGCCACGAGCGTGTACGACCCCGCCTGGTTGCCGATTCTCCATGAGGTGACGCCGGCCCGCCCGCTGGCGTCGGTGACCGCGCTGCCGCCCACGACGGTGGAGCGGCCACTCGGGTCGGCGAAATCGATTGCCTGGCCGACGATCGGATTCCCGAAGGCATCGGTCGCCTTGATCGCCGGGGGGCTGGCCACGACGTGCGTCACGATGACGAACTGGCTGGGCTCGGATACCGGGGCCACCAGGGCAAGCCCGCCCACGGATACGTCGGCCCTGACGATGGCGGCTGGTGGACCGCTGGTCGAAGCGGTGAGAGTTTGGGTGCCGAGGGTGCCACCCACCGTCCAGCTCACGGAGACCTGGCCGGTGGCGTCGCTGGTGTCGGCGGACGCGGAGACGAACCCGGTCTGATCGGTCAGCGCGAACCCGACGACAACGCCGGCCAGCGGGCCTTGAGCATCGCCGACTTGGAAGGCGATCGGCGCGGTCAGCGGGGTCCCGGCTGCACCGGCCTGGTTGTCGCCGCTCAGGGTAGTCAGCCGGCTCGCCACCCTGGGCGGCGGCGGCTCTTCACGCCCGCAGGCGGCGACCAGGAACCAGGAGGCGGCAAGGGCCAGTCGGGGAAGGCGAGCCATGGATCGTCCGGGTGTCATCGGAAAAGGATGATACAATTGAAGCCAATTAGAAACCCCGAGCGAATGACCGTGGAGCAAACCCGTCCCCCTTACACGAAATCGGCCTTTCCGTATGGCGTGCTGTACGCCGCGGCGGCCCTGGTTCTGGTCGACCAGGCGTCGGAGTTCATCACCGGCCTCGCTCCGTATCGATGGTCGTCGGTCGAGTGGCGGTTTGGGGCCTTCGGCCTGTTGGTGGGCCGGACGACGTCGCTGATCCTGTTCGATGCTCTCTTCGTGATCGCCGCCGGTGCCCGTGGCGATTGGCGCGCCCTGCGCGTCATGGCTGTGCTGCACGCGGGGCTCGCGGCGGCGGTCTTGGCGGGTCTGGCTCTGTTCGGGCTCGATTTCCTGGAGTTCAAGCATCAGGTGCCCCCGCAGATGCTCCCATCGGTCTACTACGCCACGGGCCGGGCGGCGGTCATTTCGGTCCTGGTGGCCCTGTACGGCATCGTGGCTGCGGTCGGGTTGTTCCGGGCAACGAGGCCCAGGGGCGGCCGGCCTAACGATGCCGGCGGGGTGGTCCTGGTGACCGGAGGGCACGGGAGGCGTCATGGGTGAATTCACCCGCGTCATGCTCTGGACCGCCGGCCTGGCAGGCGCGGTCGTGGCCGGAGACCAGGTCTCCCAGATCCTGGCGGCGGTGCTGCGGTCGGGGCCGGGGGATCCAGTCTGGAGGTTTCAAGTTGCGACGTTGGTGGTGGGGCGACAGGTGCCTCTCCTGTTCGGGCTGCTGCTGCTCGCCTGGACCGGGTGGTCGGCCGGAGCCCGAGGGCTGGTTCGGGTCATGTCGTGGACCGGGTGGGCCCTGGCGGGGCTCCTGGTGATCGCGGTGGTGATTCTGTGGGTGGATGGACCGGCGGCCAAGGCGGTACTGCTGGCCGACCAGCTGTCCGCATTTACGATCCAATGGATCCGGGCTCTGGGGGTCGGGGCGACCGGGATGGGTTGCTGGGCCGTGGCGGCCTGGGGCCTGGCCCGAGCTTCAAGTAACACAACGCCTTGACCTTGGTCCGTCCCGCCAGTAGGTTGGGGGGCTCGGAGTATGGGTTTCGGTTTTGCAATACCTTTGTACCGGTTACGAGATGCCGACGATCAACCAGTTGGTTCGGCGCCCACGCAAGGCGCCGGTTTACAAAGACAAGTCTCCTGCGCTCAAGCAGAACCCGTTTCGCCGGGGCGTGTGCACTCGCGTGTACACGGTGACCCCGAAGAAGCCGAACTCGGCGCTCCGCAAGGTGGCCAAGGTCCGGTTGTCGAACGGCTTCGAAGTGATCGCGTACATCCCGGGCGAAGGTCACAATCTCCAAGAGCATTCAATCGTGTTGATCCGCGGCGGCCGGGTGAAGGATCTCCCGGGCGTCCGGTACCATATCGTCCGCGGTACGCTGGACGCGGCCGGGGTAAACGGTCGGCGGCAGAGCCGCTCCAAGTACGGCGCCAAGGCGCCGAAGCCGGGCGCGGCGGCAGGAGGTAAGAAGTGAGTCGGCGGAAAAAAGCGATTCGGCGGCCATTGCCGCCCGATCCTCGGTACGATAGCCAGACCGTTTCGAAGTTCCTGAACGTGCTCATGAGCGAGGGCAAGAAGAGCCTCGCCGAGCGGGTGTTCTACGGGGCCATGGACCTGATCGAAGAGCGGACCGGACAGCCCGGCGTCACCGTATTCAAGCAGGCCGTATCGAACTGCAAGCCCGCCGTCGAGGTCAAGAGTCGCCGGGTCGGTGGCGCCTCGCTGCAGGTGCCGGTTGAAGTCCGGCTGGAGCGACGGACCTCCCTCGCGATGCGCTGGATCATTTCCTACTCGCGGGCCCGTACGGAAAAGAGCATGCGTGAACGGCTGGCCGCGGAGTTGATCCTGGCCTCGAAGGGGGAGGGCAATACGATCAAGAAAAAGGAAGACACCCACAAGATGGCGGAGGCGAACCGGGCCTTCGCGCACTATCGCTGGTAGGTTGGGCGGGCCGCCTCCGGGCGGCCGGGTGTGACAAAATCAGGACCGCGTGACGGGTAGGGGAGTGAGTCCTCGCCACCTCCGGTCCGGTGGAAAATCAAAGGGCAGCCCCAGGGTCTGCCCCCTCCCAACGTCGGGCAACTGACAGACAGACGTGGAGGCATGGCGGAGCGACACCGCGGGAACGGTCCCGGCTGGTCGCCCCGCTTTTGGCTTGGATCGAGACGAATTTCGGGACAGGACAGGTTGCACATGGCGCGTCATACACCGCTCAGTCGATATCGCAACATCGGCATCATGGCCCACATTGATGCCGGGAAGACGACTACGACCGAGCGCATCCTCTATTACACGGGGAAGAACTACAAGATCGGCGAAGTCCATGATGGCGCTGCCACCATGGACTGGATGGAGCAGGAGCAGGAGCGCGGCATCACGATCACCTCGGCTGCCACTACGTGTTTCTGGGTTCACAACGATCTCGAGTACCGGATCAATATCATCGACACGCCCGGGCACGTCGACTTTACCGCCGAGGTGGAGCGGTCGCTGCGGGTGCTCGACGGCGCCGTCACGTTGCTCGACTCGGTGGCCGGGGTCGAGCCCCAGACCGAGACCGTGTGGCGCCAGGCCGACCGGTACGGCGTGCCCCGGATCATTTTCGCGAACAAGATGGACCGGGTCGGGGCGGACTTCTATCGTTGCCTCGACATGATTCGCGCTCGCCTCAGCAAGAAGGCGTACCCTCTGCAGTTGCCGATCGGTTCTGGCGAGACGTTCACGGGACACATCGATCTGCTTCGCCAGGTCGAGATTGTTTTCGACGACGACAACATGGGCAAGACGTTCACCGAAATGCCGATTCCGGAAGCGTACAAGGAAAAGGTTGCCCACTATCGTCACGAGTTGATTGAAGCCGCCGTCGAGCATGAGGAAGAAGTCCTCGAGCGCTATCTGGCCGGACAGGAGCCGACGCTGGACGAGATTCGCGCCGGGATCCGGAAATCCACGATCAACGGCTGGATGGTTCCGGTCCTCTGTGGTGCGTCGTTCAAGAACAAAGGCGTCCAGGCACTGCTCGACTCGGTCATCGATTTCCTGCCCGCCCCTTCCGACATTCCCCCGATCAAGGGTCACTTGCCGCTCCACGACGACAGCGTGGTCGAGCGGATCGCGTCGGACGATGAGTCGTTCTCGGCCCTGGCCTTCAAGATCATGACCGATCCGTACGTGGGCCGGCTGACCTATTTCCGGGTGTATTCCGGGTCGATCAAGTCCGGCAGCTACGTGTACAACAGCACCAAGGACAAGCGCGAGCGGATCGGTCGCCTGTTGCAGATGCACGCGAACAAGCGGGACGAAATCGAAGAGGTGCTGGCCGGAGATATTGCGGCCGCCATCGGCCTCAAGGACACCCGGACCGGCGACACGCTGGCCGACGCTGACAAGCCGGTGATCCTCGAAGCGATGAAGTTTCCGAACCCCGTCATCGATGTCGCCATCGAGCCGAAGACCAAGGCCGACCAGGACAAGATGGGGATCGCGTTGCACAAGCTGGCTGAGGAAGACCCCACGTTCCGAGTTCGGACCGACGCCGAGACTGGTCAGACGATCATCGCCGGGATGGGCGAGCTCCACCTGGAGATCCTGGTCGAGCGGATGAAGCGGGAGTTCAAGGTCGAGGCGAACGTCGGTCGTCCGCAGGTGGCCTTCCGCGAGACCATCAAGAAGAAGGTCACGGACATCGAAGGCAAGTTCATTCGGCAGTCGGGCGGCAAGGGCCAGTACGGCCACGTGGTCATCGATCTCGAGCCGGCGGAGCCGGGCACGGGCTTCCATTTCGAGGACAAGATCGTCGGCGGTACCATCCCGCGCGAGTTCATCAAGCCGGTTGAAGCGGGCATCAAGGAAGCGCTGGAGAATGGCGTCCTGGCCGGCTACCCGGTGGTCGACGTTCGTGTGTCGCTGGTGTTCGGCAGCTACCACGACGTCGATTCGTCGGAAATGGCGTTCAAGATCGCCGGATCGATGGCGTTCAAGGAGGCCTGCCGTCAGGCCAAGCCGATCATTCTCGAACCGATCATGGAAGTCGAAGTCGTCACGCCGGCGGACTATCTGGGCGATGTGATTGGCGACTTGTCCGGCCGCCGCGGCAAGATCGGTGGCATGACCCAGCGCGGCGACGCGCAGGTGGTCGCCTCCGAAGTGCCGCTGTCCGAGATGTTCGGCTATTCGACCACGCTCCGCAGCATGAGCCAGGGCCGGGCGGTGTACACCATGCAATTCGACCACTACGAGCAGGTGCCGAAGGCGGTCGAAGAGCAAATCGTGGCGAAGACCAAGAAATAATTCCGTAAGGGCGGGCGTCAGCCCGCCCTCGAGGATGACGGCAGACCAGGGAGAATGGACTCATGGGCAAAGCGAAATTCGAGCGGACCAAGCCGCATGTGAACGTGGGTACGATCGGGCACGTCGACCACGGGAAGACGACGTTGACGGCGGCGTTGACGAAGGGGTCGGCGGAAAAGGGGTGGGGGACGTACATCCCGTACGATCAGGTGGCGAAGGCGTCGGAGTCGCAGGGGCGGCGGGACGCGACGAAGATCCTGACGATCGCGACGAGCCACGTGGAGTACTCGACGGCGAAGCGGCACTATGCCCACGTCGACTGCCCGGGGCACGCGGACTACGTGAAGAACATGATCACCGGGGCGGCGCAGATGGACGGCGCGATCCTGGTGGTGAGCGCGGTGGACGGGCCGATGCCGCAGACGCGGGAGCACATCCTGCTGGCGCGGCAGGTGAACGTGCCGTCGGTGGTGGTGTTCCTGAACAAGTGCGATCTGGTCGAGGACGAGGAGTTGCTCGATCTGGTGGAGCTGGAAGTGCGGGAGTTGCTGACGAAGTACAACTATCCGGGGGACGACACGCCGGTGATCCGGGGCTCGGCGATCAAGGCGATCGAGGGCGACCCGAAGTGGGTGGCGAAGTTGCAGGAGCTGTACGACGCGCTGGACACGTTCATTCCGGAGCCGGTGCGGGAAGTGGACAAGCCGTTCCTGATGCCGGTGGAGGATGTGTTCTCGATCACCGGGCGGGGGACGGTGGCGACGGGGCGGATCGAGCGGGGCAAGATCAAGGTGGGGGAGGAAATCGCCTTGATCGGGTTCGGGAGCGAGAAGAAGTCGGTGGTGACGGGGGTGGAGATGTTCCGCAAGCTGCTGGATGAGGGCGTGGCGGGGGACAATGCCGGGCTCTTGTTGCGGGGCGTGGAGAAGACGGAAATCGAGCGGGGGATGGTGCTGGCGAAGCCGGGGAGCATCACGCCGCACACGCATTTTGACGCGGAAGTGTACGTGTTGACGAAGGACGAGGGCGGGCGGCACACGCCGTTTTTCAAGGGGTACCGGCCGCAGTTCTATTTTCGGACGACGGATGTGACGGGGAACGTGGAGTTGCCGGCGGGGGTGGAGATGGTGATGCCGGGGGACAACATTCAGATGAAGATCGAGTTGATCACGCCGATCGCGATGGATGAGGGCCTCCGATTCGCGATCCGCGAGGGGGGCCGCACGGTCGGCGCCGGCGTCGTCACCAAGATCCTGAAGTAAGGGGCAGACATGGCCAGTAAGATCCGTATCCGGCTCAAGGCTTTCGATCACGCGGTGCTGGATCAGGCCGCGGCCGACATCGCGCGGGCGGTCGAGAAGACCGGCGCGACGGTGGCGGGGCCGATTCCGCTGCCGCGGAAGATCGAACGATGGACGGTGCTCCGGAGCCCGCACATCGACAAGAAGAGCCGGGAGCAGTTCGAACTCCGGACCCATAAGCGGCTTCTCGATATCAACGACTCCCGTCCCCAGACGATGGATGCGTTGACCAAGCTCGATTTGCCGGCGGGCGTCGACGTCGAAATCAAGGTTGAGTAGCGATGACGGCTGGATTGATTGGACGAAAAGTGGGGATGACTCGGGTCTTCATCGATGACGGCTCATCGGTTCCGGTGACCGTGATCGAGGCTGGTCCCTGTCGGGTCCTCCAGGTCCGCGAGGGTGGCGTGCAGCTCGGCTTCGGTGAGAAGCGCGCCCAGCGCACCCTCAAGGCGGAACTCGGGCACGCGAAAGCGGCCGGTCTGACCACGGCGCCGAGCGTCGTGCGGACATTCGATGTCAACGGAGAGTCCCCGAAGCAGGGTGATACCGTGACCGTCGGTATCTTCGCCGCGGGTGACTGGGTCAAGGTCACCGGCCAGTCGAAGGGCCGGGGCTTCCAGGGCGTCGTCCACCGGTACGGCTCCGGCGGCGGCCCGGGCTCGCACGGCAATACCCGGCACCGGAAGCCCGGTTCGATCGGCGCCGGTACGGATCCTTCCCGCGTGATTAAGGGCAAGCGGATGCCTGGTCACATGGGCGACCGCCGTCACACCGAACTCGGCCTCAAGGTCGTTCGGGTGGACGCCGATCGGAACCTGCTGTTCGTGCGCGGGGCGATTCCGGGTGCCAAGAACGGCATCGTGACCGTGGCCAAGCAGGGAGGGCGGAGCCGCCATGATTGAGGCACCTGTGTTCGGGGCCAACGGGAAGAAAAGCGGCACGCTCGCACTTCCAGCTGACTACTTCGACGGGACCGTGAACGAGCCGGTGATGCACCAGGCCGTGAAGGTGTTCCTGTCCAATCAACGTCAGGGCACCCATTCGACCAAGACCCGCCGATGGGTCACCGGCGGCAACCAGAAGCCGTGGAAACAGAAGGGGACCGGCCGGGCCCGTCAGGGCACGACCCGCGCTCCGCACTGGCCCGGCGGTGGCGTTGCCTTCGGCCCTCATCCGCGCGACTACACGCAGGACATGCCGAAGAAGCAGAAGCATCTTGCCCGCCGCTCCGCGCTGAACGCCCGGGCCCGGGAAGGCGCGCTGCTGCTGGTGGATACGGTGGACTTCGGCTCGCCGAAGACCGCGAAGCTCGCCGGACTGCTCGAGGCCATGGGCCTTGAGGGGAAAAAGGTGCTGGTCTTGACGCATGGCATCAAGAAGAACGTCTACCTGAGCGGCCGGAATCTGCCGACAGTGGACGTGATGCCGTACGCGGATGTCGCCACCTACCACGTGCTGTGGTCTGACACGGTGGTGATCGAGCGCGGCGCATTTACCGACGAAGTCGCCGCGGTCGCCGCCGACGGGGCCGATGACGCTCCCGCCCCGAAGCCGGCCAAGCGGCCGGCGGCCAAGAAGACCACGACGAAGAAGACGGCAACGGCCGCCACTCCAAGGCCCAAGGCGGAAAAGAAGGCGCCGGCCAAGAAGGCCGCGGCTCCCAAGGGCGAGAAGAAGGCGCCGGCCAAGAAGGCCGCGCCGAAGAAGAAGGGAAGTAAGTAATGGCAACCCTTCACAACATCGTGATCAAGCCGCTGGTGACGGAAAAGAGTTCGGCGGCGTACCAGCTCCGGAAAGAGTATGCCTTCCAGGTGGCGGTCAACGCCACGAAGCATGATGTCCGGGAAGCATTGCAGAAGCTCTTCGGGGTGACCGTGACGCGGGTCAGGACCATGCAGATGCGCCGCAACGAGGTGGTGCGTGGTCGGACCCGCGGGAAGACGGAAGCCTGGAAGAAGGCGATCGTCACTCTGAAGGACGGCGACTCGATCGCCGTATTCGAGGGCTAAGATGGGTACTCGGCAATATCGGCCGACGTCCGCGGGGACGCGTTTCCGTTCGGTTTCCGATTTCGCGGAAATCACCCGCTCGACGCCGGAAAAGTCGCTCTTGGAGCCGAAGAAGAAGTCTGGCGGCCGGAACAATCTCGGTCACGTCACGATGCGGGCCATCGGTGGCGGGCACCGGCAGCACTACCGGATCATCGACTTCAAGCGGAACAAGTTCGGGATTCCGGCCAAGGTGGCGCACATCGAATACGATCCGAACCGCACGGCGCGGATCGCCCTTCTGGTGTACGCCGACGGCGAGAAGCGCTACATCCTCCATCCGGTCGGCCTCAAGCAGGGCGACACGGTGATGAGCGGTCCCGGCACGGACGCGCGGAACGGCAACGCCCTTCCGCTGGGTGAGATTCCGCTCGGCACCAACGTGCACAACATCGAGCTCAAGATCGGCAAGGGCGGCGAGGTCGCCCGCAGCGCCGGCCAGTACGCTCAGGTGATGGCGCGGGAGGGCGGGTACGTCACCGTCCGGCTCAAGTCCGGCGAGATGCGGATGGTGAGTGCGCGCTGCCTGGCCACGATCGGCGAAGTCGGTAACTCAGAGCACGAGTTGCTGTCGAGGGGCAAGGCAGGCAAGACCCGCTGGCTCGGGCGTCGGGGCAAGGTCCGGGGTGTCGCCAAGAACCCGGTTGACCACCCGCTCGGCGGTGGTGAGGGCAAGAGTTCCGGCGGTCGTCCGCCGGTGTCGCCGTGGGGTAAGCCGGAAGGTGTCAAGACCCGGGCCCCGAAGAAGGCTTCCACTCGGTTGATCGTCCGCGGTCGCAAGCGTGGCAAGGCGACGGGCGGGGGGAACGGATAATGGGACGCAGCATTAAGAAGGGACCCTATGTTCAGGAGGCCCTGCTCAAGAAGGTGCAGGTTCTGAACTCGAAGACTGGCAAGCAGGTGGTGAAGACGTGGAGCCGGGCGAGCACGATTCTGCCCGAGTTCGTGGGTCACACCTTCGGCGTCCACAACGGCAACAAGTTCGTGCCGGTGTACGTCACGGAGAACATGGTGGGCCACAAGCTGGGCGAGTTCTCGCCGACCCGCGTCTTCAAGGGCCACAGCGGCAAGCTGGTGGCGGACAAGAAGGCGAAGCCGGAGTGACCATGTCTCAGGGACACGCAATCCAGCGGCACGTCCGCCAGAGCCCGCGCAAGATGCGGCTCGTGATCGATCTGATCCGGGGCAAGGACGTCAATGAAGCGCTCGCGATTCTCAAGTTCAACAAGCGGCTCGCGGCCAAACAGATCGCCAAGACCTTGAAGAGCGCGGTGTCGAACGCCGAGCAGAAGGCCATGGCGGAGAACGAACGGTTCGACGCCGACGTGCTCGTCGTCGCCAAGGCCATCGTCAACGGCGGGACCCCGCTCAAGCGGATCCACGCGGCGGCGCAGGGCCGGGCGACCCCGATCAAGAAGCGGACGAGCCACGTGGAGATCCACGTGCGGAGCAAGGAGTAGTCGATGGGTCAGAAAACCAATCCGATCGGGTTCCGGCTCGGGATCGTCAAGCCGTGGCTGTCGCGCTGGTACGCCAACAAGGAAATGCCGGCACTGCTCAAGGAAGACGAGCTGATCCGCAAGTACTTGATGACGCGGCTGGGGCACGCGGCGATCGCCGAGATCCATATCGAGCGGCGGCCGGGCAAGGTCACCGTGACGGTGCACACCGGTCGTCCGGGCGTGGTGATCGGCAAGAAGGGCACCGAGGTCGACAAGCTGCGCGACGAGCTCGCCCAGCTGACCTCGAAGGAAGCCGCGATCAACGTCGAGGAGATCAAGCGGCCCGAAATTTCGGCGCAGCTCGTGGCGGACAACATCAGCCACCAGTTGCTGCAGCGGATCTCGTTTCGGCGCGCGATGAAGCGGGCGGTGCAGGCCGCGATGCGGATGGGCGCCCAGGGCATCCGGATCCGGCTGTCGGGCCGCCTTGGCGGCGCCGAAATCGCCCGGACCGAGAAATACCATGAAGGTCGGGTTCCGCTCCACACGCTGCGGGCGAACATCGACTACGCGACCAGCACGGCCAAGACGACCTACGGCGCGATCGGCGTCAAGGTCTGGATCTTCCGCGGCGAGGTTGTGGAAGACGTCGGCGGCAAGACGTATAGCACGGGGGCCTAAATCGATGTTGTCACCGAAGCGGGTCAAGTTCCGCAAACAGTTCAAGGGCAGGATGCGGGGAATCGCGTACCGGGGCAGCACGATCGCCTTTGGTGAGTACGCCCTTGCCGCGCTCGAACCCGGCTGGGTTTCGAACCGGCAGATTGAGGCGTCGCGTATCGCGATCTCCCGGGCGATGAAGCGCGGCGGCAAGATGTGGATCCGGGTGTTTCCGGACAAGCCGATCACCAAGAAGCCGGCCGAAACCCGCATGGGTTCCGGCAAGGGCAACCCCGAAGGCTGGGTGGCGGTGGTGAAGCCGGGCCGGATCCTGTTCGAGGTGGAGGGTGTGCCGCTCGATGTCGCGAAGCAGGCCTTCGCCCTGGCTGCCTCGAAGCTTCCGGTGAAGACGCGGGTCGTGAAGCGGGAGGATCACTAGGATGAAGGGGCTCAAAGCAACCGATCTGGCGCAGATGACGGTCGAGGAACTCACCGCCAAGCTCGCCGAGGTCGAAGAAGAACAGTTCCGGATCCGGTTCCGGACCGCTACGGAGGCGGTCGAGAATCCGATCCAGTTCCGGACCCGTCGGCGGGACATCGCCCGGATCAAGACGATGCTGACGCAGAAGGAAAGAGGGACCAAGTGACCGAACTGAGCACGGAGGCGCGGAACCGGCGGAAGGCCCGGACCGGCGTCGTGAAGAGCGACAAGATGACCAAGACCGTGACGGTCACCTTGGAGCGGCGTTTCTCGCACCCGGTGTACGGGAAGCAGATCACCCGGCAGAAGACGATCAAGGCTCGCAACGAGATGGACGCCAAGGCGGGTGACACGGTGCGGGTGATGGAGACTCGTCCGTTGGCCAAGACGGTCCGGTGGCGGGTCACCGAGATCGTGGAGAGGGCGAAGTAGCCGGGAGGCACCTATGGTCCAACAGGAAACGATTCTTCGAGTGGCGGACAACAGTGGGGCTCGCAAGGCCCTTGTGATCCGTGTGTTAGGCGGCTCCAAGCGGCGCTACGCCGGCTTGGGCGATGTGGTGATCGTGGCCATCAAGGACGCGATTCCCACCGGTCAGGTGAAGAAGGGCGAGGTGGCCCGCGGGGTCATCGTCCGGGTGGCCAAGGAGACCCGCCGCAAGGACGGCTCCTACATCCGGTTCGACGAGAACGCCGTCGTGCTCATCAACGATCAGGGCGAACCCCGGGCGACCCGGATTTTCGGGCCGGTCGCCCGCGAACTGCGCGAGAAGAAGTACATGAAGATCGTCTCGCTCGCGCCGGAGGTCATCTAGTATGCGGATTCTGGTCCACCGCAAGGCGCGCCGGAAGCTCGGCCCCAAGACGGTCGAGCGGGTCAAGATCCCGATCACCAAGGGCGATACGGTCCAGGTGATCTCGGGTGCCAGCAAAGGAAAGCGGGCGCGGGTCCTTCGGGTGTTTCCGAAGACCGGTCGCGTGACGCTCGAGGGATTGAACCTGGTCAAGCGCCATCTGCGCGCGACCAATCAGAACCAGCAATCGGGGATCGTGGAGCGGCCCGCGCCGGTCCATCACTCCAACGTGATGCTGATCGATCCCAAGACGGGTGAGCCGACCCGGATTCGGCGGAAGAGAGACCAGGACGGCACGGTTGAGCGGATCGCCGTGAAGTCCGGGCAGTCGATCGCGAGGAACCGGTAACGATGGCTGAGGCGAAAGCGACGAAGGCGCCCCCGAAGGGCGCCGGGGCTCCGCCGAAGGGCGGCAAGAGCGGGGGCAAGGGTGCCAAGACGCCGCAGGGCGCGACGGATCCGTCTCCGAAGGTGGTCGACGGCACGCCGCGGCTGCTGACCTACTACACCAAGACGGTTCGGCCCCGGCTGCAGCAGCAGCTCGGGCTCAAGAATCCGATGCAGATTCCGCGGATCGTCAAGATCGTGCTGAACGTCGGCCTGGGCGAAGCGAGCAAGAATCCGAAGGCCCTCGAGGCCCTGCTGGACGAGATGGTGGCGATCGCCGGCCAGCGGCCGGTGGTGACGCGCGCCAAGAAGTCGATTGCGAACTTCGGGCTCCGCGAAGGGGTGCCGGTCGGCGTGATGGTCACGCTGCGCGGCCCGCGGATGTATGAGTTCCTCGATCGCTTCATCTCGCTGTCGGTGCCGCGGACCCGCGACTTCCGCGGCCTGCCGATCCGGAGCTTTGACGGACGGGGCAACTATTCCTTCGGCATCAAGGAACAGCTGATCTTCCCGGAAATCGACTATGACAAGGTCGACAAGGTCCACGGGATGGACATTACGATCGTGACGACGGCCGGGCGGGACGATCTCGCGCTCGCGCTGCTCAGGGAATTCGGCTGGCCGTTCCGGGGCGAGACCCCGAAACCGGCCCTGGCCTAGGCGGAGAAGATATATGGCGAAAACCTGTTGGATCGAGCGCGCCAAGCGGGTGCCGAAGTTCAAGGCCCGGCGGGTCCGGCGCTGTCAGCGTTGCGGGCGAGCCCGCGCGGTGCTGCGCAAATTCGGACTGTGCCGTCTGTGCTTCCGGGAACTCGCGCTTCGGGGACATCTCCCCGGCGTGCGCAAAGCGAGCTGGTAAGGGAAGGGATCGAGCATGAGCATGACAGATCCTGTCGCGGATATGCTGTCCCGGATCCGCAATGGTGCCTCAGCGGGACAACGTCGGGTGGAGATGCCGTCGTCTCGGCTCAAGGCCGAGCTGGCGCGTCTTCTTCACGCCAACCATTACATCGCGGACTACAAAGTCCTGGAGGACGGCCCTCGCGGTCTGCTCCGAATCACCCTGCGCTATCACAACGAGCAGCCGGTGATTCGTGAGCTCAAGCGAATGTCGTCGCCGGGTCTCCGCCGTTACGTCAAGAGCCGCGAGATTCCCCGCGTCAAGAACGGCCTCGGCATGGCGATCGTCTCGACCCCCAAGGGGTTGATGAGCGACCGTGATGCCCGGGCCGCCAACTTGGGCGGTGAACTCCTCGCGGTCATCTGGTAGGAGGTCACCGTGTCGCGGATTGGAAGAAAGCCGGTGCCGGTGCCGAAGGACGTCACCGTCCAGGTCAACGGCAGCGTCATCACGGCCAAGGGCCCGAAGGGCGAACTGAGCCGGGCGCTGCATCCGGCGATGAAGCTCAAGCTCGAGAACGGCGAGGTGCTGGTGAGCCGTCCGAGCGAGGAGAACATGCACAAGGCGTTGCATGGTCTCTCCCGGACCCTGGTCGCCAACATGGTCGAGGGCGTCTCGAAGGGCTTTGAGAAGGTGCTCGAGATCCAGGGCGTCGGCTACAAGGCTGAAATGTCGCCGAAGGGGCTGACGTTGAGCCTCGGCTTCTCGCACCAGGTCAAGGTTGATGCCCCGGCCGGGATCAAGTTCGTGCTGGACAACCCGACCCTGGTGCGGATCTCGGGACCGAGCAAAGAAATGGTTGGCCAGGTGGCCGCGGAAATTCGCGCCTTCCGGCCGCCCGAGCCCTACAAGGGCAAGGGGGTCCGGTATCAGGGTGAGCGGGTCCGCCGCAAAGCCGGCAAGACAGGAGCGAAGTAACCGATGCGCCCGATTCACGCACCGAAGACCCGCGAGGAGCACCGTTACCGGCGGCACCTGCGCGTCCGGAAAAAAGTGTCTGGTACGCCCGAACGTCCGCGCTTGGTCGTCTTCCGGTCACTCAAGCACATCTATGCCCAGCTCGTCGACGACGACAAGGGTGTGGTGCTCATGGGGGCTTCCGATCAGAGCGACGGCCTCGCACTCGATGGGCAGGGCAAGGTGGCGAAGGCCAAGGCCACGGGGAAGCTCATCGCGTCCAAGGCCAAAGCGGCCGGCATCGCGAAGGTGGTGTTCGACCGGGCCGGCTTCCGGTATCACGGGCGAGTCAAGGCGGTCGCCGACGGCGCTCGCGAAGGCGGATTGGAGTTCTAAATGACCGAACCACATGTTCCCTCGGGCGAAAGCACCGAGACGACGAATGAACGCGGTGCCCGGGGCCGACGCGGTGGCGCTGGCGGCGGCGGCCGTGGCGGCGAACGGGGCGGGCGGGGTCGCGGCGATCGCGATCGCAAGGACCGCGACGCGCCGAGCGAGTTCGTCGAGAAGGTCGTCGACATCAACCGGGTTGCCAAGGTCGTGAAGGGTGGCCGGCGCTTCTCGTTCAACGCCCTCGTGGCGGTGGGCGACGGCAAGGGCCGGGTCGGATTTGCGACGGGCAAGGCGAACGAGGTGTCGGAAGCGGTCCGCAAGGCCGTTGATGCGGCCAAGCGTTCCATGACCGAGATTCCGCGCACGGGCACGACCATCCCGCACGAGGTGATCGGCCATCACGGCGCCGGCAACGTGCTGCTCAAGCCGGCCGCGACCGGTACCGGCGTCATCGCTGGTGGCGCGGTCCGCGCGGTCCTCGAGTGCGCCGGGATCAGTGATATTCTGACCAAGAGCCTGGGCTCGAACAACCCGCACAACATGGTGCGGGCCACCATTCAGGGGCTTCGGTCTCTGGTGTCGGTCAAGCAGATTGCGCGGGAGCGTGGCATCGAAGTCAGTGCCATCGCCTACAAGCCGCGGCAGGAGGGGTAACCATGGGACGGAATCCGGCGGTCGGGCGTCAGGGCCCGGCCTACCATGCGGCCACGATCCCGAGCGAACAGGACGCCAAGCGGATCCGCGTCAAGCAGATTCGGTCGGCGATCGGCCATGCCGAGACGATGCGGCGCACGCTCGCGTCGCTCGGACTTCACAATCACCAGGCTGAAGTCGAGCTAGTGAACAATGCGTCGATCCGCGGAATGCTGTTCAAGGTCCGCCACATGATCGAGATTTCGCCGGCCTGAGGGCCTCAGTCAGACGACACGGCAGATGGGCGGAGGGTGGCCCGTTCTGAAAGGATAGATGGGAAATGGCGGACAAGATTACGCTGTCCAACCTGAAGCCGGCCAAGGGCAGCAACGTCCCGCGGAAGCGGATCGGGCGCGGCATCGGTAGCGGCATCGGCAAGACGTCGGGCAAGGGTCACAAGGGTCACAAGGCCCGGACCGGCGGCTCGACCAACCCCGGGTTCGAAGGCGGGCAGATGCCGATGTACCGGCGACTGCCGAAGCGTGGCTTCACCAACCCGTTCAAGGAGACGGCCCAGGTGGTCAATCTCCGCCAGCTCGAGAAGCTGACCGGGGATGATCTGAATCCTGAGACCCTGGTGGCGGCTGGCCTGGTCAAGAAGGCCGACGCGCCCATCAAGCTCCTTGCCACCGGCGAGGCCCCCCGGGCGTTCACCGTTCGCGGGATCACCCTGTCCGCCCAGGCCAAGGCGAAGATCGAGGCTCGGGGCGGTAAAGTCGAGGCGTAAGGTGACCAGTCCGGCGGCCCAGCTCCCCTCGCTGGGGATCGACGATGAGCTGAAGCGGAAGCTCTCGTTCACCCTGATCGCGATCCTGATCTACCGGATCGGCGCGCACATCGTGGCGCCCGGCGTGAACGTGGACGCCCTCCAGGCGTTCATCAACAACAATTCAGGCACCAGCACGTTCTTCCAGCTGTATGACACCCTGGGCGGCGGCCTCTACCGGGCCACGATCTTCGCCCTCGGCATCATGCCGTACATCTCGGCGTCCATCATCTTTCAGCTCCTCGGCGGAATCTTCCCGACCGTGAGCAAGATGCAGAAGGACGAAGATGGCAAGAAGAAGTTGACCCAGTGGACCCGGTACATGACGATCGCGATCGCCTTCTCACAGGCCATCACCTTCACGGCGTTCACCGAGTCGATCCCCGGCGCCATCACCCACCCGGGCTTTGCCGCCCGGCTGACGATGTGGTTCACGCTGACCGTCGGCGCCATCTTCATGATGTGGCTGGGTGAGCAGATCACGGAGCGGGGCATCGGGAACGGGATGAGCCTGCTGATCGCCATCTCGATCATCGAGCGGCTCTGGCCCTCGACCTTCCAGTTGGTGGATCGGATCCGGACCGGCGCCACCTCGGTCGGTGGCGCGATCGTGATCGTCGTTCTGGCGCTTGGCGCCATCGCCGCGGTCGTGGCCATGACCATCGCCGCTCGCCGAATCCCGATCCAGATCCCTCGAAAAGTCATGGGACGAGGCCGGGTCCGTGAGGGCCAGAAGACGTTCATCCCGATCCGCCTGATCACCGCCGGCGTGATGCCGATCGTCTTCGCCCAGACGATCATCATCATGCCGAGCACCATCGCCCAGTTCACGCGGAACGAGACGCTCCTCGAGATCTCGCAGCTCTTCACGCCCGGCGACTGGCCGTACGATATCATTTTCGCCGTGATGGTGGTGCTCTTCAGCTACTTCTACACCTCGATCATTTTCAATTCGGTCGATCTGTCGGAGAACCTGAAAAAGCAGGGCGGCTTCATCCCGGGGGTCAAGCCGGGCTCAGCCACCGCCGATTACATCGACCAGGTGCTGGGCCGGATCACCCTGCCGGGCTCGGTGTTCCTGGCGCTGATCGCTCTGATCCCGACGGTCGTAAGCCGCCGGTTCGGATTCCAGTCGAACTTCGGCGGGACCTCGGTCCTGATCGTGGTCGGCGTGCTGCTGGATACTATCGCCCAGATCGAGCAGCACCGGACGCTCCGGAAATACGACAGCTTCATGAAGACCGGCCGGGTCAAGTTCCGCGGTCGTCAGCAGCGGTTCATTTAGGGAGTGAGTAGTGAGGAGTGAGGAGGAACTCGGGATGGTTCGGAGCAGGTGGGGGCGGGCGTAAGTCCGCCCTCGGTTATTTAGGAAGGATGCTTCATGGACATTCTGCTGATGGGGCCGCCTGGCGCGGGCAAGGGGACCCAGGGGGTCCTGCTGGCCGGGCGGCTCGGGATCCCGAAAGTGGCCACGGGTGATCTGCTCCGCGACGCCGTGAAGAACGCCACGCCCCTCGGACTCAAGGCCAAGGCCGTGATGGAATCCGGCGCCCTGGTGAGCGACGAGATCATCATGGGGATCGTGGGCGAGGAGCTTGCCAAGCCCTCCTGTGCCAGGGGCGTCATCTTCGACGGCGTGGTCCGGACCATTCCCCAGGCCGAGGGCGTGGCGGCTTTGCTCGCCGGGATCGGGCGGAAGATCGACATGGTGATCTTCTTCGACGTGACCGACCAGGAAATCCTCGGGCGCCTGGAAAAGCGGCGCACCATCGAGGGGCGGGCCGATGACGATCCAGCGGCCGTCCAGCGCCGGTTGGTGGCCTACCGGGAGCAGACCGCGCCGGTGCTGGCCTGGTACGAGGCGCGAGGCGGGGTGACCCGGATCCCGGCCGTCGGCACCGTGGACGGGATCGCCGGACAGGTCCGCGACGCCGTGGGGCGCTAAGGCGGCTATTTTCCGACCATGGTCACCCTCAAGTCCCCCCGCGAGATCGACACCATGGCCCGGGCCGGCAGGATCAACCACGCCACCCTCGAACGCTGCCGCGAAATGGTGAAACCAGGCATCACGACCGAAGATCTCGACCGCGAAGCCGAAAAGTTCATTCGCAGCCACAAGGGCGCCAAGCCCTCGTTCAAGGGCCTGTACGGTTTTCCCAAAAGCCTCTGCATCTCCGTCAACGAAGAGGTCGTGCACGGCATTCCGTCGCCGAAGCGAGTCCTTCGCGAAGGCAGCATCGTGAGTCTCGACTGTGGCGTCTGCATTGACGGTTTCCATGCCGACAGTGCGATCACCGTGGCGGTGGGGAAGATCGCGCCAGAGACCCAGCACTTCCTGGACACCACGGAGCGCGCTCTGGCTGCCGGCATCGAGCAGGCTCGGCTCGGCAATCATGTCGGTGATATCGGCCACGCGGTTCAGGCCGTCGCCGAGGCCGAAGGCTACGGCGTGATCCGGGAGCTCGTCGGCCATGGGGTCGGGACGAAGATGCACGAGGACCCCCAGGTGCCCAACCATGGCAAACCCAAGCGGGGGGAGCGCCTGCTCGAGGGAATGACCATCGCGATCGAGCCGATGATCACGATCGGTGATTACAAGACCAAGATGCTCGCCGACAAGTGGACCGTGGTGACCGCGGACGGGTCGCTGGCGGCCCACTTCGAGCACACGGTGGCCGTGACCAGGGACGGGCCGAGAATCCTGACCGACGGACGTTAGGCGTCGTCCGGGTGGGTGACCGTGGCGAGGAGCCACGGCTGAATCGCGGGGTTCCCGGCGACCAAGGGCCCCTGTTCTGCCTCGACGCTGCGGCCGCTGAGGTCGGTCACCACGTCGCCCGCCTCCCTCACCAGCAGTACCCCCGCCGCGACGTCCCACGGCGCCAGCACCAGCTCCCAGAAGCCGTCGAAAATGCCACTCGCCACCCAGGCGAGGTCCAGCGCCGCGGAGCCGGCCCGCCGAATGCCGGCGGTTGCCGGCGTCACCCGGGCGAACTGCCGCTGGTACCGGGGCAGCAGGTCGACGTGCTTGAATGGGAAGCCGGTGCCGATCAGGGCATGGCTCGGATCGCCGATGGGCGACACCGCGAGCCGCTGTTCATCCAGCCACGCCCCACTCCCCTTGGTGGCGTGATAGAGCTGGTTCGTCTCGACCGCCAGGACGACCCCCGCCTGGAGCACACCATCAATCTCGGCGGCGATTGAGACGGCATAGGCTGGGAATCCGTGGATGAAATTCGCCGTGCCGTCGATCGGGTCCACGACCCAGACCAGGCCCGTCCGAGAGGCGTCCGGGCTGAATTCCTCGCCCAGAACGGTCGATCCGGGCTCGCCACTGAGCAGAATCCCGCGAATGATCTCTTCGGAGTCCCGGTCCGCCTGGGTGACGAAATCGTTCTGGCCTTTCATCGTCCATGCGGCCGGATCGCGGGGCCGGCGGACGGTCCGAAGGTATTCGCCCGCGCGGGCCGCCGCCACCGTCGCCAAACGCAGTAAGTCCAAGGAACATTTCATCTTGCGAGTGATTCTCCGGGTGGCTAGCTTGCCCATGACACCCCCGGATCACCCGAAGGAGCCGACCGTTCGAGCTATGGATCGAGTATTCTCGGGCATTCAGCCCACCGGGGAGCTGCACATCGGCAACTGGCTCGGCGCGGTCAAGAACTGGGTCGCGCTCCAGGACCAGTACGAGTGCCTCTACTGTGCCGTCGATCTGCATGTGCTGACGGCCAAGTACGATCCGGCGGCCCTGGCCGGCCGAACCCGCGAGATGCTCGTATCGCTGATGGCCGCCGGACTCGATCCCGAACGGTCGATCATCTTCGCCCAGTCACACGTACCCGAACACACCAGGCTGATGTGGTTCTTCACCCACGTCACCGGGGTCGGCGAACTGGAACGAATGACTCAGTTCAAAGATAAGTCACAGCGGATGGAGCGGGTGCCGGCGGGGTTGCTGATGTACCCCGTCCTGCAGGCAGCGGACATCCTGCTCTATCGGGCCAACCGGGTGCCGGTGGGTGAGGACCAGGTCCAGCATCTGGAGCTGTCCAGAGAGATCGCTCGCGCCTGGAACGCCGAATTCTCGGCCGAGGCACCCTTTCTTCCGGAGCCTCAGGCGTTGCTGACCCCGGCCAGGCGGATCATGGGCCTCGACGGCGAGGCCAAGATGTCGAAGAGCCTTGGGAACACGATCGGGATCTTCGATTCTGCGGAACAGATCTGGGAGAAGCTCCGGCCGGCCAAGACTGACCCGGCCCGGCAGACGAAAAAGGACCCCGGGACACCCGAGCTCTGCAACCTGTTCACGCTCCACCGCCACTTCTCGTCGGCGGAGACCGTCCAGACCGTGGATCGGAATTGCCGGACCGCGGGCTGGGGCTGCATCGACTGCAAGCGGGTTCTGTCCGAGAGTATCAATAGCGAGTTCGCCCCGATCCGGGCGCGAGGCGAGGCGCTGAGGGCCGATCCGGCTCAAGTCGATCGCGCCATCGCCCGAGGGGCCGAGCGGGCCCGGGCTATCGCGCTCGACACCATGGCTGGTGTGGAGCGTCGGATGGGGTTTCTGCCGATGACGGGGCAAGGCTGATATGGCCGGCGTACCGATCGAACGGATCATCAAGGCGGCGGTCGATCGCGGGGCCTCCGATCTTCATATCAAGGCCGGCGATCTGTTCCGGGCCCGGATCGACGGCAAGCTCGTTCCGCTTACCAAACAGCGACTGACGCCGGAACAGACCCGGGCCGTCGCGCTCAAGCTGATGTCCTCCGATGCGGATCGACTCCGTCTCGATCAGCTGACCGACTACGACTGCTCGTGGGGGCTGCCGGGCGTGGGGCGGTTCCGGGTCAACCTGCTCCGCCAGCGTTCGTCCTTCATGATCGTGATGCGGGTCATTCCGTTTGCGGTACCCACGCTGGAGCAGCTTGGGCTTCCCGATGCCGTCCGGCAGCTGACGGACGCGAGGCAGGGGTTGGTCCTCGTGACCGGGGTCAGCGGAAGCGGCAAGAGCTCGACGGTGGCTGCCATGCTCCACCAGATGAACCAGCACCAGCATCGCCACATCGTGACCGTCGAGGATCCGATCGAGTTTCTCCACCGGGACATTACCTGTTCGGTGACCCAGCGCGAAGTCGGCATCGACACGGTGTCCGTGAGTATCGGGGTCAAGGCAGCCCTCCGCCAGGATCCCGACGTGATCGTGGTCGGAGACATCCACGACGCGGAGACACTCGACACGGTGATCAAGGCCGCCGAAACCGGTCGGCTCGTGATCGGGGCGATGCCCACGCCGGATGTGATGACCACGATCGGGCAGGTGTACGCCATGCTGCCGCGTGAAGAGCGGGATATCGGCCGGGTTCGGTTTTCAGAGGCCCTGACCGCGATCATTTCGCAGCAGCTTCTTCCCCGCAAGGATGGGGAAGGCCGGGTTGTTGCCGTCGAGCTCCTGCTGGCCACCGCCCCGATTCGCGACGCCCTCAAAGACCCGTCCCGCGTCGTCGAAGTGAAGAGCCAGATGGCTCGGGGATACGGGCGGGCCGGAATGCAGACCTACGAGCAACACACCGCCGAGCTGGTCAAGGCCGGGGTGATCTCCGTTCAGACCGCGCGGGCGATTGCCGGGGACCACGATGACCCGGCCAGCCCGCCGAAAGGGAAACGCTGATGTTCGATGCCAACGTCCGATGCCTGGTGGTCGTCGGGTCCCAATGGGGCGACGAAGGCAAGGGCAAGCTGGTCGATGTCATCTCGGAAGGCGCCGATTTTGTAGTCCGATATCAGGGCGGCGCGAACGCCGGCCACACCGTGGTGATCGGCGACTCCCAGTTCATCCTCCGGCTCATTCCGAGCGGCATTCTCCACCCGACGACGACCTGCGTGCTTGGGAACGGCGTCGTGCTCGATCCGGAGAGCTTCTTCTCCGAGCTCGACGTGCTGTCCGAGCGGGGTATAGCGACCGAAGGCCGGGTGGTCATTTCGGACCGGGCTCACCTGGTGTTGCCCTATCACAAGCTGCTCGATCTGGCTGAAGAGAAGCGCCAGAACATCGGGACGACGAAGCGCGGGATCGGGCCTGCCTACGAGGACAAGTACGGACGTCGGGGGATCCGGGTCGGCGCCGTCCGGGACCTCGCCGCACTCGAGCTTCTGCTGGTCGACCGGATCCGCCGGGCCAACGAGCAGTTGGCGCTGGCCGGGATGACCGAGCGGGCCTCGCTCGATGAACATGTCGCCCTGGTGCGCAGGGTGGCGCCTCGGCTACTGGCCCTGGCGGCGGACACGAGTCTGGCTCTCCATCGTGCCATCAAGGCGGGCAAACGGATCCTGCTCGAAGGGGCCCAGGGCTCGCTGCTCGACGTCGATCACGGCACCTATCCCTTCGTGACGTCGTCCAATACGACGGCTGGGGGCGCATCAGTCGGCGCCGGCATCGGACCGACCATGATCGATGGCGTCCTCGGCGTGGTGAAGGCGTATACCACGCGGGTCGGAAACGGCCCGCTGCCGACCATGGCGGATGATGTGATGGAGGAGGAGCTGCGCCGGATCGGCCACGAGTTCGGGGCCGTCACGGGGCGGCCTCGACGCTGCGGGTGGTTCGATGCCGTGGTGGTGCGGTACGCGGCCAGAGTCAACGGACTGACGGCCCTGGCGGTGACCAAACTCGACGTGCTCGACAGCTTCGACCGGATTCCCGTTGGGGTCAGCTATCTGCTCGACGGCGAGCGGCTCGATGAAATGCCGGCCGACGTGACCGCGCTGGATCGGGTCACGCCGGTCTATGAAATGATGGAGGGCTGGAAGACTGATACCGGCGGGGCGCGAACCCTGGCCGCCCTGCCCACGGCCGCCCGGGTCTATCTAGACCGGCTTCAGGAACTGGCGGAGGTCCCGATCCGCTATGTGAGCGTCGGGACCCGCCGGGATCAGATCATCGGATAGGCGGCACTCGCCCGAGTGCCGCCGTCCGGGTTAGCGGCTCTGGAGATTCCGGTAGTAGCTCGCAATGCCCTGCTGATTGAGCCACACCGGATCTACTTCGTAGTACCGGCTCTTCACGTACCGCCCGGTCGTGGGGAAGTACGGCGGTGGATTGGTGGCGCCGCAGACGTCGTAGGAGTGGGCCTCGGCCCAGCCCGACGAGTTGCCGCTGCCGGTCGGCCAGTACGTCCACCAGTCCACCAGTCCCAGGCCCATGCCGCCGGTGACCCGGATACAGCCGGACGGGGCCCCGGCGCAGGCGGTAGGCAGGCCGGCCGGAATCGCGGGGCTGGCGGGCCCGGTGTAAACCGGGATGCCGGGGATGTCGCCACCCCAGTTGCCAAGCATGATCATGAACATGTGGTAGTTCGCGGACGCCGAGGTGTCGTCGAAGCCGCCGACATAGGCGTTGTTGATCTTGAACGGCGTCTGGAGGTTGTTGTCCTCGATGACGATGTTCTGCTCGCTGATGGCCCCGAAGATGTCGCCGGTTTCGGTGCAGTTGGTTCCAGGCGTCGTCCAGTACTGGAAGTCGTCGGCCAGCACGATGTTGCCGGTCGAAACCACCGAAACGCGCCCCCGCAGCCGCCCGCTGATCGCGACGTCGCCGGTGACGTAGAGCACGCCTTTGAAGTTCACGTTCTTGCCGAGGGGGATCCAGTATTCGGCGTCACCGCCGGCAGCGATGTTGTTCTTGACCGTCGTCACCGATGAGTGAGCGCCGGACCGGCGCGGGATCCACCGGCCGCCATACCCCGCCGGCAGGCCGGCCTTGGTGATGGTCGAGTCCTGAAGGAGGGTGTCAGCGCTGGTAGCGGTGAACAGCCGCGGGTCGCCCCCCAGATAGCAGCGCCGCTGGGCGCTGTTGAGCGCCACCCGGATCGTGTCCCGCATCTGGGTCGCGGTCCGGCCCAGCGCGTTCATGTTGTTGTACAGCTGGCGGGCCGTCGTCCAGGCCCGAGCGCCGGCGATCCCGCCGCAATTCGGCGAGAGCATGTTGGGGTCGGTGGCGACCGTAACACCGCCCATCGTGGCCGGCACGTTGACCCAGCGCCGTCCGGTCACGTAGTGCAGGGAGGAGTCATTGATGCCAACCGCGGACAGGCACTTGAAGACCCGGACATACCCCTCGTCCCACTGGATCACCCCGTCATGGTTGCTGTCGAGGACCTGGAAGTCGAGGCGAACGCAGGGCCGGTTGGTTCCCGAGTTGCCGCCGGTGATATCATAGTCGCCGCCGACCGCGTCCGCGTCCTGGGCGTACTGCTGCATCGTCCCGATCTGGGCGATGGTGGGCCACGCGAGCGGGCTGGCGCCCGTGGTCAGGCCCTTGGTGAAGTTGCCGGAGCTGGTATTGCTGACACTGCCGACGGTCGTGACGGGGCCGAAGAAATCGATCTTGGGACTGGAGCAGCCGCCCTGGAGACTGATGTTGTTGTTGGAGTGGACCGGGCCAGCGAGCGACTCGCCGCAGCCGTACATCGCGCCCCCGCTCCAGTTGTTGATCGCCACCGCGAACCGGGACCACGATTCCTGGCTGAACAACCCCCTTCGTGCCGCGACCGCGCCACGAGGATCGTTGATGACGGAGACAATGCTGATGTAGTTGCTGCCGTACTGGCCTGCGGTGGCGGGGCCGCCGGTCCGTCCACCGGTCTTGCCGGCGTAGACCGTCCGCGTGTAGCCCGTCACCGCGCCGCCCTGGGCGTCAACGATGGTGCTGGCGGGAACGATCTGGATGTAGCCGGTGTCGGGCAGAATCGTCGGCACCCGGTTGATCGAGTCCCGGGCCACCTCGAGGCCGGCGTCGGCGAGCGAGTGGAGCGCCGCTTCCTTGGCCGAGAACTTGGCGGTCAGGGTACCGCTGCCGGCGATCATGACGCCGCCGATCGCGAGGGCCGCGATGGCAAGCGTGATCAGCAGGGTAAGGATCAGCGCGACACCGCGCTCATTCCGAATGCTTCGCATGGTTCCTCTGCCGTTACGGCGTCGCGGTCGACTGCAAGATCAGAATCGATGATTCCGCCGGGGTACAGTCCTGTGCGGCCACACCGAATTTGTAGGTCTGCCCGGGATTGAGCCCGCCGATCGACACGTGGTACGCCGTGGTCGTGTCGGCCCGGATCATCATCAAGGGGTCCTGCCACACGGTGGCCGTGTCGTCGCGCTGCCACAGCACATACTGGCGGACATCGTACTCGCCGCCGCCGTGGTCCGGTGACCGGGTCCAGTCGAGCCTGATCACGCCGCTGGCCGGCGTCGGATCCGGCGTGGCGGTGAAGCTGGCCGGGGGAAATGGCGAGCGCCCGCACACATTGGGCGACGGGAGGCCGTTGTTTGGCACCTGGAAGATCTGGGAGAAGTCTCTGGTTCGTTCGTCGGAACCGGTCTTCCCGTTGGTGACCCTGATGTTGATGCGGACTTCCCGGACGCTGTCAGGCCGAACGGCGTCGGCGGTGTCCGTCGAGGTGAAACTGGATTGCAGCACCAGCCGCTTCAGAGGAATCTGGCCGCCGCTGACGGTCACCATGGTATCGGCACCGGTCCCCAGACGGCGGGCCAGGACATACTCGAAGAACGGCCGGCCCGGGTAGGCCAGGAGGTTCCGGGCGATGTACTCCGGGGTCCCGTAGTTGGTCTGTTCCA
>JANXXJ010000073.1 GCA_025350665.1 Gemmatimonadota bacterium | reverse complement strand
CTTGCCAGCTGGCCGGCGTGGCGGCGGTGCCGCTCCCCGGGCTGCTGGCGGCCGACGCCCTGGCCCGCATGGTCATCGACTCCGGCACCGCGATCGTCTTTCACGACGACTATCACGCCCCGCTCGCCGCCGCGATGCGTGAGGCGTTGGGCCCATCCCACCCGCTCCCCCTCGTGCCGATGGACGCGGCCGGCCACTGGCTCGCCGCCGACCCGGGCCGCGGTGTGCCCGGCGCGCTGCCGCCTAACGGGCTCTCGGACCTGATCTACAGCTCCGGCACGACCGGCACGCCCAAGGGCATCGCGCAGACCTGGCAGGGCCGGAGCGCCGCCACCGCCAGTCTCTCCGCGGGACTCGGCATCAAGGCCGGCTCGCACCTGCTCCAGACCGTGGGGCTCTATTCCAATTTTGGCCTGAGTTCCCTGATGGTGACGCTCTGGGCCGGCGGGACCTTCTTCTGTTCCCGGAAGTTTGCCGGTGCCGCGGTGGTGGACCTCGTGGCCCGCGAGCCGATCGACCATCTCTGGGTGGCGCCGGCCACCCTGGTCCGGATCGTCGACGCGCCCGGGTTCCCGGCCACGGTGGCGGGCCGGCCCTGCACCAAGCTCTGCGCGGGGGCGCCGCTCAGCGTCACCATCAAGCGCGCCGTGCGGGACGTCTGGCCGGGCCCCTTCTTCGATCTCTACGGCCAGACCGAAACCGGCACCCTCACCCTCCTCCCGATCCACGCGGTGCCCGACGACAAGCCGGGCTCGGTGGGCCGGGTCCTCCCCACCGCCCTGGTCAGGATCCTCGACGAGGCGGGCAAGGCGTTAGGCAGCGACGATGAGGGCGAGATTGCCGGCCACTCCAACACCCTGATGGCCGGCTATCATGGTCGCGGGGACGCCACTCTGGCCGTCGCGTGGACGGACGAACGGGGCCGTCGCTACGTCCGCACCGGGGACATCGGCCGGCTCGACCCGGATGGCTATCTCTGGCTTTCCGACCGGAAGAAGGACCTCATCATCTCGGGCGGGTACAACATCTACCCGGCCGATCTCGAGCGCGTGCTCCAGGGCCATCCAGCGGTGTTCGAGGTGGCGGTGGTGGGATTTCCGTCGGTCCGGTGGGGCGAGACGCCGGTGGCGTTCGTGACCTTGCGGGCCGGCCAGGGGGCGGCGGAGGATGAACTCCGCGCGTGGGCCAATGCGCGGGTGGGCAAGATCCAGCGGGTGGCGCGGGTGATGATCGTGCCCGGACTGCCGAGCGGCACGATGGGGAAGATCCTCAAGCGGGAGCTGCGGGAGCGGTATCGGGCGGCGGTGGGGGAGTTGCCGTAGTTGGGGCGGCCCACCCGCAGGTCGGGCGACCGAAGTGTGACCGGTCAGGCGCCAGCGTGGACTACCGCACTCAGGTCACCGGTACCCGGAGCAGCAGGTCCTTTGCCGCCCGCTTCCAGGTACCCGATCAGCCAGAGCCCCGGCTAGCCGCAACGGGCCCAAGCCATGATCTTTAGGCCGAACTATGGAGCCGATCAAGAAGCACTACGATTTCTCGAAGGCCCGGCCGAATCTTGACCGTCCGTGACCACGCCGAGTCCGTCCGCCCCGGCGAGGAAATCGACCCGGCCGCCCTTGCCGCCTATCTCAAGGCGCACCAGGGTCTCTCCGCCGCGCCCACCATCCGCCAGTTCCGCGGCGGCCATTCCAACCTCACCTACCTGGTCACGGTGGCGGGGTACGACTACGTCCTCCGGCGGCCGCCGTTCGGGAACCAGGTCAAGAGTGCCCACGACATGGGCCGCGAGTTCCGGATCCTCACGGCGCTGGCCCCGGTCTTTCCGCCGGCGCCCCGGCCCCTGCTGCTCTGCGAGGACCCGTCGGTCATCGGGGCGCCGTTCTACTTAATGGAGCGGCGGCACGGGGTGGTGATCCGCCGGTCGTTGCCCGACGGTGTCACACTCACGCCCGAACTTGGGGACCGGCTGGGCCGGGCCATGGTGGGCACCCTGGCTCGGCTCCATGCGGTGGACTACCGGACGATCGGGCTCGAGGGATTTGGCCGGGCGGAGGGGTACGTGGCCCGCCAGGTGGCCGGCTGGACCGAGCGGTACCGGGCGGCGGAGACCGACCAGCTCCCGGCCATGGACGCCGTGGCCCGGTGGCTTGCGGCCAACATGCCGGCCCAGCGGGGGGCGGCGGTCATCCACAACGACTTCAAGTTCGACAACGTCATGCTGGCGCAGGACGACCTGGGCCGGGTGGAGGCGGTGCTGGACTGGGAGATGGCCACGGTGGGCGATCCGCTGATGGACCTGGGCACCGCGCTGGCCTATATCCTGGAGCCGGGGGACGATCCCGAGTTCCAGGCCGTCTACATGGGGCTCGCCGCCTCGCCCCACCTGTGGACCCGGGCCCGGTTTGCGGAGGAGTACGCCCGGCTCGCCGGCGTGGAGGTGGGGGACCTGGGGTTCTACGTCGTGTTCGGGCTGTTCAAGCTGGCGGTGATCATCCAGCAGATCTATGCTCGGTATGCGCGGGGGTTTACCAAGGATGAGCGGTTTGTGGGGATGAATCGGATGGTGGCGGTGCTGGCACGGCAGGCGGAGGTGGGGGCGGGGCGGGGGAGGGTGTGAGGACTGAAGTTGGGCTGGATGAGATCAGCGCGCGGCGGGCTCAAGTCCTGCTTCTGCGATCAGGCGCATTGGGCCAGCCCAACGTCATCGTTGTGGGGAGAATGCACGGTTGACCGTGCCTGTAGTGAGGCGGATGGCGTCAGCAAACTCCTGCCGACTCGGTCCTGATGTCGGCCGCCCCGGCACTGGTGATCGTCAATGAAGCAGCACTACATCACACGCGCCTACCTGGCCGACTTTACGGACCCTGAAACCCCTGCCGGTCAGGAGCCCTACATTTGGGTTCTCGAGCGGGAGAGCAAGGCAGCATTCCGGCGGGCGCCTCATAAGGTGGCGGTGAAGACCGACTACTACACCGCAAAGGTAGAGGGCAAGCCCGACAACGTGATCGAGGATGTA
This sequence comes from Gemmatimonadota bacterium, assembly GCA_025350665.1. Lineage (GTDB taxonomy): Bacteria > Gemmatimonadota > Gemmatimonadetes > Gemmatimonadales > GWC2-71-9 > SHZU01. The sequence continues at coordinate 7,515 of JANXXJ010000073.1, read as the reverse complement.
CTCGGCCACGTGGAGTCGATTGCCATTCCAGTGACCCGAGCGCTCGCGGCCGGCAAGCAACCGAGGGCGCTTGGCGAGGTCGAGCGAGGCAGTCTCGCATATTACCTCGGTCTTCTCGAGACCCGCGTGCCGAAGTATCGAGGGTTCGTGGAGAGGCTTGCTGCCGACCTGATGTTGAAGATCCTGCGAATGAGCGCGGAGCGCCCGGAATATTTCGTGCAGACGGTTCGTCAGGCGTACCAGCAGGACGGCAAGCGGCCGCCTATCGACATCGAGTCTGCTCGGAAGTTCGTCCTCTCGGGGGAGTATGACGTCGTGGTCGATCCGCTCTTTAGCCTTCAGTCGATGGTGGCTCAAGCCCCTCGAATTGCGGAATATGTCGATCGCTTCGAGTGGCGCGTCTTGGACGCGCCTCCTGGCACAGCGTTCATAACCTCGGACGCGCCGTTGGTTCGAGTCACCACCGAGCCCCAGCCGGCGGAGTGGCTGGGAGTTGGGTGGCTCACGCCTTGGATGGAAGCGACCTTTCCGCTAAGTCCGAAGGCATGCCTCTTGGTGAGCCAGCATAGGCCGGCCGGCCGAGAAATGATTAGTGCGGAAACTGTGGCGGAGGTGAACCGGCGAACCGCCGCGCACGCGACGTCTGAACTTTACAGCAGCCGCGAGCTGGTTTTGGAGGCTGTTAGCTTCCCTTCTGAAGCGTCGCGGTGGCAGCCAGCAACCGACGCGATTCTACCTAACTTTCGTGTTGGTGGCGCGAAGTTCTGAGAGCAGCCGAAGGCATACCGAGGGGTGCCAGTACCTCGCGATTAGTCCATCGGCCTTCGATAATTGCGCTGCCAGGCACCTCGGTCGTGCACAAGCGACGAGCGACTCTAGCTGAGGGTGGTCGGCGATGTCCAATCCGTTCTTCGATCACCCAATTCTCAACTCACCCAGGGATTCTCGACTTCCACCCCAATCGGTCCGTTTGACACCTTGCCTAACGCCGATGGTTCCAAGGTCGCGCTCACGATCGACTAGATTCCCGCGACCGGCACCGCCGAGACCCCATGCTCACCCCACCCCTCCTCCACGCCCTCGCCCCCGCCTGCCCTCCCCCGAGGCTTGGGCCACCGCCCTCACGCCAGCCCTCGCCCGCTTCGCCATCACCACCCCCACCCGCCTCGCCGCCTTCCTGGCCCAGATCACCCACGAAAGCGCCGAGTTCTGCGCCCTGGTCGAACGCCTGGACTACACCGCCACCCGGCTCACCGCCATCTGGCCCCGCCGGTTCCCGACCCCCGCGGCCGCCGCCCGGTGTGCCCACCAGCCCGAGCGCCTGGCCAACACCGTCTACGCCAACCGCCTCGGCAATGGCCCCGCCACCTCCGGTGACGGCTGGCGCTACCGGGGCCGCGGGCTGATCCAGCTCACCGGCCGCGCCAACTACCTGGCCGCCGGCGCCGCCCTGGCGCTGGACCTTGTGACCCAGCCCGAGCAGCTCGAAACCCCCGGCCCGGCCGCCCTCGCGGCCGCCTGGTTCTGGCACTCCCGCCGCCTGAACGAACTGGCCGACCACCACCCGAACAGCCCCGCCGACCTGGACTTCGTCCGCATCACCCAGATCGTCTCCGGCGGGAAAACCTGCCTCGCGTCCCGCCGCCGCCCGAGGCAGACAACGTGGATTCACAAGATTGGTCAGTTCCAAAACGAAACGTCCCATATTGCAACATGATAAAGTAACTTTAGCATCACTGGCAATCAGAAGTGCGTAATTACGCATTATAGAACAACATAGAATTTCAGTGTCCACAGTGATAGTATTGCGTGCTGTGCGCAACGCAACCAATATTGGCAATCATTACCATTCCGATGCCAGAATTGTTTCTATTGCTTCCAGTGCACAATTGACTACATATTGGCAATATGGAACAAGATCTCTTGAGTGAAGCGTTTGTCATTCTCTCAGCGCGCCTGCCCCGGGGTTGGCGGGTTGGGCCAGCGGGGGCTGGCTCGATCGCACCGGTTTCGGCTCCTGATGCGAGCATCCTGGTATCCGCCCCGGATGGCACCGAAGGGCGGATACAGGTGGAGGCCAAGGGCCGGATGACCCCACAGACCGCGGTCGCACTTGGTCAAACGGCCGGACGAACCAGCGACGCGCCCCTGCTTGTCGTGTCCCCCTTCGTCAGCCGTTCGACCAGAGAACGGCTCCGTGAGGGTGGGCTCAACTGGCTCGATCTGACCGGGAACGTGCGCCTCGTGCTTCAACGCCCCGGCCTCTTCATCGAAACGAGCGGGGCCGATCGGTTGAAAGGCGGAGGCGCAAGGCCAGCGCGATCCATGAAAGGCCCGGCGGCCGGGAGGCTCGTCGAATCCGTCCTGGCGGCGCTGCTCCCGGTCGGCGTGACGGAGATCGCCCGGCGAGCCAACGTCGACCCGGGATATGCCTCCAGACTCCTCGAGCTTCTCCGCGCCGAGGCGCTCGTCGAGCGGGGCGCCCGCGGCGAAGTGACCGCGGTGGACAAGCCGCGCCTGGTGCGGCGATGGGCCGAGGATGCACCCATGGCAAGCCGCGGCAAGACCCTCACACTGTTCGAGCCACGGGGAACCGCTGGCCTGAAGGAGCGGCTCAAGGAAACCACGGTGAAATACGCGGTCACCGGGTCGCTCGCCGCGCAGCAATGGGCCCCAATCGCCCCCCCGCGCCTCGTCCAGATCTACGTCAATGACGGACTGACCGAGAGTGCCGCGGCACTTGGCCTGCGCCCGGTCGGCAGTGGTGGAAACGTCCAGCTCATTCGTTCACGCGATCCCCGGATCGTCGAGACCGCCACGGCCGCGGGGGATGGGCTCATGTATGCCAAGCCCCTGCAGGTGGTGCTCGATCTGCTGACCAGTCCGGGCCGGGCGCCGTCCGAGGCCGATGAACTCCTGCGCTGGATGGACGAGCGGGCCGATGCCTGGGCGTGATCCATATTATGCAGCGGCGACCGTGGCGCTCGTTGACGCGCTCATCGCGCTCGGGCCCCATGCCGGTGCGATCACGCTGATCGGGGCGCAGGCCGTCTACCTCCGGGTGGGCGACGCCGATATTCCCGTGGCACCGACAACGACGGACGCGGACCTGGCCTTCAATCCGGAGATCCTGGGGACGGGGCCAGCTCTCGAAACCCTGATGCGTGCCGCCGGCTTCGACCTCCGCCGCAACGGCAGCTCCGTCATGCCGGGCCTGTGGGAGAAGCGCCTCGAGACCGGCTTTCTGGCCAGGGTGGACCTGCTGGTACCAGCCGCGATGTCCCCAGGCAGCAGACGTCGGGCGGCGCCGATGGAGGGCCATGAGGACAAGGCCGCCATGAGGGTCAAGGGGATCGAGGGTGCCATCGTGGACGCTGACGTCATGTCAGTGGTGGATGACGCAGGTCGCGAGTGCCACATCAGAGTGGCGGGAGTCGGTGCCCTGCTCGTTGCCAAGCTCCACAAGATCCGCGAGCGGACCGAGTCGAGCGCCCGCATCATGGACAAGGACGCCCTGGATGTCGCTCGGCTCCTCAGGACATCGACGCCCGACCTGGCCCGTCGAATTCAGACCGTACTGGCTGACGAGCGATCGCGCAATGCCGGCGCGGAAGCGCTCGAAGGCATGTTCGACTTGTTTGGCCGGCCCAACGGGGGAGGGGTCCAGATGGCCATCAGAGCCACGGAAGGCCTCGTGCAGCCTGATGACATGCGCAATTCCCTGAACGTGCTGACCGCGGATCTCCTCGCTGCACTTGGTCGGAACTAGGTTGACCAAGCGCGTTATCCGTGCGTTGCCCACCACGTGGTGAGTGACCGCACGGCCTCCGTCAGGTCATGGCGATCGAGCGCCGCGACGGCAAAGTCGTGTGGCTTGACGACCTGATCCCGGCGGAGCGTGGTACCGTGGCGGGTCAGCAGGTCGCGTGAGGCCACGTCCTGGGCATAGGGGCTCGAAGGATGGCCGGCTTCGCGGTCCGCCCACGCCAGCACCTCCACCACGAATCGAAACCGCTCCCGCCAATATCCCCAGCCCGGCTGATGGTAGCCGATGCCGAGCAGGGTGGCCCACGCGGCCGGTCCGGCGCTGAACATCCGGGCGGCCTGATCCGTGGCGGGTGTGTTAAGGACCCGAATGAACCGGGCGGCGGCCAGATCGTCGGCCACCCGTCGCACGGCGGCTGCGGTATACCCGGTGGCGTCGGCGATCATCGATACGCTGGCCCATTCGGGCACGCTGGCGTTGAGGCCGAGGATGAAGGACAGCACGTCGGCCTTGGCGCCCACGCCCATCCCGAGGCGCACCCGCGAACGCATCGCGGCCGGCCAGCTCCTCGTGGCCCTTCGGTCGGGCCTCCTCGACTCCGTCGGGATCCTGGCGGGGCTCTATCGGTACGAGTTCCGCGACGACCCCTCCTGCCTGGCCGAGTGGGACGCGGTGAGTGGTGAACCGCGCCGGCACGGGAAGAAGGATGATGTCCCGCCGTCGGAGGGTGGCAAGGCGGCCTGAAGTGAGCGGGTGATGGAGAGGTTGGAAGGTGAGGGAGCAGTACCACCCCGCCGAGTCCGGCGTCCCGGGCTCAGCGGGCTCGTTTGTATCGGCTTGGTTGGTGCGCTCCCAGACGAATACATCTCATAGGCCGGCCGGCCCCCCGCTGCGGCGTCACCCAATCAGGTCGCGACCCCGCCAGGTTGACGGTCTCCCGTGAGTGTTGGCCTGCACTGTCACACCCCCTAAGTAGTCTGCATGGAGCCAACGGCACATCAACCGGACCTGGCTTTGCGACAGTCCGCGCGCGATTCGGTCTGTTGGGCAATCAGATGACGACGGTTTGACGTTGGTGATCTAGCTTTGACCCCGACAATCAACGCCGTTTGAACAAGGCCGATGTCGGCTTTCCCGGCCCTCACGGCCGGGGCGCCCGGCCGCGAAAAGGATCCAATGCGAATATTCAACAGTCACCCGTCGCCCCTGCTTTTCCTCGCGCCGCTCGTGATGGCCGCATGCGGTGGTGGTACGACGGGACCCACGCCGCCGCCGCCCCCGCCCCCTCCTCCCGTTCCCGGTGCGATCGCGGCCGTGACGCCGCAGACTCAAACCGCCACGGTCGGACAGGGCGTTACGGTGACCGTGCGGGTAACCACAACGACCGGCCAAGCGGTGCCGAATGCCTCGGTTTCCTTCGGCGTACAGGCAGGTGGCGGCACAGTAGATCCGTCCAATACGACGACCGACGATCAGGGCCAAACCTCGGTCAATTGGACAATGGGTACCGCGGCCGGCACCAATACCCTGCGGGCGGCGGTGGGGGCGGTGGCCCCCGTCGACTTCACGGTGACGGGGGTGCCCGGTGCGGTCGCCACGTTGACGCTCAGGGCGGGGAACAACCAGACGGTGACGGTCGGAAGCAATGTCCCGATTGCCCCGTCGGTGTCCGCCAAGGATCAGTTCGGAAATCCCGTGCCGAATACAACGGTGACTTTTGCGATCCTGGCAGGCGGCGGGTCAGTGGCTGGCGGGTCTGAAGCGACCGATGCGACCGGGGTGGCTGCCGTCGGAAGCTGGACGATGGGGACCATCGCCGGAATCAATACAATGTCGGCTACCGTGGGGAACTTGCCTCGAATCAACTTCCAGGCCACTGCGACACCTGGCCCGCCGTTCGAGATCGTGGGTACTCAGGGCCAGAACCAAACAGCCACTGTCGCTAGCGCCGTTCCCATCGTTCCGACCGTGCTTGTCAGAGACCAATTTGGCAACGGCATTCCGAACCTGTCAGTCAACTTCACTGTCACCGCCGGAGGCGGCTCAGTCAGTGACGGAGCCGCATCGACGACGAATCAAGGCGCAGCCGCTCCCACCGGGTGGACGCTCGGTACCAGGGCTGGGTTAAACACTCTGACGGTAACGGTCGCGGGGATGAACTCCGGCCTCGGGTTCAATAGCATCGGCACGCCCGGCCCAGCAACCCACCTGGCGGTCGTCGCAGGCGACAACCAATCGGCCCGAGTTGGGGATCCCGTGCTACTCCCGCCTACCGTTTCGGCGCTCGACCTGTACCAGAATCCGGTTCCAAACGTTCCCGTCACCTTCGCGGTGACCGCCGGCGGGGGCTCGGTCACTGGCCAAGGTTCCAACAGCGACGGGCAAGGCTTGGCGCATCCCACCAGCTGGGTGCTTGGACTCTTCAACGGTAATCACCAACTGACAGCTACGACGTCAGGTGCTCCGCCGGTGTCGTTCACGGCCACTGGCCTGAGCGGTTGGACCTCAAACATCTCAGGCAACATCGTCCAGGTATTCCGCAATGCGGAACCGGGGTCGGATGCGGTCGGCACACCTTGGAGTGCGACGATTCTTCAGAAGGCGCCATTCTTGGTGGTCGGTTGTATTACGCCGGGGGGCGCAGATGTGTTCGTCTTCAATTCCCGTCTGATTACCAAGAACGGCATCGTGGCATACACCTTCGACGGCGGGTCGCCGCTCTCGGACGTCTGGATCGAGGTCTCGCCGAACTTCGATTCACTGTTCCATCCGGGAAGCAGCGCGGCGAACCAGGGGTTCGCGGCTGCCCTCGCCGTCACAAAGGTATTTCGCTTTGCCTTTACGGATTTCCGCGGCTCTACTTTCGTGGCCACCTTTGATGTCCGAGGGCTCGGCTTGGAGCTGAACCGTGTGATGGCCGGATGCTGACATCCACCCCCACCCCTGCCAGAGGACCTCGTACCATGACTCGACTCGCTCTGATCGTAGCGGCCGTCGCCGGCATTGCGGTCGGCCCAGCTGTGGCCCAAGACCGCGCCGCTGAACAAAGAGCCGCTGCGGCCGCGATGGCGGGCCCCCGGGCCGCCGAGGCTGCCACCGCAATCGATGGGATTCGGCTTCCCTGGGTGGCCTCCCGCCTGCAGCTGGAACTCGGCCACCTGTTGGAGCAGACGAATCTCCGCCTTGAACGCCTGGATGCCGAGGGCCTGGTCGTGGCCGACAGCACCGGCTCCGCCACGTTCACCTTGGACGTCAACACCGGCGGGCCGATCCTCAGGTTCACCTCTGGCAGCCGTGCCGTTGAACAGACCCTCCAAAAGACCCTCTTGGCCAGGAGCCGCGCGGAACGGCCCGCGGCCCCACGGCGTCAATAGCGAGGCTTCGGGCACAGTCGCGTATGGACGAAACGAAGAGGCCCCGTGGAGCGGAGGTATGGCCGCTTTCGTTGCACCTGTTCGCGAAAGTATCGAGTCGTTCTCACAGACCCACGGTACCAGCGTCGGCGCAGCGCGTGGTAACCATTTCAACGCGGAATCGCCCGATCGGTGGGGAATGGCCGTGGCGGTTTGGTTCGAACGGCGTAAGACCGGTTAGACGGCTGGCCGCTCCCCGTCTTACCGCGGGGGATGACGAGTGTTGACGCTGGAATGAGCGACCTCGGCTTTTCCAGTCCCGGCAAGGTGGTCGGCCGGCTCTCCGGCGGCCAACGCACCCGGGTGAGCCTCGCCGTTGCGCTCCTCGGCCAACCG
>JANXXJ010000058.1 GCA_025350665.1 Gemmatimonadota bacterium | reverse complement strand
GTCCGCGGAGGACGTCACCCAGCGGCCCCTGCGAGAGCCGGGCGACGCCAAGGCTCTCGTGATGCGGGAACCCGGCCTCTTCCAACCCGTGAGAAAACGGATAGTGCCCGATATCGTGGAGCAAGGCGGCGAAGCGAACCGCTTGCTGGTCCAGCTCGGTCACCTGCCGCAGCGCTCCGCGCTGGCCCAGTATCGCCAGAGCCCGGCCGGTGAGGTGGTACGCGCCGAGCGCATGCTCAAATCGGGTATTGGTCGCCCCGGGGTACACCAGGAACGCGTGGCCGAGCTGGCGGACGTACCGAAGCCGCTGCATCGGCGGGGTGTCGATGACGGCCATGCCGGCCTGGTCAACCTGAATATTGTCCCAGAGCGGGTCGCGGATGATATCGAACGTCGAGGGCATGATGGAATCCGCCGGGGACCGGACCAGTGTCCGATCCCCGACCAGGCGGGCTCAGGCGGGTCCGGCGTTGATGACGGCCGCCGGAACTTCCGACGCAAAGGCTTTGAAGTTGTCGCGGAACATGCCGGCCAGCTTGGCCGCCTGGGCATCGTATGCCGCGGGATCCTTCCAGGTGCCACGGGGGTCGAGGACCTCGTTGGGCACGCCGGCGACGGCCGTCGGCACGTCGAAGCCGAACACGGGGTCCTTCCGGAATGTGGCTTTGTCGAGCGCTCCCGAGAGCACCGCCGTCACCATGGCCCGGGTGTGGCCCAGCTTCATCCGCGCGCCAACGCCGTAGGGGCCGCCCGTCCAGCCGGTGTTCACAAGCCAGACTTTGGCGCCGTACTTCGCAATCCGTTCGCCGAGCATCTTGGCGTACACGCCGGGATGGAGCGGCAGGAACGGAGCTCCGAAACAGGCCGAGAATGTCGCCGACGGCTCCGTCACGCCGCGCTCGGTGCCCGCGACCTTAGCCGTGTATCCGGAGAGGAAGTGGTACATCGCCTGCTCCGGCGTGAGTCGGGCGATCGGCGGCATCACGCCGAACGCATCGGCGGTGAGGAACACGATGTTCTTCGGATGACCGCCCAGGCCGCTGGGCTCGAAGTTCGGGATGTAGTGTATGGGATAGCTGGACCTGGTGTTCTCGGTGATCTTGTCCGAGTTGAAGTCGACCCGGCGGGTCCCGTCCTCGAGCACCACGTTCTCCAGGACGGTGCCGAAGGTGTGGCTCGCCTCCCAGATCTCGGGCTCGCCCTCACGGGACAGCCGAATGGCCTTCGCGTAGCAGCCACCCTCGAAATTGAACACGCCCTTGTCGCTCCAGCCGTGCTCGTCGTCGCCGATCAACTTGCGGGTCGGATCGGCGGAAAGCGTCGTCTTGCCGGTCCCGGAAAGGCCGAAGAAGATCGCGGTATCGCCGGCGGCGCCGATGTTTGCCGAGCAGTGCATCGCCAGGACCCCTTGCCGGGGCAACAGGTAATTCAGCACGGTGAAGATGGACTTCTTCATTTCCCCGGCATACCGGGTGCCGCCGATCAGGATGGTCCGTTCGGCGAAATTGAGCACGATGAATGTGCTGGTCCTGGTGCCGTGGATGGCCGGGTCCGCCTGGAACTCCGGGGCATGATAGACGACGAACGACGGCGCGAAACCCGCGAGCTCGGCCGCCGCCGGCCGGATGAACATGTTCCGGACGAACATGGCCTGCCAGGCATTGGGCGTGATGAACCGCACCGGAAGCCGGTGCTCGAGGGCCGCGCCGCCGAACAGGTCCTGGACGAAGACTTCGGATTGGGTGCTGAGATGCTGCTGCACGTCCGCCAGAAGGCGGGCAAACTGGTCGGTCCCGAGCTTTTCGTTCTTGTCCCACCAGATCACCTCGGCCGAGGACGGTTCGTGCACGACGAACTTGTCCTTGGGTGATCGCCCAGTATGCGGGGTGGTGATCACGGCGAGGGCGCCGTGGTCGGTCAGCTTGCCTTCGCCTCGTCGGGCCGCATGCTCATACAGGGCGGGCGTCCCGAGATTGGCCCAGACGGTTTTGGTGGTCACGCGGTGGGCGTCAAGATTCAGCGGTGTGCTCATAATCCTGGGGTGAGAGGGCCATGCCATCCGAGGCCGGCTCGTGAGACCGGTGTCGTTTCACGATGAAACGCTCACTGAAAATCCAAGTCGGTAAATGTCGGAGGATAGGGCGTCTCGGACAAGCCGTACCAGGGCTGCGAGATGGTGGCCAGCCCCGCGCCTGCGTCGTTGCCGGACCGCGACACCGATCCGGCCGCTGGGTGATCCACGAAGACTTCTGGCCAGCCAAGTCACTGTGAGTCATTCTCTTACAGGCAATGATCGGGCTTGCCTGTCCCGGGTATGCTTCGTGCGAAACTCGGGGTCGTGCATACCCGTGTCCTCCTCCTTGGAGATCCCGAATCCCGGCCGGAAGGTCTCGAGCGGAGTCTCATCCGGGCCGGCTTCGCCCTGAGCGAGGCCGTCTCGCTGCCGTCGGCGCCTGCGATGCCGGCTCACCCGACCTGGCCATCCTGTGCGTGACCGGCGCCGCCGCGGGCATCGGCGACCAGCTGCTGCCGATCACCTCGGATGCCTGGCGGAACGTGCCGACGATCGTCCTGCTGCCAGCCGGCGCCGCCGAACTGGCGGGCCGGGCCCTCGCGGCGGGCGCGATCGACGCCATGGTCGCGCCAGTCCACCTCCCCGAGCTTGTGGCCCGCGTGGTGGCACGGCTCCGGGGCGTGCGTGACGGGTTTCGGGCCGCGTCGTCGAACAACGGGCAGGCGCAGTTGTTCTCGGTGTTCCACGAGGTCGCCTTGGCGGCCCGCCCCGAGGAAATGCTGCAGATCCTCGTCCGCAGCATCGCCAAGTCGCTGGGCGTGGCCCACTGTGCCTGCATCTTCACCGTCGACCATCGGCGAGGCCGCTTGGTGGCGGTCGCTGAGCGGAGCGAAGTCCGGAACCTCGAAATCGACCTGGCCGAGTATCCCGAGGTGCGTCACGCGGCCGCCACCGAGCGGACCGCGTTCATTCCCGACGGCATGCAACATCCGCTGTTCGCCGGATCCCTCGTGCTTCCGGGGCTGGCACCGTTCCAGCCGGCGAGTGCGGTGGCGGTCCCCATCACGTTCCAGGGAAAGGGGCTTGGCTTCCTGGTCATTCGGACCGCAATGCCGGCGCCGAGCCTGACCACGGACGATCTGGTCTTCGTGGAAACCCTGGTGGCGGCGACGTCCCGCCTGCTGGAGCACGAGGATCGGCGAGCCAACCTCTACCGGCGTCAGGCCAGCGCCGGCGTGATCGATCCGCTGACCGGATGTGGCGGGCTCGACGCCCTGGACCGGCGGGTCCGCGAGGAGATCCAGCGCTCCAACCGGTACGGGCGGCGGTTCACGCTGATGCTGCTCGACATCGATGGGTTACGGTTCGTGAACCAGCGCGCCGGGGTCGGTGCCGGGGACCAGGTCCTGAGTGAATTAGGGTCCCTGCTGCAGCGGGAACTGCGGGCTCCTGATTTCGTGGCGCGCTACGGCGGCGACGAATTCGCCATCATCATGCCTGAAACCGATACGGAGGCCGCGGGGGAGGGACTGGTCCGAATCCGCCAGGCCATTGCCGGCCACCCGTTCGGCGAGGGGCTCACCGGCAGTCTGACCGTGTCGGCCGGCTGGGTGACGTATCCGAATCCCGGGGTTCTGGCCCCGGAGGATCTGTTCGCCCGCGCGGAGGTGGCGGTCCAGGAAACGAAACGCCAGGCGGCCGGCGTCGCGGCCTGAGGCCGGCTAGTTCCGCCGCCGGAGCCAGTCGGTCGGATCCAGTGCGATCTGGTTGTCCCCTCGAATCTCGAAGTACAGGTGGGATCCGTCGGGAGTATTCTCTCCTCCGACGGCCCCGATCGGCTGCCCCTTGGCGATATCGTCGCCGACCTTCACGGTGGCGGCCGAGAGTTGCATGTACAACGAGAAGTAGCCGCTGGCATGTTCGAGGATGATCGAGAGCCCGTAGGTTCCCAGCCGCTGAACCAGCACCACCTTGCCGGCCGAGACGGCCGTAACGGGCGTCCCCGCCTGAGCGGCGATCGAGATGCCGTGCCGGCTGATCCGGGCGCCGCTGGCGAGGGTGTCGGGGCCGAAGACGTGGATGATTCGGCCCTGTACCGGCCAGTCGAGCTTGCCGAGTTCGGCGGTGGAGGCTCCGCTCGTGCGGCCACCCGAACTGCCGCCGGCACTGGGCGCGGCGGCCCGCGGCGCCACTCGGCGGTTCCGCTCGAGGGTGGCGAGTACGTCAATCAGGTTTTCCTCGTCCTTGGCGAGGACGGACAGTCGTTTGGCCGTGGTCTGGGTATTGAGGCGCAGTCGGCGGAGTTGGGCCTGTCGTTCATCGGCGAGAGTCCGGTAGCTGTTCAGCTCGGCTTCGCGGTCGGCCCGCCGGCGATCGAGCTGTTCCTGAACGAGGACGAGTTCCCCCCGCTGCGCCTTGATCCGGTTTGTCAGCTTTTGGACGTCCGTGACCAGGGCCCGGTCCTGCCGGCTGGTCAAGAAGAGATACTTGTAGCGGGACAGCAGGTCCGCGAACGAGTCCGCGGCCAGCAAGACCTGGAAGGTATAAAGGGATCCCCGTTTGTAGATGTCGACCAGCCGGCGTTCCAGCACGGCCCGACGGTCGGCCAGATTGTCCTCGGCGAGCCCCAGCTGCACGGAGGTATTGTCGACCTGACTGCCGAGGCCACCGATCTGGCGCTCGAGTTCGTTGACGATCCGGTTGGTCGCGTCGCGCTGACGTTCGAGGTTGTCGAGTTCGCGGCCGGCATCCCGGACCTGACCTTGGATTTTTTCCTGGTCGCGGCGCAATCGTTCCCGTTCGGCCCGGATCTGTTCGAGCCGTTGCCGGCTCTTCTCCAGGTCGTTGGGCTGCTGGGCCACGAGGTGGGTGGCGACCAGGCCGAGTACCGCGGCGAAGCACAGTCCGGTCCGGCGGATCGACATCCGGCTAGACGCTCCGCAACTGGCGATCGACCGAGACGAGGCTGCCACCAAGACCGATGCCGATGGCGAACAGCATCATCACGGTCATCTGAAGGCCACCGAAGAAGATCAGAGTTGTCCCGGTGTCACCGGTGGTCTTCCGGAAGACGGAAAAGGTGACCCAGCACATCGCGATCGCCAGGACTCCGCCCAGGATCCCCTTGATGGCGCCTTCGATGAGGAACGGACCACGGATGTAGCTGTTGGTGGCCCCCACCAGGCGCATGATCGAGATCTCCTTGGCTCGCTGGAGCACGGTGATCCGGATGGTAACGCCGATGATCACGATGGCCACCGCCGCGAAAGCGTAGCCGATGACCAGACCCACGACCGCCGCCATGGTGCGGAGCTTGTCGAGCCGTTCGACCCAGTCGCGGCCGTACCGGACGTCCTCGATGAACGGAAATCCGCGCAGCCGTTCGGCCACCGCCTGGGCGTGAGCCGCGTCCCGAAACTCCGGCTTGAGCCGAATCTCGAACGAGGCGGGCAGCGGATTGACCTCGAGGTCGCGATAGGCCTCGCGAAACTCCACCAGTTCGCGGCGGGCCCTGGCCAGGGCCTGCTCCTCGGTGACGAACCGGAGCTCGAGGACTTCGGGGAATGCGGTGATGTCCTGGGTGGCCTGGCTGACCGTCTCGGTGGGTGTGCCGCGCAGGACGAACGCCACGACTTCGACCCGTTCGGCGAGGACGTCGAGTGCGCGCCGGAAGTTCAGCGCCACCAGGAAGAACAGGCCGATGGTGAAGAGGGAGAAGCCGATCGACGCGATCGACAGGCTCGACAGCAGCGGGGTCCGCTCGAAAACGAGCAGGGCTTCCCGCAGCGGTGTCCGGTGTTTCATGGGGCCGCCTCGGCGTCGTCGACGCCACTGTCGTAGACGACCCGTCCGTTCTTGAGCTCGATCGTCCGAAAGCCGGTGTCCCGGACCAGTTCCATGTCATGGGTCGCCATGACCACGACGGTGCCGCCCGCGTTGATTTCGCGGAGCAACTGGAAGATGCCCCGGGTGGCCCGCTCGTCGAGGTTGCCCGTCGGTTCGTCCGCGATGAGGATATGGGGGTCGTTGACCAGCGCCCGGGCGATGGCGACGCGCTGTTGCTCTCCGCCCGACAGTTCCTTCGGATAGCCCCGGGCCTTGGACGCGAGCCCGACCTGGGTCAGCGCCCGCATGACCCGGTTCGGAATTGACTCGTGCCGCGCGCCGGTCACCTCCAGCGCGAAGGCGACGTTCTCCTCGACGGTCCGGTATTCCAGCAGACGGAAATCCTGGAACACGATACCGAGGCGGCGGCGGAGTCGAGGGATTTCACGCGCGGTGAGCTTGCTGATCTGATAGCCGGAGACCTTCACTTCTCCCTCGGTCGGCTTCTGCTCGGCGAAGATCAGCGACAGAATCGATGACTTGCCGGCCCCGGAATGGCCCGTCAGGAAGACGAACTGGCCGCGGGGAATGTGAAACGATGCGTCCTTGAGGCCGGAGACGCCGTTCCCGTACGTGATGCTGACGTGGTTGAATCGGATCATAGGCCGTCGAGCGCGTGGCGGAGGTCGTCGATCAGGTCGTCGACGTCCTCGATGCCGCACGAGAGCCGGACCAGACCGTCGGCGATGCCGAGGGTCTTCCGCTGGTCGGGTGTGAGCGAGGCGTGGGACGTGAGGCGGGGCTCCGAGATCAGACTCTCGACTCCGGCGAGGCTCGGGGCGTGGGTGACGATCCTGAGCCGCCGGAGGAAGTGCTCGGCACCCTCGGATCCACCCTGGATTTCGAGGCCGACCATGCCTCCGAATCCGCTGAGGATGCGAGCCGCGATGGCGTGATCGACGTGCGCCGTGAGCCCGGGATAGTGGACGGCGGCCACCTTGGGATGATTCGCGGCCCATTGGGCCACCGCCAGGCCGGTGGCGTTCTGGCGTTCGACCCGGATCGCCAGTGTCTTCATGCCGCGGTCCAGCAACCACGCCGAATGCGAATCGAGAGCCGGCCCCCAGACGCGCGACAGCCGGATCACCTCGTCGATCAGCGACTGGGTCCCGGCCACGGCCCCGGCGGTCACGTCCGAGTGGCCGTTGAGGTACTTCGTGGCGCTGGTGATCACCACGTCCGCGCCGGTTTCGATCGGCCGGTAGTTGATCGGGCTGGCGAACGTGCTGTCCACCAGCAGCGCCAACCCGAACTCCTTGGTGATGGCGGTGACCGGCGTCGGATCCACGACCCGCATCAGTGGATTGGTCGGGGACTCGAAGAACACGGCGCGGGTCGTCTTCTTGACGGCCCGGCGCCAGGCCCGAGGCAACGCCGGATTGACGTAGGTGATGGCGATCCCGAAGCGGTCGAATTCCTCATCGAAGAGGCGGCGGGTGCCCCCGTAGATCCACTCACTCGCGATCAGGTGATCGCCCGGACGAAGCACGGCCAGATGGGCCATCGCGGTCGCCGCCATGCCGCTCGCCAGGAAGATGGCGGCCTCCGCCCCTTCGAGCAGGGCGTACTTCCTGGCCAGCGCCACCTGATTCGGCGTGTTGCCGTAGCGCTCGTACATCACTTCCCGATCCGAACCGATCGCATTGACGTAGGTCGTGCTTTGGTAGATCGGCTGCACCACCGGTTGATCGGGATGGCGGCGGGCCGGCGGCCCGTGAACGGCGGTGGTTGAACGTCCGTGACTGGGCTTGGTCATAGCAGGGGCAGGGGGCAGTAGGTACCGGATGCGGCCTGCACCAGTCGGCGCAGGGCCAGGGATTGGAGGGCGTCGGCGGCCCGTTCGATCGTCCATCCCAGGGCGTCGGCGAGGCGGCCCGAGTCGCCGGCTCCCAGGCGCTGGACCGCGTCGAACGCGGCCAGCAGGTCGGGGGTCCGCCAGCCCAGGATGCCCGGGGGCGCGCCGTCGTCAGGTACCGCGATCACCGTGAGGCGGTGCGTTTCGAGCACGTGATCGATCGCCTCCCGGTGGGTGTCGGATACGTTCACGAGCACGAGGTACCGGGGGCGGTCGTCGGCGGCGTTGAGCAGCAGCTTGGCCACGATTTCGTCGGCGCAGCTGTAATCCAGCAGCCCGATCGAACCGAAATCCAGCTGAGTGGTGGGGTGTGGATTGGTGCCGATCCTGGCTTCGATCAACTGGCGGAGTGAAATGCCGGTGGGCCTGGTGACCAGGTGGTTGTACGCCGACGTCACCGTTTCCCGGAGCAGCGGGCGGAGATCGATCCGTTCTCTCATCGCGCGGGAGCCTCCTGCGCCGGAATGGTGATCTGCACCTGGGAACCCGGGAAGAACGGCAGGTGCTCGGCCAACGGAACGTCATCGTCCCACTCGGGCAGAACCGACAGCCTGGCGGTACCGCTTCGGATCGAGATTTTGCCTTGCCACCGCAGCAAGTACCGCTTGATCCCGGCCAGGCCCTGGCCGCGGCCCGGGTCGCGGAACCGGCTGACCCCGTGCAACAACGCCGATTCCAGCGCCGCGCCATCGCCCCAGCGCTCCCCGACCTTTTTGGCCTCGGAGGCCTCGAGCGAACGGCGAAAACCGACCCCCGCGTCGCTGACGGCGATGACGGCCACCTTCCGGCCCAGCCGCCGCTGCCACATATAGGTTTGCACCGCCACCCAGCCGCCAGTGCCGGCATGCTCGACGATGTTCTGGCAGGCTTCCGAGAGGGCCATGGCGAATCCCATCACGGCCTTGGCCTCGAGTTTGAGCTCCGAGGTCAGGATCCGGGTGGCACCCTCCTGAACTCGTCCGACCACCTCATGAACGTCCTCCGCCGCTCGCACCGCCGTCACCGGCACCAGCGTGCTTCCGGGCGCGTCACCGCTCCGCTTGGGAATCTTGCCGGCCAGCTCGAAATATTCGACGGCGTGATGGAAAAATCCGGTCCGGGCCCAATAGCTCCTGGTGTCGTCGCTCTCCGGCACCGCCAGCCGCGGCTTCGGCAGTTTGAGTTCGGCGATCGCCTGTCCGAGGGTCAGCATGGCCGCCAGGCCGTAGGGCGACGCCCAGGTTGTGCCCCGGGCGTCGATCAGCAGCCGTTCCGCCGGGGGCCAGGGCCCGAGGGTCTGGGCGAACTGATCGAGGGTGCGATCATCGAAATGGGCCGGGACCGGTGCGACGTGAATCATGGTGTAACCAGCGCGCCCTTCAGATGTTGGGCCAGGCCACCGGCACCCCGGAACCGGGCATTGCGGCTGGCCATCCGGTTGCCGAAGCGAACGGCCGTGTCAATCGGGTCGCCGCGGAGGATGGCTGAAAAGGTCGCCGCCCCGAACACATCGCCGCAACCAGTCGGATCCGGGTCGTCGACCGGTTCGGTCGGGATCAATTCCGTCCGGGCCATGGCACCGTCCCCCGCAACATAGACGACGCCGCGGGCGCCGAGCGTGACCAGAACGCCTTTCGCCCCCTGGCCCAGGATCGCCGTGGCGAGGCTCAACGGGTCGGTCGACAGCTCGGCCATCTCGTCCTCGTTGACCTGGATGTAGTCGAAACAACGATACCAGTTTGGGGCGTCGACCAGCGGGGCCAGGGTCCGGATCCCGTCCCGGCCCATGCCGAGGAGCAGGCTGTGGAGGTCGGCGTAGAGCGGCCCTCGGAAACCATCGCGGAGCGCCGACGCAGTGCCGAGGCACATCTCGAAGCCCGAGATGAAGTTGACGTACAGGGCGTCGAGGTCGCGCACCAAGGGGCCCAGTTCGGCCCAGTTCCAGCCCGGCACGCCGCCCGCCATCCGTTCGCACCGGCGTTCCTGCGACTGGTAGCGAAGCACCACCCGGTTGTTCGGCGTGGGCACCTCGATGAAACGCGCAGCCGGGTGGCGGTGGGCCAGGGTGGCGAGGAACCGGTCGGCCTCACGGATCAGGTCGCTGCCCACCTTGATCAGGGGGACGATTTCCCAATCGTCGCCTAACGATGCCTCGAAGCCCGAGAGCGCGTACGCGATTCCGCCCCATTCCTCCACCGGCCCGCGCGCCGGGTCGCGGCCGTGGATCTGGTCCCAGACCAGGGCCCCGATGACGCCGATCCTACGCGTGGGCATCCAGGAACACCTTGGCCGCACCAACCACCCCGGCGGTGCCCGGAAGGGCGCCCGGCACGATCCGGCAGGCCTGAACCGCCGGACGGAAGGCCCGCCGATTCACTTCGCGGCGGAGGGGGGTGAACAGCCGTTCTCCGGCCTGGGTGACGCCGCCGCAGATGACCACGACCTCCGGGTTCAGGATGTTGATCAGGTTGGCCACCCCGACCCCGAGGTACTTGGCGGTGTCCTGGACCACTTCGAGCGCGAGCGGGTCACCAGCCGCGGCTGCCTCGTACACGGTTTGGGCGCTGATCGCCGCCAAGTCGCCGCGGACCGCCGACTGGATCGACGACTCCGCCCCGGCCTCGAGTGCCTCGATGGTGCGGCGGGCGATCGCGGGCCCCGACGCATACGCCTCGAGGCATCCATCGTTCCCGCACCCGCACCGGCGACCATTGGTCTCGATGGTGATGTGGCCGATTTCCGCCGCGACGTCGGACGCCCCGTGCAGGAGCTTGCCGTCCACCACGATCCCGCCGCCGATGCCCGTGCCGAGGGTAAACGTCACGGCGTGCCGCGCGCCTTGGGCCGCCCCGACCCACCACTCGCCGGCCATCGCACAATTGGCATCGTTGTCGAGCGAGGCCGGCATGGCCAGCCGTTCGGCGATCCGGTCGCGGACCGGCATGTTGACCCAGCCCAGGTTCGGCGTCAGGAGGACGATCCCGGCCGTGCGGTCGAGCGGCCCCGGGGACCCGATGCCGACGCCGGAGATGTCGGCCTCGGGATCCCCCCGGCGGGTCTCGGCCATGGTCGCCTCGGCCATGGTGACAATCCGGTCGATGACGTGATCGGCGCCGTGCACCGCGCCGGTCGGCTCGCTCCGAAGTCCGAGCACCCGGGTGCCGTCCTCGGTGACGGCGCCGACGACCAGGTTGGTACCGCCGATGTCTACTCCCAGTACGTATCGCATCCGTGTCACCCGATCAGTGCCTGGATCGTGTCTTTGACCGCCGTCGCTGGAATCTCGCGCATGCAGCGGTGATGACCAAGCGGACACCGGGCCGGCCCGTGGGGCGAGCAGGGCCGGCACGTGAGATCGGTCCGCTCGACGATGGCCGCCCGGCCCGCCCTCGGGCCGAATCCGAAGCCCGGGACCGTTGGGCCGAAGACGGCAACCGTCGGCGTATCCGTGGCGCTTGCCAGGTGGAGCGGCGCCGAATCGTTGGTGACCAGCACCCGAGCCCGTTCGAGCAACGCCGCCGAAACCCTGATCGGGATCGTCCCGGACGCATCGAACACCCGCTCGGGCGCGGCGTCAACGAGGGCGCCTGCCGCTTCCCGGTCGTCCGGTCCCCCGATGACGACCACGTGCCCGGGGAGGAGCCGGACCAGGTCGGCAAAGCCACCCCAGCGTTTGGTTCCCCAGATCGATCCCGGGGCCATGGCGACGAATCCGTCACCGATGCCCCGGCTGGCGAGCCAGGCGTAGGCCTGGGCCCGGTCGTCCTCGGTGATCTCGAGATGGATCCGCGCCGGCCCGCCCAGGTCGGCCAGGGCGAGCAGGCGGTCGGCCTCATGGAGCTCCGCTCGCCGTTCGACCCGGCGGGTGTAGAGCCACTGGCCCACCGCCCCGGCAAAGCCGGTCCGTTCCGGCACACGGGCGGCCCAGACGATCGCCGCGGATCGCAGTGAGCGGTGAGGAAGGTAGGCCCGGGCGTAGCGCCGGGCCGCCAGGTGCTGGGCGAGGCGCCATCCGGCGGCGACGCCCCGGTCGCGGTGGTGTTTGTCGTAGCTGAAGACGCTGCGAACCGACGGGAGGGAATCGACCAGCGGAATGGCTCCCGGCGTGACGACGATATCCACCGGTCCGAATCGCTCGGCCAGGACCTCGATGAGCCCGGTTGTCAGCACGACGTCGCCAAGGAAGGCGGTCTGGACGACCAGCGTGCCGCCTGCCGCGACTCCCTCACCCGGGTTCCGCGTCACCGTCCTGGCCACCCGCTAGTCGCTATCGACCTGAAGCACCGCGAGGAAGGCCTCCTGCGGGATCTCGACCTGCCCGATCTGCTTCATTCGCTTCTTGCCCTCTTTCTGTTTCTCGAGCAGCTTGCGTTTCCGGGTGATATCGCCGCCGTAGCACTTGGCCAGTACGTCCTTGCGCATCGCCGAAATCGTCTCGCGGGCGATGATCTTCTGGCCGATGGCGGCCTGCAACGCCACCTGGAACAGCTGCCGGGGGATCAGCTCCTTCAGCTTCTCCGCCACCTTGCGGCCCCAGTCGTACGCCTTCGCCTCGTGGATGATGACGCTGAAGGCGTCAATCTGTTCGCCGTTGATGAGCAGGTCGAGCTTCACCAGGTCGCTCTCCCGGTAGTCCGACATCTCGTAGTCGAGGGAGGCGTACCCTCTCGACAGCGACTTGAGGCGGTCGTAGAAATCGAGCACGATTTCGCCCAGCGGAAATTCGAAACTGAACTCCACCCGTGTCGGATCGATGAAGTGCATGCCGTGATAGACGCCGCGACGGTCGGTCCCGAGTTTCATGATCGGGCCGATGTAGTCCGTAGGTGAGACGATCCGGGCTTTGACGTAGGGCTCTTCGATCCGGGCCCGGAGGCCGTCCTCGGGCAGGGTCGAGGGATTCTCCACCACGACCATCTCGCCGCTGGTGAGGTAGACGTGGTATTCAACCGTTGGAACCGTCGTGATCAGGTCGAGGTTGAATTCCCGCTCGAGCCGCTCCTGCACGATCTCCATGTGGAGGAGTCCGAGAAACCCGCACCGAAAACCGAATCCGAGGGCCTGCGACGATTCGGGCTCGTAGCGCAGGCTCGCGTCGTTGACCTGCAAGCGCTCGAGCGCGTCCCGCAAGTCCTCGTACTGATCGGTGCTGGTCGGGTAGACGCCGGCGAATACCATCGATTTGACGTCGCGGTAGCCCGCCAGCAGATCGGTCGCCGGGTTGTCGGAGTCGAGGATGGTGTCGCCCACCCGGGCGTCCCGGACCCCGCGCACGCTGGCGACGACGTATCCCACTTCGCCCGCCTCGAGCTGGTCGGTGCGGTGCTGTCCCATAGCGGGAAACCCCACCTCGACGACTTCGTACTTGTCGGCCGGGTGGGCGCCGAAGTGCACCATCATGCCCTTGCGAATCGTTCCGTCCACGACCCGTACGGTCGGGACGGCCCCGCGGTACCGGTCGTAATACGAATCGAACACCAGGGCCCGAAGCGGTCCGTCCGGGTTGCCCCTGGGGATCGGGAGGCGCGCGATGATGGCCTCGAGCAGTTCGGGGACGCCGGTCCCTTCCTTGGCCGAAACCGCGAGGATCTGGTCTCGGGTCACGCCGAGAAGCTCCATCAGTTCGGCGGCCCGTTTTTCGGGCTCGGCTCCCGGGAGGTCGATCTTGTTGAGGACCGGAATGACTTCGAGGCCGGCCTCGAGCGCGAGGAACAGGTTCGACAGCGTCTGCGCCTGCACCCCTTGCGAAGCGTCCACCACCAGGATCGCGCCTTCGCACGCGGCGAGCGACCGGGACACCTCATATGTGAAATCGACGTGGCCCGGCGTGTCGATCAGGTTCAGTTCGTACTCCTGGCCGTCCCGGGCCCGATAGGACATCCGGCAGGCATTGAGCTTGATCGTGATACCCCGCTCCCGCTCGAGGTCCATGTTGTCGAGGACCTGCTCCTTCATCTGCCGTTTGGCCAGCGTGCCGGTGGCTTCGATCAGCCGATCGGCCAACGTCGACTTTCCGTGGTCGATGTGGGCCACGATGCAGAAATTGCGGATGCGAGACTGCTTCATGGCGACGAATATAGTCGAGTCACCCCGTATTCCTTCCTCGCCGCGATCAGGGACTCGATTAGCTTTGCGCGATGGTCGCTGCCCGCTCCGGTTTCTCCAAACACGATCTTGGCATGCTGGTGGTTTCCCTGATCTGGGGTGCCAATTTCAGCGCCAACAAGTACGCCCTTGGCGTCATGCCGCCGGCCGTATTCGCGGCGGTCCGGTTTGCGGCCGCCAGCGTCATGATGGTCGTCATGGTCCGGGTCGTGAACCCCGGCCGACCGATTGCCGCCCGGGAGAGCTGGTTGCTCATGGGCCTGGGCGTGATCGGCAACACCTGTTACCAGGTCGCCTTCATGACCGGCTTGGTGACCACCACCGCCATCAATGCCTCACTGATTCTCGCGGCCCTGCCGACGATCGTCGCGGTCCTTGGCACCGCGCTGGGGGTCGAGCGGTCGGGGCCACGGGTGTGGTGGGGGATCGTGGTCGCGACCATCGGCGTTGGCGTCGTGATTGCGGTCAAGGGAATTCACTTTACCGTTGAAGGCCTTCGAGGCGATCTCCTCATCATGGTGGCCTGCGCCTGCTGGGCCATCTTCACGGTCGGGGTTCGCCAGGTCGGACGGGGGCTTGACCCGCTGCGCGTGACGGCCCTGACGGTGATTGGCGGGACGCCGGGGTTGCTGCTGGTGGCGGCCCGCGATCTTCGGGCGATGGCCTGGGGTTCGCTGTCAGCGGCGGCCTGGTTTGCGGTGACGTTCTCCACCGTATTCTCGATCACCGTCGCCTACCTGATTTGGAGCTACGCGGTGCAGGGCATCGGAAGCAGTCGTACCGCGATCTACAATTGCGTCACGCCGATCTTTGCGGCCGCGACCGCGGCCCTCGTCCTTGGTGAAAGACTCGTCCCGGCGCAGGGCATCGGTGCTGCCCTGGTCTTTGCCGGAGTGTTTCTGAGCCAGCGCGGCAGGTCAGGGCAGTGACGCGAGCGCCGCGGCGGCTCGGTTGGCACGATTTCAATCTGGTTATCGTCTCGCTCATCTGGGGCGGCAACTACAGCACGACCAAACTGGCGCTCGCCCACATTGATCCGCTCGTGATGGGCGCGCTCCGGTTCTCGTTGAGCACGACCCTGCTGTGGATTCTAGTCGGCGTCCTCCGCCAATACGGCCCGATTCCGCGGGCGACGCTCTGGCGGCTGCTGGGTTGGGGCGTCGTCGGTCACACGCTCAACCAGTTCGCCTTTCTTTCCGGCCTCAAGCTCACGACGGCAACCAACAGCGCCCTCATCTTCGGAAACCTGCCCGTCGTCGTCGCGCTGCTGGGCCTGATGCTCGGCCACGAGCGGCCCAAGCCACGGGTCTGGCTCGGAATCGGTCTGGGAACGGTCGGCGTGATGGTGGTCGTCGGGGCGAAGGGGCTGCATTTCGGCGCCGAGACGCTCCGCGGGGATGGTCTGAGCGTCCTGGCACTTCTGTTCTGGGCCCTGTTTACGGTTGGTGTGCGCCGGGCCTCGCTCGGCCTCAATTCGGCCCAAGTTGCCGCGATCACCCATCTGGGTGGGACCCCTGGGTTTCTGCTGGCGGCCGCGCCCCGCCTGGCCCACCTCGAGCCGGCGACGATCCACCCGGCCGTCTGGTTCGGCCTGTTCTATTCTTCGGTGTTTTCGTCGGTGCTGGCATCCGTCCTCTGGACCCGGAGCCTCAAGGCGCTGGGCGGGAGTCGGACGGCGCTCTACAATTGCATCACACCGCTCTTTGCCGGGCTCACCGCCTGGGCCTTGTTAGGCGAACGCCCAGTCCCCGTGCAGGGCCTGGGCGCCATTCTCGTGATCGTCGGGGTTCTCGT
Source organism: Gemmatimonadota bacterium (assembly GCA_025350665.1). GTDB lineage: Bacteria > Gemmatimonadota > Gemmatimonadetes > Gemmatimonadales > GWC2-71-9 > SHZU01. The sequence continues at coordinate 14,015 of JANXXJ010000058.1, read as the reverse complement.
GAGCCGGGCCCCGGCGGAAGAGGTCGAGGGCTAGGCCCCGCCCGCGGCCCGGACCTCCGCGAGCCGGGCCACCGCTCGGCGCAGGTGGGGGATCACGATCGATCCCCCGACGACCAGCCCGATCGAAAACACTTCGTGCATCTCGTCGTCGGTCACGCCTTCCTCGGCGCAACGGACCACATGGTAGGTGATGCAATCGTCGCAGCGAAGGACCAGCGATGCGACCAGGCCGAGCATCTCCTTCGTCTTCACGCCCAGCACGCCGCCTTCGTAGGCCCGGGTGTCCAGGTTGAAGAAGCGGTTGGTCGTCAGGTTGCCGGCGGCAAAAATCTTCTCATTCATCGCGGAACGAAAGGCGTTGAATTCATCGAGCGACTCGTGACTGTGGGCCATGTCAGGGCACCTGGTTCTCCTTCGAGACGATCTTCTTGTAGCTCTCGGGCTTCCAGCTGGGCCGGCCGCTGGCGTTTGCCACCTCCTGCCCGAGGTAGAAGACGAGCTGGAGAATCCGGGACTCCTTCTCGGCGTCGATCTTGTCGGGTGAGTCGGTCACCGCGTGATAGTCCGGATGCAGCCCGCTGGTGAAGAACAGAATTGGGATGCCCTTCCGCGCGAAGTTGTAGTGATCGGACCGGAAGTAGAGGTTCTCCTTGGGCCACAAGTCGTCCACAATTGTGATACCGAGGTCAGGGTGTTCGACTGTCACGCGGTCGGCCGTGGCGCCCAGGTCGGAGTGCTCCTTTCCGATCGCGACGACGGTGTCTTTCCAGTTGCGACCGATCATGTCCATGTTGAGATCGGCCACGATCGACCGGGTTTCCACGGGCGGATGGTCGGCAAAGTAGGCGCTGCCCCAAAGCCCCTTCTCCTCGCCGCTTACCGTGACGAATATGATCGACCGCTTGGGCCGGGCGAGCACGAAGGCTTCGGCCAATCCGACCACGCCCACGGTCCCGGATCCGTCATCATCGACGCCGTTGCAGATCCGGTCGGCCGGTGTCGAGCCGCTGCAGGCACCGCCGACGTGATCCATATGGGCGGATACCACCACATATTCGGCCTTGAGGACCGGATCGGTCCCCTCGAGGATCCCGACGGTGTTTGGAGCCATCGCGGACTTCGCGTCACCCATCTTGCCGATCGCGTCAACGCGCCAGCCCGGCAGCGCCGTGACGGTGGTGGTGGTCATGGTGCGGGCGGTGGCGATTGCGGCCGCCAGATCCGGCAGGCCATCGATCAAGCGCGGCTCGGCGGCGAGGCCGAAGAATCGGCCGCCGGCCCCAGCGTTCGAAGCTCGCGGAGGACCCAGGCGGACCTGCGGGCCACGGGGCATGCCAAGACCCATCATGCCGGCCATTGAGTCGCTGTTGACGGGCAGCAGGACCCCCCGCGCCCCGCGGGCAACGACTGCCACGGCGGCTGCCTGGAGACCAGAGGCCATGCCATGGCTCCAGTCGAACACCAGTAACGCGATCTTGTCGCGGATCAGGTCGGCCGCGAGCTTGGCGGTGTCGAGGGAGGCACCGGCCGCGATCACGACCAGATCGCTGGTCGAGAGGGCCCGCGGCGCCGTTCCCTGAATCATCACGTCGGCGCCGAGTTGCAGTTTGAGCCGCTGACCGGCGGGCGACGTGAACTGAAAGAACGACGAGTCGGGATCGGGCGAGGTCAGGTTGACTTCGTACCGTTGGATGTAGGCGCCCCGATCGCCGCCGGGCTTGAGTCCGAGCCGCTTGAATTCGCCCGCCACCCACGCGGCGGTCTTGTCGAGACCCTCGCTCGGCGTGTCCCGACCACCCATGGAGTCGTGAGCAATGATCTCAATCCGCCGCCGGACATCGGCCTCGGTGATGGTGCCAACTGCCTTCTTGATGGTCGCGTTCTGCGCCGATGCCGCGACCGGTGCCAACAGTGCCAGTACCGCCAACCGCCGACGTATCACCGATGCCTCCTCAAAACGAGTGACCCCCGCCGGTCGTTCCGACGGGGGCAGTTGCCTATGGCCCGCGGTTCAAAGCTAACGACCCGGCGGCGGCGCGGGAGGCGGCGCCGGCGGCGGTCGGCGACGTTTGAGTTGCGGCTCGGGCGGTGGTTTCGGCTTGGGCCGGGGCGGCCCTTTCGGCTGGCTTGCGGTTGAGGCCGCCAACGCTACCGGCAATGCCTTGGGGGAGAAAGCACCACCGAGTAGCGTGACGAACCCCACTGTTACTACGACCTGCCCCAGTTTCACGGCTTGGTCCCATCCTCTCGGGCACGACAGTCAGCAGGGGACGTGCCACCGAAGGTCCATTTGGTAACTCATTCACTGGGAGAAGGATAGCGGTGTCGCTGCCGGGATTGACCCCTCGGGCTGCGTCCCTTTCGTGGGACAGGGTGACCTCGCGTTGACTTTTCCGCCTCCGGCCCCGTACGTTCGGCCCCTTATGGTATCGGTTCGCCCTCGGGAACGTCTTGACCTGCTCGATCCGGCCGAAGTGGCCCGGTTGGGCGGGATTGAAGTGTTGACCTCTGGTATCGTGGAGGGCTTTCTCACCGGCCTGCACCGATCTCCCCGGCGAGGGTTCTCGGTGGAATTCGCGGAGCACCGAGCCTATCAGCCGGGCGACGAGCTGCGGTACGTCGACTGGAAGATCCTCGCCCGCAACGACCGGCTGTACGTGAAGCAGTTCGAGGAAGAGACCAATCTCCGGGCGATGGTGGTCCTGGATGCCAGCAAGTCGATGGGCTGGTCCGGCGCTCCCGGCGTCCGCCTCAGCAAGCTCGAATACGCCAAACGCCTCGTGGCGGCCATGATGCTGGTCCTCCTGCGGCAACGGGACGCCACCGGGCTGATCACCTTCGACGACGCGGTCAGGTCGGTGACTCCCCCCCGGGCCCGGCTGGGCCACTGGCAGCAGTTGCTCGCGGTCATCCACCGGACCGAACCCGGAACCCAGACGGCTGCCGAACCGGCCCTCCGTCGGGTCATGGATCAACTCCGGCGGCGGGGCCTGGTCGTGTTCGTGTCCGACCTGCTGCTCGATCGCGAGCTCGCGATCAAGGCGCTCCGTTTTCTTCGCCATCGTGGCCATCAGGTACTAGTCCTGCACATCATGGATCTGGCGGAGCTCGTCCTGGATGGACCGACCGAAGCGCGGTTCGAGGACCCCGAGACCGGCCAGCATGTCACGCTGCGCCCGGCCGATTGGGCCGGTCTCTACGCGCAGACGGTCGAGAACGCCATTCTGGATTGGCGGCTGGCGTGCCGTCGTCATGGGATGGCCTACGAACGGGTGACCACCGATACGCCGTTCGGCCTGGCCCTCCGGCAGGCGCTGGTTCGTTCGACCCACGTGACGTGAGATGACCTTCGCTTTTCCGTGGGCCCTTGCCGGCCTCGCCCTGGCGGCGGTGCCGATCGTTCTCCACCTGATTGCCCGCCGTGAGCCCCCGACGATTCTCTTTCCGTCGACCCGGTACCTCGCGGATGCCACGCGGCTCCATCAACGACGGCTCCAGCTCCAAAATCTGTTCCTGCTGATCGTCAGGACCCTCCTCATTGCCGCGGTGATGCTGGCGGCCGCGGGGCCCCGGTGGCACCAGGCCTCGCTGGGGACCCATTCGCCGACTGCCGCGGTCCTGATCCTCGACAATTCCCTCTCGAGCGGCGCGATCCGAGCCGGTGTTCCGGTCCTCGATGGTCTCAAGCGCGCCGGCCGCGCAGTGCTTGGTCGGGCTTCGGCGGAGGATCGGCTTTGGTTGGTGACAGCAGATGGGATCCCCCGACCGGGGACGGCCGCCGCGCTCGCGGCCAAGGTGGATTCCCTCGCTGTCGTGCCGGCCCGAGTTGACCTCGGCGGGCAGGTTGGGGCCGCCAGCGCGCTGCTCCGGTCGGCGGATCGCCCCGGCGAGATCGTGGTCGTTTCCGATTTTCAGCGATCGGCGCTAAGCGGGGGCCGCCAGGATGAGCCCATCACGGCCCTGCGAGTCGCCGGGGAACCACCGCCGAATGCCGGACTCGCCGCGCTCACGGTGGGAAGTCAGCCGTGGGGCCAGGACGGCGGCAGTGCATCGGTCCGGGTTGGGGGAACCGGCGAGCGGGCGCGACCCGTATCGATCGGGGCCGAGGGTCGCCCACCGCGACAGCTGCTCGTTGCGGTGGGCGGGACGGCTACCCAGCGACTCACGGGCCTGTCCGCGGGTTGGCGGACCGTGACGGCCGAGCTCGATCCGGACGAATTGCGCCTGGATGATCGCCGAACGGTGGCGGTCCGGGTGGCGCCGCCGGCCCGGGTGACGGCCGCGGACGCGGGTACCTTTGCCGCGACGGCTTTGCAGGTGCTGGCGCAGAATGGCAGGGTAGCAGCCGGCGCTGAGGTGACGCTGGGCACGTTAGGCGGCTCGGCCTCGATCGTCCTGCCTCCGTCGGATCCGGCCCGCCTCGGAGCGATCAACCGGTCCCTCGCGGCGCGAGGGGTGGCCTGGCGCTATGGCGACCCCGCCATCACCGCGACCGCGACCGACAGCGGCCCCTGGCTCGGACGGGAGCGGATCCAGCGCCGGTATCGCCTCGTGCACCAGGGGGGAGCGGCGACGGACGTCCTGGTGACGGCTGGAGGCGAACCCTGGGTGGTTCGGAGCGGGCGAACCGTGCTGGTCGGGAGCCGCCTCGAGCCTGAATGGACGACGCTGCCGCTGAGCGCCGGCTTCCTGCCATTTCTGGACGCCCTCCTCAATCGGGCGGCTCGGGGAGAATTGATCCAGCTCGAGGCCGCTCCAGGCGATCGGATTCTGGTTCCGGACCGTGTGACGACCGTCGTGGCGGGGGACCGCCGGTGGCCGATCGAAGGCGGTTCGGCGTTCAGGCCGGCCACCCTCGGCCCGCACTATCTCCTTGTCGATCGGGACACGGTGGGGTCGATCTCGGTCAATCCTGATGGACGCGAGTCGGAATTGACGCCCGCCACGGACGCCGAGATAACGGCCTTGTGGCCGAACGCTCGCGTGTCCGACCTCGATCACGCCGCCGATGCCGCCTTCCAGGCTGGTGCCACCAGCGATCTGCGTGGTCCGCTGCTCCTGCTGGCCCTCATCCTGGTCCTGGTCGAAATGCTGCTGGCCGCCGGCCGGCGGCTCAAGGCCCGATGATACGCCCGGTCATCGACGCCTTTGGCCGGACTCGGTTCGCGGCCGATCTCCGGGAAGCGCTGCCCGCCGCCGGCGCGACCATCCGCGTTGGCGGGCTTCCGGGGTCAAGTCCCGCGGTGGTGGCGGCGTGGCTTGCCGAGGAACAGCCCAACCGGCTGCTGGCGGTGGTGGCCACCACGCCGGCCGAAGCGGAGCGCTGGCTGGCCGACCTCGCCCAACTCACGAATCAGCCGGTCTCGCTCTATCCCCAGCGGGAGGCCCTCGGCGAAGAAGAACATCACGTCGAAATCGCCGGCGAACGCACTGAAACCATCGAGGCGCTGCTGGCCGGCCGGCTCAGGGTCGTGATCACGACCGCCCGGGCCAGCGCGGAGCGGACGGCGGTGGCGACGGCCCTGGCCGAGTTCCGGCTCGAGTTGACCCGGAGCGCCGCCATGCCGCTGTCGGAAGTCACCAGCCGACTTGAGCACATGGGCTATCAGCGGGTCCCCACCGTCACGGAAGTCGCCCAGTTCAGCGTCCGGGGCGGCATCATCGATCTCTACGGGTTCGGCATGGCCGCGCCGACCCGGTGCGAGTGGTGGGGCGACGTGATCGAGAGCCTTCGGGGATTCGATCTGACCAGCCAGCGGAGCCTCGGGGAGATCGACCGGGTTTCGGTCCTTCCGGTCCGAACCGTGACGGTCGCCGATCGCACCGGGCCGGTGGCTCGGGTTTCGCTGCTCGACCTGCTTCCGTCGGGCACGCTGATGATGGTGGATTCCTCGACGGCGAACATCGAGGAGGTCACCCGGGCCTGGCGCGAGGCGGAGCATCACCTCGACGTGGCCCGGCGCCTCGGTGAAGAGGTTCCCCGGCGGGATGACCTCTTCCTCGACCCGGATGTATGGGGCACTGGGATGGCGCGGTTCGGGACGGTGGCCCTGCGGGAAGAGCCGGTTGACCTCCAGGCCGGATTCATGCCGCCGGAGAAGATCGACCGGGACATCAAACGACTCCGTACCCTGCTGGATGGCGGCTTGCCGACGCTGATTCTCTGCGACAACGAGGGTCAGCTCGAGCGGCTGACGGAGTTGCTCGATGAGCAGGGGCGGCCTGGTGGCGCCGCGCTGGCGGTGGGTGCGTTGGACGGCGGATTCGTGATGCCCTCCCTCCGCGTCATGACGGACCACGAAGTGTTCCGGCGGGCTCGCCGGCTCCGACGGCCCCGCCGATACCGGCAAGCCGCGCCGACCGTCGCGGCCGGCACGCTCACCAACGGTGACTACGTCGTCCATCTCGACCATGGTATCGGGATCTATCGGGGGATTGCCACGATCGAAGTGGAAGGCGGCCTCATCGAGGTCGCGGTCGTCGAGTATGAGGGCGGCGATCGACTCCACGTGCCGCTCTATCGTCTCGATCAGCTCGAGCGTTACCGGTCGGCGACCGACGACGGCGACGAGCCCCCCCCCCGGATTCACAAGCTCGGCAGCACATCGTGGAAGAAGCTCCGGGAGCGGACCCGCGAGGCGATTCAGCTGATGGCCGCCGAGCTGCTTGATCTCTACGCCCGCCGCCAGGTCAGCGCCGGGTTCGCCTTTCCGCCCGATGCGAAGTGGCAGCGCGAACTGGAATCGAGTTTCCTGTACGAGGACACGCCGGACCAACGGAAGGCCACCGAGGATGTGAAGCGGGACATGGAGCGACCGGTGCCAATGGACCGCCTGCTCGTCGGCGACGTGGGGTACGGGAAGACCGAAATCGCGGTGCGGGCGGCCTTCAAGGCGGTACAGGGCGGGAAACAGGTGGCCGTCCTGGTGCCGACGACGGTACTGGCCGAGCAGCATGGCCGGACCTTCGCCGAGCGGCTGGCGGATTTCCCGGTGAAAGTGGAAGTCCTGTCGCGGTTCCGGACGGCCAAGGAGCAGAAGACGGCGTTGGGACTCCTGGCGGCGGGGACCATCGACATCGCGATCGGTACTCACCGATTGCTGTCGAAGGATGTGGCGTTCAAGGAGCTCGGCCTCGTGGTCATCGACGAGGAGCATCGGTTCGGGGTCAAGCACAAGGAGCAGCTCCGCGCCCTCAAGCTTGCCGTCGACGTCCTCACACTGACCGCGACACCGATTCCGCGGACGTTGCACATGTCGCTCGCGGGCATTCGGGACATGAGCGTGATCGAGACGGCCCCCCGTGACCGATCACCCATTCTCACGTTCGTCGAACCCTGGGATGACGGGCTCCTTGAAGAGGCCTTCGCCCGCGAGCTCGACCGGGGGGGGCAGGTGTTCCTGGTCCACAACCGGATCGAAACGATCGAGACCATCGCCGCCCGGGTCCGGGCTCTGGCCCCGAGAGCCCGGGTGGCGGTGGGGCACGGGCAGATGTCGGCGGAGAAGCTCGAGCAGGTCATGCAACGGTTCGTGGCCGCTGAGGTGGATATCCTGGTGGCCACGATGATCGTTGAATCGGGCCTGGACGTTCCCAACGCCAACACGATGGTGGTTCATGACGCCCACCGGCTTGGCCTCGCCCAGCTGTACCAGCTTCGGGGCCGGGTGGGGCGGAGCCATCGGCGGGCCTACTGCTATCTGCTGACCCCGGACCTGATCGACGCCGAGGCCGAGGAACGCCTCCGGGTGCTGGAGCATCATACCGAACTCGGGGCCGGTTACCGGATCGCGCTCAAGGATCTGGAAATTCGCGGCGCCGGGAACCTGCTGGGGAGTGAACAATCGGGCCACGCCCACGCCGTCGGGTTCGATCTCTATCTGCGCTGGCTCGAGGAAACGGTCAAATCGCTCCGGAGCGGGAAGGGGCTGATCGAGACGCCGGCCCCGCCGGACGTCGTGTTCGACCGCCCGGCGCACCTGCCGGATGACTACATCGCGGACGACGACACCAAGCTCGATATCTACCGGCGACTGGCGCGAGCCCCCGGCCCTGGCGAAATTGATGAGCTACGCCAGGAGCTTCGGGAAAGGTTCGGTCCGTTGCCCCAGGCGGCCGAGCATCTGCTCGACCTGACCCGGCTCCGTACCATTGGGGCCGAGCTCGGGATTCAGCACATCCTGGTTCGGGGCGACGAGGCCCGGGTGAGCTTCCGGGCCGGGACGACGCCGAGAATGGCACGGCTCACGGCGGCCCTCGACCGGGTGCAGCTCTCGGCGGACGTTCGCCGGACGGTACCGCTGTCGCTCCGGCTGGTCCGGCTCGGTGGGGAAGAGATCATCCCGGCGCTGGTGCGGGCGCTGGCGCAGGTGAACAGCAAGGCAGCATAGCGCGACTCTAGGCGCATCCAGGTCATCATTGAATTCGATTGGAGCAGACATGAAGCGGTGGGTTTTGGCGGTGTTGACCGGGGGCGCGCTGCTCGCCGGGTGCGAACGGTTTGCGGCCCGGTCGGACGTCGCGGCCATGGTGGGTGATCATGAGCTGTCCGCCGAACGAGTGGCGGGCATCATGGGCAAGTCGGGCGGCGGCCCGACGGTTCAGGCGGCGGAGTTCATCTCCAACCTGTGGCTCGACTACTCGCTGTTCGCCCGGGCGCTGGCCGACGGGAAGATCAAGACCGACTCGGCCACGGTTGAGCAGGTCCTGTGGCCGACGCTCGCGACGGCGCGGGTCCGGATGTGGCGGGATTCGATTCAGGCGAAGCGCGCCAAACTCGGCCCCAACGCGGCTGACAGCGCCTACGCCAAGGGCGACGAGCGAATCTTCCAGCACATCATCGTGATTCCGGCCGGCCCGACCGCAGCCGACACGGCCAAGGCCAAACAGCAGATCGACGCGGTCCTGGTCCGGGTCAAGGGCAAGGCCGTGTTCGGCGATGTGGCCAAGGAAGTCAGTGCCGACGGCAGCAAGAACGACCAGGGCTTCCTTCCGTTCGGCCCGAAGGGCCAGTTCGTCAAGGAGTTCGAGGAGGTGGCGTGGGCGCTCAATCCGGGTGACATCAGTCCGGTGGTGAAGAGCCAGTTCGGGTTCCACATCATCCGCCGTCCGCCGTTGGCCGAGGCGAAGGCGCGGGTGGAACAGGTCCTGGTTCAGAAGACGTCCGGCAAGATCGATTCGGCCTATGTGGCTGAGTTGTCGGCGGCAGCGAATCTCAAGGTGGCCTCCGGTTCGGCGGCGGCCATGAAGACGGCGATCGCCTATCCGGAAGGCGCCCGGGGATCGAAACAGACCCTGGTGAGCCTCAAGACGGGCGACGTGACGCTGGGCGACTTTGTCCGGTGGACCGCGATGTTCCCGCTTCAGGCGAAGATGCAGATCCGGAACGCGACCGACAGCTTGCTGGGTGAGTTCGCCAAGGACCTGGCCTACCGGACGCTGATGCTCCGGGCGGCGGATTCGGCGGGTATGAAGCTGGCCGGCCCGATGCGCCAGTTCGCCCAGATGCGCTACCAGCAGACCGTGGATCAGCTGCGGAGCGGACTCGGCCTGGCGGTCCCGGAACTTGCCGACAGCTCGAAGTTGACCCCGGCGCAGAAGACCAAGGTCGCTGACGACAAGGTCGAGGCGTTCTTCGGCCTCCTCCTCGAGGGCAAGGCGCAGATGCAGGTCGTCATGCCCGAGCTGGCCGATCACCTCCGGTCGCTGCAGGGCGGCAAGGTCAACCAGGCGGGGGTTGCCCGGGCGGTTGAACTCGCGACGGCCCAGTTCCGGAAAGACTCGGCCGCCAATGCCGCGAAGGGTCCCCAGCCGTCACCGGGCGCGGTTCAGCAGGCGCCGGGTGGTCCGCCGATCGGTGGGAACAAGCCGGCGGTGGAGCCCAAGAAGCCGTAAGGAGTTTCTGTGAAGCCAATGCGATTGCTGGTCACGGCGGCCGCTGCCCTCTGGGCGGTGACCGTCGTGGCGCCCCGGGTCGCCGCCCAGGCGGTGGACACGACCAATACGATCGACCGGGTGGTCGCGGTGGTCGGGAACAAGACGATTCTGTCTTCCCAAGTGGCGGAGCGGTTGTTCGTCGAACTGAACGGCCGGGAGGCGCCGAAGGACCCCAAGGCCCTCGGCCAGCTTCGGAAATCGATTCTCGAGTCCCTGGTCAGTGAGGAGCTGGTGGTGCAGGAGGCCTCGCGGGACACGCTCATCAAGGTGACCGACGAGGAAGTGACCCAGTCGGTCGACGAGTTGTACAAGAACGTCCGGGGGCGGTACACCAGCGAGGCGCTGTTCCGGACCGAGTTGCAACGGACCGGCTTCCAGACGCTCGAGGAATGGCGGAGTTTCTCAGCGGACCAGCAGCGGCGGAAATTCCTGTCCGATCGCTATTGGGCCCGGCTCAACCAGCAGCAGAAGGTGAAGGACATTCCGCCGACGGACGCCGAAGTCCGGGAGTACTTCGACCAGAACAAGACGTCGTTTCCGGCCCGGTCCGAGGGCGTGTCGTTCAAACAGGTCATCATGGCCCCGAAGCCGACGGACACAGCCAAGGCGGTTGCCAAGGCGCTGGCCGATTCGATCCTGGCGGGACTGCGAAAGGGCGGAGACTTTGCCACGGCGGCGCGCCGGTTCTCGATGGATCCGGCCACCAAGGAGCAGGGCGGTGCGCTCAACTGGATTCGCCGTGGACAGGGCTGGGATCCCAAGTTCGAGGAGGCCGCGTTCTCGCTCCGGCCGGGGCAGATTTCCGATCCGGTCGAGTCGTCTTTCGGGTATCACCTGATCCAGGTCGAGCGGGTGCAGCCGGCGGAGGTGCAGGTCCGGCATATCCTGATCATGCCGGCCATCGATTCGACCGATGCGGAGCGGACCCGGAAACTCGCTGAAGCGGCCTACGTCGCGATCAAAGCGGGTGCGCCGTTCGACAGCCTGCAGCGCCTCTACCACGACAAGGCGGAAGAGCGGGAGGTCGAACAGTTTCCGCTCGATCGCCTGGTCCAATCGGCACCAGCGTACGGAACTGCTCTGCGCGACGCCAAGCAGGGCGAACTCATTCCCCTCTTCAAGCTCGACGCTCCGGACCCGAACCGGGCCAAGTGGGCGATCGTCCTCCTCACCAGCCGCATCCCCGCCGGTGAAACCCGGTTCGAGGATGTCCGGGACCGGATCCGGACCAGTCTCGCCAGCGTGTTGAGCCGGAAAAAGCACCTCGACCGGCTTCGCTCGGCCACGTTCGTCGAGGTGCGCGAAATTTGACGGCCCGGCGGCCGCGGCTTGCGATAACGTTAGGCGATCCGCGCGGTATCGGGGCGGAGATCGTCGCGAAAGCACTCGCAACGCCGCTGGCCGCCGATCTCACGTTCATCGGTGCCGACGATCAAGTCGCTGGGCTGCCGGGCGCCGGGGTTCCCCTCGGCCCCTGGCGTCAGGGGTCCGGCGCTCGTCCCGAGGACCGGCCCCGGGTGGCCCGGGCCGGTCAGTTGGCGGGGCATGCGGTGCAACGGGCGGTGGCATTGGCCCTGGCCGGCGAGGTGGATGCGATCGTCACGGCGCCGGTCGAGAAGCATGCCCTGCACGTGGCCGGATTCCGTTTTCCCGGTCACACGGAATGGCTGGCCCATCTGGCGGGCGATGTCGATGTCGCCATGATGCTGGCGGCAGGTGCATTGCGGGTCGTGCTGGTCACGACCCATGTGGCGCTCCGCGACGTGCCGGCGCTGCTGACGACGGATCGGATTGTTCGAACCGGCCGGGTGGTCGAGCGGGGACTGCGGGAGTGGTTCGGGATTGCCGCGCCGCGGCTGGCCCTCTGCGCCTTGAATCCCCATGCCGGTGAACAGGGCCTGTTCGGTGACGAGGAAGGCCGGGTCATGCTCCCCGCCGCCAAGATCCTCGGCGCGGCGGGCCCGCTCCCGGCAGACACCGTCTTCGTCCGGGCGTTACGGGGCGAGTTCGACGCGGTGCTGGCGCCGTATCACGATGTCGGGATGACGGCGATCAAGGTCGCCGCGTTCGGGCAGGGAGTGAATATCACCCTCGGCCTGCCGTTCCCCCGGACCAGTCCCGACCATGGCACCGCGTTCGACATCGCCGGCCAAGGCGTCGCCGACGCGGGGAGTATGCGCGAGGCCCTCGAGCTGGCTGTCCGGCTGGCCGCGGCGCGGTTGTAGCGTCTTACTTGGGGCTGCGGACCAGCGCCTCGGCTCGCACCGTCTTCACTCTCCGCCCGTCCATCGCCACGATTTCGAAATTGAAACCGCCGGCCGAAATCCGGTCTCCGGGGCGGGGCAGCCGTCCGAGGTGGCCGAACAGATAGCCGCCCAGCGTCGTGTAGTCGCGGTCTTCGAGCGCCCCATCGTGTTTGGCATTGAACTCGGCGATGGTCGTGGCGCCGTCGATCATCGGCGCTCCTTCACCAGTCACAGCCGGTCGTTCGACGGCGTCGTGCTCGTCGAAGATCGGTCCGACGATTTCTTCCAGCAGATCTTCCATCGTCACCAGGCCGGCCGTGCCGCCGTATTCGTCGAGGACGATCGCCATGTGGGTCTTCAGGCGCTTCATGTCGGCGAGCACATCCTCGACCTCCCGAGTGCCTGGCGCGAGGTGGGGTGGCCTGACGATGGTCCGGATCAGCGAGCCCGGGTCGCTTCGCAAGGTCCGGAGGATGTCCTTGGCGTGGACGATGCCGATGATGTCATCGAGGGAGTCGAGGTGGACCGGGTACCGGGAACGGCCGGCCTGGGCGACGATGTCGGCCGCCTGTTCGATGGTGAGGCCGGCCTCGAGGGCGACGATCTCGGTCCGTGGCGTCATGACGTCCTGGGCCGTCTTTTCGGTGAACTCGAAGACCCCTTCGAGCAGGCGGGCGTCCTGGGTCTCAAGTTGGCCGCCTTCCTGACTCTGCTCCACCAGCATCCGGATTTCCTCCGGCGAGTGGAGACGTTCGTGCGAAGACGGCGGCTTGATCCGCATCAGCCTGAGGAGCAGGTTGGCGGTCCAGTTGAGGAAGCGGATCGGCGGGGCCATCACCCAGGCAAAGGCGACCAATGGCGGGGCCAGCCAGCTGGCCAGGATCTCCGGATACAGAAGGGCCAACGCTTTGGGAACCAGTTCGCCCAGGATGAGGAGGGTGTAGGCGATCACGGCAAAGGCGATGACCGATGCCAGGGCGTGGGTTTCCAGGGGGCCGATCCGGGCCGGCAGGGTCTTGAACATCCGGAGGATCAACTCGGCCAGGGCCGGTTCCCCGATCCGGCCCAGGCCGAGGGAGCAGATGGTGATCCCCAACTGGGTGGCCGAGATGTAACGGGCCAACGATTGTAACACGCGCTCGGCTACCATAGCTTTGCGGTCGCCCGCCTTGGCCATTTCGCCGAGCCGCGTCCGCCGGGCCCCGACCAGGGCGAATTCCGCCGAGACGAAGAAGGCATTGGCCAGCACGAGGCCCAGGACGGCCAGCAGGCCGCCCAGGATCGACGCCAGAGGAGAGTGCTCCATACCCGGGAACGTTAGTACCGCGGGAGCGGCCGAGCGAGAGGCCATCTCGAAGACCCTCATCGTCGTCCTCATCATGACGGCGCTGTTCATGGTCGTCGAGGCCGTCGCCGGGTACATCAGCGGGTCGCTGGCCCTGTTGGCGGACGCGGGCCATATGCTGATTGATGTCGGGGCCCTTGGGCTCACGGCCTTTACCGCATGGTTGGCCCGGAAGCCGGCTTCGCCGACCAAGACCTATGGGTACTTGAGGGTGGAGATCTTCGCGGCCGTCGTGAACGGGGCGGCGTTGATCGGGATCGCGGTGGCCGTGGTGCGGGAGGCGATCACGCGGTTGAATTCGCCGCCGGCGATCCGGGTCGACATTTTCCTGATGGCAGCGGTTGCCGGCCTGCTGATCAACGTCGTGAGCCTGCGGAAGCTGCACAGGCACCGGCATGGAGGACTCAATGTCCGGGGGGCCTACCTTCACGTGCTCGGGGATCTGCTGGGGTCCGTCGGGGCGGTCCTCGCGGCGCTCATTGTCCGGT
>JANXXJ010000053.1 GCA_025350665.1 Gemmatimonadota bacterium | reverse complement strand
ACCAGTGGCGACGATGACCTGATCGGGGTCGGAGAACCGTTCGATCCGGGTGGCCAGGGCCGTCGCCGGCGAGAGCCGCCAGCTGGCGGTGGCGGCCCATCCAGACCAGGACCGGCCACCGGAGTGACCGGCATCGATCTGGGCCTGCCAGGTGGCGGGGCCGGCGGTACCCTTGGCCATCAGCTGCTGGAAGAAGCGAGTCTCCATGGTGCCAACGGCCGGTTGCTCCCGGCCGAGAAAGTTGGCGTAGACCAGGGTGACGTGATCAGACGGCGAGACGTCGATCCGGAATCCGCCGGCCTTGCCGTCATTGTTCTCGGCGATGTTCTGCCACCCGTTCATGAGATGGACCTGCATTGTGACGTGCTTGCCCGCAGTCCAGGTCGCTCGCGCGCCGCTCAGGTAGTAGGGTGAAAACTCCGCCACCATCGAGCGAGTGTAGGTCGGGTTGGTCGCGGACATCCAGCCTTCCCAGCCGATATAGCTGAGATAAATGCCCGCGTCGATCCAGAGACCAGAGCCGGCGCGAACCCCGATCGTGGCTTCCTGGATGTGACGCGCCAGTTCGGATCCGCTGACGGTACCGCTCCGTGGCTCGGCGGCGTAGTTCGCCTGGACCGACGTGCCTGCCTGGACCGCGAGGCGAGCTCGCACCGACGGGCGGTCGAGGGCCAGTGCGATGTGGGCCAGGTTCAAATTGAATTCGTCGTGACGCACGGCCTGGGTGACGAACGGCCGATCGTGGAACGGGGGGCGGCCGAAGTCGTAGGCGTAGTAGACGTCGACGAAACCCGAGATCGACGCTCGCGTCGGGGTTGAATCCGTCTGGGCCGCCAGGGGTGTCGCGGCGAGGGTGGCGCCGAGCAGGCCGAGAGCGCAACGGAGGCCCACCATCGGGCCGGCCAAGCGGTCGAGCGCGATGTACCGGCCCATCATTGGGTCAGGCGGTCGAGCGCCAGGTTGAGGGCCAGGACGTTGATCCGGGGTTCGCCTAGAATGCCCCATGTCCGGGCCTGGATCTGCCGGACGACGAGGCTCCCGACCGCGGCTGAATCGACCCTGCGGGCCCGGGCCACCCGGGCGATCTGGATGGAGGCCGCGGCCGGAGAGATGTCGGGGTCCAGGCCGCTGCCCGAGCCGGTCACGAGGTCGACCGGGATCGGGCCGGTCACGCCGGACGCGCGGAGCGTCGCGATCCGGACTCGGACCGCCGAGTCGAGCGCCGGGCTGGTCGGTCCCCACTGGGAGGCCGAGGACGAGGCCGCGTTGTACTCGGGGGTAGTCGCTGAGGGCCGGCTCCAGAAATATCGGGCACTGTGGAACGGCTGGCCCAGCCATGCGGAGCCAACCGGACGGTCGTCGGGCCCGATCAGGCTGCCCCCGGCCTGACGCGGGAACAGAGCCGCGGCCATTCCCGTGATCAGTGCGGGGTATGCCACGCCGGTCAGCAGCGTGAAGACGACCACCGTTCGGCACGATACCATGAGCAGATGACGCACAGCGTCCCCTTTCATACCAGCCCCAGGACCCCGAGGACGAGGTCAATCAGTTTGATGCCGATGAACGGCGCGATCAGACCGCCGCCGCCGTATACCACCAGGTTCCGGCGCAGAATGGCCGCGGCCCCGATCGGGCGATAGGTGACGCCGCGAAGCGCCAGCGGAATCAAGGCCACGATGACCAGCGCGTTGAAGATCACGGCCGACAGCACCGCACTCCGAGGCGAATGAAGGCCCATGATGTCGAGGGCATGGAGGGCGGGATAGGTGCTGGCGAAGGCCGCCGGGATGATGGCGAAGTACTTGGCGACGTCGTTGGCCAGGCTGAAGGTGGTCAGGGCCCCGCGCGTCATCAGCATCTGCTTCCCGGTCTCCACGATCTCGATCAGCTTGGTGGGATTGGAGTCGAGGTCCACCATGTTGCCGGCTTCCTTGGCCGCCTGAGTGCCGGAGTTCATCGCCACCGCGACATCGGCCTGCGCCAGCGCGGGCGCATCGTTGGTGCCGTCGCCGGTCATGGCGACCAGCAGTCCCTTGGCCTGGTAGCTCCGGATCAGCTCGAGCTTGATCTCGGGGGTGGCCTGGGCGATGAAATCGTCGACCCCGGCTTCGGCCGCGATGGCGGCGGCCGTGAGGGGATTGTCGCCGGTGATCATGACGGTCTTGATCCCCATGGCTCGGAGGGCTTCGAACCGGTCGCGGATCCCGGACTTCACCACGTCCTTGAGGTGAATGGTACCAAGAGCGCGGAGACCATCGGCCACGACGAGTGGCGTGCCGCCTTCGCGGGCGATCAAGTTGACGGCGTCCTGGACGTCCGGCGGCCAGGTTCCGCCGGCTGTTTCGCCAAAGGCACGGACCGCATCGGCCGCTCCCTTCCGGAGGGTCCGCCCAGCGGTATCGACGCCGCTCATCCGGGTCTGGGCGGAGAAGGGAACCGTCCGGGCATCGTCCGGCACGCTGAGCTCGGGAGCCTCGTAGCGCTCCCGGCAGAGCTTCACAATGCTTCGCCCCTCGGGGGTCTCGTCCGCGAGGGACGCCAGTTGCGCGGTCGCGGCGAGTGCTCCGGCTGAAACACCGGTCGCCGGGATCAGTCGCGTGGCCTGCCGGTTGCCGATCGTGATGGTGCCGGTCTTGTCCAGGAGCAGCACGTTGACGTCGCCCGCGGCTTCGACCGCCCGTCCCGAGGTGGCGATCACATTGGCCCGGACCATCCGGTCCATGCCGGCGATGCCGATGGCGGAGAGCAGTCCGCCGATCGTGGTGGGGATGAGGCAGACCAGGAGCGCCACCAGTACCGTCAGCGTCACGACCGATCCTCGGCCCGCCGCGGCGACGCTGAACAGCGAGTAGGGGAGCAGCGTCACCGTCACCAGCAGAAAGATGATGGTCAGGCCGGCCAGAAGAATGTCGAGAGCGATTTCGTTAGGCGTCTTGCGGCGCTTGGCCGCTTCGATCAAGCCGATCATCCGGTCGAGAAAGCTCTCGCCCGGATTGGTCGCGATCCGGACCAGGAGCCAGTCGCTGATCACCCGGGTACCACCCGTCACGGCGCTGCGGTCGCCGCCGCTCTCCCGGATGACGGGTGCGCTTTCGCCGGTGACCGCACTTTCATCCACGAAGGCGACACCCTCGACCACCTCGCCGTCGAGCGGCACCAGGTCGCCGGCCTCGACCAGCACATGGAAGTCCTTCTCGAGCGACATGGCCGGCATGGGGAGCCAGGCCTCGCGCTTCCGCGGATCCTGCACCCATTTGGCGATGATCTCGCGCCGGGTGCTGCGGAGGGCTTCGGCCTGGGCTCGGCCCCGCCCCTCCGCCATGGCCTCGGCAAAATTGGCGAACAGCACGGTGAACCAGAGCCAGGCCGCGATGGCGGCGATGAAGAGGGGTGAGTCGCCGACCGGCTGGGCCCAGGCACTGGCCACCGCCAGGATCGTGGTAAACGCGGCGCCGATCCAGACGACGAACATCACCGGATTCCGGAACTGGGTCCGCGGGTCGAGTTTGGCGAAGGCGCCGGCCAGAGCCTGCTGGGTCAGAGCCGGATCGAAGATGCGAGGCGAGGCGGGGCGGGTCATCGGGCGGCCATGGTCAGATGTTCGACGATCGGCCCGAGCGCCAGCGCCGGGAGGAAGGTGAGCGCCCCGACCAGCACCACGGAACCGATCAGGAGGCCGACGAAGAGCGGGCCTGTGGTGGGCAGGGTGCCTTCGCCGACCGGGATGGTCTTCTTGGCCGCTAGAGCCGAGGCGATTGCCAGGACCGGAATAGCTACGAAGAACCGGCCCAGCCACATCGCCAACGAGAGGATGATGTTGTAGAACGCCGAGTTGGCGTTGAGCCCGCCGAACGCGCTGCCGTTGTTGTTGCCGGCGGACGAGAACGCGTAGAGGACTTCGCTGAATCCATGCGGCCCCGGGTTCAGGATCCCGGCCCGACCCTCGGCCGTCATCAGCGCCACCGCGGTTCCGAGCAGGACGGTGGCGGCCGGGACGAGGATGACCAGGGCCACCATCTTCATTTCGAACGCTTCAATTTTCTTGCCCAGATATTCAGGCGTCCGACCCACCATCAGGCCCGCGACGAAGACCGCCACCAGTGCGAAGCAGAGCATGCCGTACAGCCCGGAGCCCACGCCGCCGAAGACGACCTCGCCCAGCTGCATCAGCCAGAGCGGGAAGAGTCCACCCAATGGCGTCAGGCTGTCGTGGGCCGCGTTGACCGAGCCGTTGGAGGCCGCGGTGGTGGCTGTCGCCCAGATGGCGCTCGCGGCAATTCCGAAGCGGACCTCCTTGCCCTCCATGTTCCCGCCAGGCGCGGTGCTCGTTGCCGCCAGGTCGGCACCGGCGGCCGCGAGGAGCGGCGTTCCCCGCTGCTCCATTGCCGTGGTGGCGAACGTCAGGGGCACGAGGATCACGGCCATGGCGGCCCAGTAGACCCACCCATGTCGTCGATCTCCGAGCAACCGGCCGAAGGCGAAGCAGAGCGCTCCGGGGATCAGCAGGATGGCGATCGACTCGGCCAGATTCGAGAGCGGAGTCGGGTTTTCCAGCGGATGAGCGGAGTTGGCGTTGAAGAAGCCGCCGCCGTTGGTGCCGAGTTGCTTGATCGCGACCTGTCCGGCGGCGGGTCCGAGGGCGATGGTCGCCGGCGACCCGGCTTCGAGGGTGGTGACGGTGGCGGCGGGTCGCCAGGTCTGGACCACGCCCTGCGATACGAGGAACAGCGCCAGCACCGCCGAGAGCGGCACCAGGATGTAGATGACGGCACGGGTGAGATCGACCCAGACGTTGCCGATGGTGGGGCGCTCCGCCCGGCGGAACCCGCGGATCAGGGCGACCAGCACCGCGATGCCGGCCGCGGCAGACCCGAAATTCTGGACGCCAAGTCCGATGGCCTGGGTCAGATAGCTCAGCGTGGTTTCGCCGCTATAGGCCTGCCAATTGGTGTTGGTGACGAAACTGACGGCGGTATTCAAAGCCAGCAGCGGCGGAACGGCGGGAAGGTGATCCGGGTTGCCGGGAAGCCAGCCCTGGAACCGCTGCAGGAGGTACACCACAAAGACGCCGACCACGCTGAACCCGATCAGACACCGGGCATAGAGGCCCCAACCCATTTCCTCAGTCGGATCGACGCCGATTCCCCGGTAGACCAGACGCTCGACCGGACCCAGGAACCGGCCGATCGGGCCGCGGACCGGGCCGTCATCAAGGACCAGCGCGAGGTAGCGGCCGAGGGGCACGGCCAGGGCCAGTCCGATGGCGAAGTAGAGACTGACCTGGGCCACCGCGTTGGTTGTCATTCGAGATGCTCCGGGCGAAAGAGGGCGTAGCCGAGGTAGGCCAGCAGGCCGACGGCGACAGCGGCGCCGAGGAGATGCCAGATCGTCATAGTCGTTCCGCGGCCCGGATCAGGCCGATCGCGGCGGCGGCCAACAGGAGGATGATCAGGATGGCGAGCAGGTCCATGTCCGGACTCCGTTGAGGTACCGAGCAAGCTAGGGGACGGCCCGTGAGGGAGGGGTTCTCGAACGGAGGCGGGGCGTTAGGGATTCGTTAGCGCCGGTGGTTGCCCCCGGCGCGACTCGGACGCATGATTGCAGGGAGTTCAGGCCTGTCCCGATCGGGGAAACATCATGCGCACCCTGTTCCGTATCAGCGTTCTCTCAGGCGTGATCCTTGGCGCTGCTGGTTCGGGCGTCCGGGCCCAGTTACCGCTCAAACCACAGGTCGCGAAGTACGTCACCGTCAACGCGTCGGTCGTCGCTCTCACCCATGTGCGCCTCGTGGACGGCACCGGGGCGCCGGCGCGGGACGATCAGGTCGTCGTGATCACGGGTTCGAAGATCACCGCCGTCGGTCCGGCCGCCATCACGGTGCCGCCGGCCGGCGCCACGGTCGTCGACTTGAGCGGACACACGGTCATCCCGGGCCTGATCGGTCTCCACGACCACATGTACTACGGCTCCCAGGCCGGCGGCAGCATGAAGGCGATGTTCGACAGCTACCCGCGCCTCTTTCTCGCGGCCGGCGTCACCACCATCCGGACCACGGGCAGCGTCGATTCCTACCAGGAGTTGAACATCCGGCGGAACATCCTCGAGGGTTTGATCCCCGGCCCCGAGATCGTGGTAACCGGGCCGTACCTGCAGGGCCCCGGCCCCGGTCCGGGCGCGATGCATCCGCTTACCGGTCCCGAGGATGCCAGCCGGATGGTGTCGTACTGGGCCGACGAGGGCGTGACCTGGTTCAAGGCCTATACCCAGATCTCCCGGGCCGAACTCAAAGCCGCGATCGACGCCGCCCACCGCAAAGGCGTCAAAGTCACCGCCCACCTCTGCTCCGTCGGTTACCGGGAGGCCGTGGCGCTCGGCATCGACAACCTGGAGCACGGGTTGCTCGCCAATGCAGAATATTTTCCCGGCAAGACGCCCGATAACTGTCCGACCGACTACGCCGCGATGACCAGGACCTGGGCCGAGCTCGATATCGGCGGCGCCGCGGTCCGCCAGACCCTGGCGGACATCACCGCGCACAAAGTCGGCATGACGTCGACCCTGGCCGTCATGGAGCTGAGCAGCCCGAGCCGGGTGCCCAGCGACCCTCGGGTCCTCGAGGCGCTGATGCCGGACGCCGCCAAGGCGGTGCAGGCCTATCTCTCGGGCGGCAACGCCGAGCGGGAAGCGGTGGACGTGGCCGCGCTCAAAAAGGCCATGGCCTATGAGCGGGCCTTCGTCGCGGCCGGCGGGCTCCTCGGCGCGGGGTCGGATCCCTGCTGCCTGAGCGCCATTGCCGGATTCGCGGATCAGCGGAACTACGAACTGCTGATCGAAGCCGGGTTCCGCTCCGAGGAGGCGATCCGGATCATGACCCTGAACGGCGCCACGATCCTGGGATTTGCCGATCGCGTCGGTACCATCACGCCGGGCAAGGCGGCCGATCTCGTGGTTCTGCGCGGCGATCTGACCCGGGATCCCGCCGCCATCCGGAATGTGGTGACGGTCTTCCGACTTGGTCTGGGCTATGATTCGGCCAGGTTGCTGCAATCGGTGAAGGGCCTGGTGGGCTTACGATGACACGGAGAACGACCATGCATGGACTTCGGGGTTGGCTCGCCGCGGGAGCACTATATCTGCTTGCGGCCACAGCGGCGCACGCTCAGGTCCCTGACTCGGCCAAACCATCGCCTGCAGCCGACCGGCAGTTGCAAACCAAGGTCTGGGTCAACACGGCCAATGGCGTGTATCACTGTCCGGATACCAAGTACTACGGCAAGACCAAGAAGGGGAAGTATCTCCCCGAGACCGAAGCCCTGAAGGCCGGGTATCGGCCCGCCTCCCGCGGCGGTTGCGGGTGAGGGCCTCCGGCGCTAGGATACGGCCATGATATTTCGCTGTCACCACCACGCGCATTCGCATCACGGCCACGGGCCGGGGTGCGGTTCCGGCGTGTGCGGGTGATGATGTAGCCACCCCGGCGCTCGATCCGTCACCACCGCGGCCCGTCACTTCGACGGGCCGCTTTTTTCGTTTGAGGAACAGCGATGATCACGATTGCCTTGCCCAACAAGGGCCGGCTGGCCGATGACACCAGGGAATTGCTCGAAGATGCCGGACTCGGCATCCGGGTCCAGTCCGACCGGGCCTTGATCGCCCGGTTAGGCGATGAGTTCGAAGCCATTTTCGTCCGGTCGCAGGACATCCCCGAGTTCGTGGCCGACGGCGCGGCGGACGCCGGGGTCACCGGCTGGGACCTGGTGGTCGAGTCGGAGCGGGACCTGGCCGCCCGCCTCGATCTGGGGTTCGGCCGCTGCCGGGTGGTGGTCGCCGCGCGGGACGACAGCGGGATTGCGACACTGGACGAGCTGCCGGCCGGGGCCCGGGTTGCCACGGTGTTCCCCAGAGTGGCTGCGCGCTTCTTCGAACGGATCGGGCGGCCCGTGGTTCTGGTGCCCGTGTCCGGTGCCACGGAAATCGCCCCGCATCTGGGGATCGCCGACGTGATCGTGGACATCGTATCGACCGGCTCGACGCTCAAGATGAACGGCCTCCGCGAAGTGGCGACGATCTTCGACTCGAGTGCGCGGCTGATCACCGCCGAGAAACCGAAACTCGAGGCGGTGGCGGCGCTGACCCGCCTTGCGGTCCGACTCGAATCGGTGGTTCGGGCCCGGGGGCAACGGTACATGATGGCCAACGTTCCGCGCGATGCACTGGCCCGCGTGAAGGAGATCGTGCCGGGAATCAATGGCCCCACGGTGGTGGACATTCTGAATCAGGGAAACCATGTCGCCGTCCACGCCGTCGTTCCGGCCGGTGACGTCGACCGAACCATCAGCGAGCTCAAGGCCATCGGCGCCGAAGGGATCCTCGTCACCCGGATCGAGAGGCTGATGCCGTGACGACATTGGCCTTGCGCTGGAGAGGCGCACTCGAATCCCTGGACCCCGCCGACCGGGCGCTGCTGCTCGAGCGGGACGGCGGCACACCTAACGATACCCGGGCGGCCGTGACCGCGATTCTGACGGCGGTGCGGCGTCGGGGAGATGAGGCGCTGCAGGAACTGACGCTGCGGTTCGATGGCGCCATGATCGACGAGTTCGAGATCCCCAAGGCCCGGTGGCACACGGCGCTGGGCCAGGTCGATCCCGCCGTGCACGCCGCGCTGGAACGGGCGGCGGGCCGGATCGCCGTGGCGCACCGGGCCTGGATGCCGCGGGCCGTCGCGGTTGAGACCGGCCCCGGCGTGATGCTCGAACGGCGGCCGCTCCCGCTCGACCGGGTCGGCGTCTACGCTCCCGGCGGACGCGCGGTCTACCCATCCTCGGTGCTGATGGGCGTGGTGCCTGCCAAAGCGGCCGGCGTCGGCGAGGTGATCGTCTGTTCACCACCGGGCCTGGGCGGGCTGCCGGCCCCGCTGATTCTTGCCGCCGCCCTGCTTGGCGGGGCGGATCGGGTCTTTGCACTCGGCGGCGCGCAGGCCGTGGCGGCGATGGCGTTTGGTACGGTGACCGTGCCGCGGGTCGATCGAATCGTCGGGCCGGGAAACGCCTATGTCACGGAGGCGAAGATTCAGGTGTCCGACCAGGTCGGGATCGATTCACCGGCCGGCCCGAGCGAGATCCTGGTGATCGCCGATGCCGCGGCCGATCCGGCTGTGATCGCGGACGAACTGGTGGCGCAAGCCGAGCACGATCCCGACGTCGTCGCCCTGGTCGTGGCCATCGGCGGCGAACGAATCGCTGCGCCGCTGGAGCGGGCGCTCGGCCTGGTGGCGGAGCGAGCCGGTCGCGGTGAAATCGTACGCGCGGCCTTGGCGGCCCGCGGCGGGATTCTGTCGACCGACGACTTCGACGCCGCCGTCCAGTTTGCCAACGAGTTCGCGGCCGAGCATCTGCTGCTGGCCCTGGCGAATGCCGATCGCGTTCGCCACCGGTTCAGCGTGGCGGGCTCCGTCTTCGTCGGTCTGACCAGTTCGGTGGCGTTCGGCGACTACCTCACCGGCGCCAATCACGTGCTCCCCACCGCCGGCGCCGCGCGCAGTCATTCAGGCCTGGGGCCCGAGGCCTTCGTTCGTTGGGTCACCTACCAAAGGGTCAGCCGTGAAGGCGCCGCTGCCCTGGCGGCCGACACCGTCACTCTGGCGCGGGCCGAAGGCCTGCCCGGTCACGCCGCCGCGGCGGCCCGATGGAGGGCACCATGACGCCGCCGCTTCGGCCCGAACTCGCCGGCCTCACGGTCTACCGCCGCGACGAGGCGCTGTACCGCTGGGATCTCTCCGACAACACCAACCTGTTCGGCTCCGCGCCGTCGGCGCTGGCGGCGGTGAGTTCATGGGCCGGCCGGAGTCCGTCGCGGTATCCGACCGCTGGTACGGACCATCTCCGCTTGGCCCTGGCCGAGTGGCTTGGGGTCGCGGCCGATCAGATCGTGGCCGGGTGCGGGTCGAACGACATGCTCGATGCCGCCATGCGGGCCTTCGGGGCGCCAGGGTCGCGGATGGCGTATGCGGCGCCGACGTTTGTCATGGCTTCCCACTTCGCGGCCGCGAACTCGCTTGACGTCGTGGTGGTTCCGACGCCGGCCGGCGGCGAACCCGACATTGCCGCACTGATCGCCACTGGGGCCCGGGTCATCTATCTCGCCACGCCCAACAACCCGAGTGGTCGAGCCGCCTCGCCGGGCGCGGTCGAGGAGCTGTTCGACCGGGCTCCCGGAGTCGTGATTCTCGACGAGGCTTACACCGAGTACCTCGGCTCGAGCTGGGCCGCGGTGGCTGCGGGGCGCGACAATGTGGTGGTCACCCGGACCTTTTCGAAGGCCTGGGGACTGGCCGGTCTCCGGATCGGCTATGCGGTGGGCGCGGCCCGGCTGGTGGACGAGATGGCCAAGGCCCGAGGCCCCTACAAGGTGAACGCCGTGGCCGAACAGGCGGCGGCGGCCGCGGTCGAAAATGATCGCGCCTGGCTCGCGGCGGTGTGCGATCAGACCCGCCAGGCCCGCGTGGCTCTCGGCGCGTCACTGAAGGGGCTGGGCTTTGCCGTACTCCCGTCCGACGCGAACTTCGTCTCGGTCCTGGTGCCGGACGCCCGCCGGATTGCCACAGCGCTCGAGGCGCGCGGCATTGCGGTGCGCGCCATGGTCGGGGTCGCCGGGCTGGGCGCTCTTCTCCGAATCACCGTCGGGCCCGAGCCCGCGATGGCGGCCCTGGTCGCCGCGATGGCCGAGGTTCCGCGATGAGAGTCACCGTGTTTGACTATGGAGCCGGTAACCTTCACTCATTGCTCAAGGCGCTGAGCGTCACCGGCGTTGAGTCCCTCGTGGAGACCGATCCGGTCGCCGCGGCGGCGGGCGATGCGCTGATCCTGCCGGGCGTCGGCGCGTTCGGGCCGGCTGCCGCGCGGCTGGCGCCGGGGCGGGAGCGCCTCCGCCAGGCGCTCGACGCCGGACTCCCGTGTCTCGGCATCTGTCTCGGCCTTCAGCTGCTCGCCGACGAATCGGAGGAAGGCGCCGGCCAGGGACTCGGCCTCATCGAGGGCCGCTCCACCAGGCTCGACGCGCGGTCGCTCCCGCAAATTGGCTGGAACCAGCTCGAGGCGGTCACCGACGTCGACGTCCGAACCGCGGAGCTCGAAACGGCCTACTACGCCAACAGCTACGCCGTTCGCCCAGCCAATCCGGGTCAGGTGACGGCCTGGAGCCGCCACGAGGGCGACAGATTTCCGGCCGCGATCCGGCAAGGACAGGTACTCGGCGTGCAGTTCCACCCCGAGAAAAGCTCCTGGCCCGGCCTGGCGATGATCCGCTCGTTTCTGGACAACTGCCGATGATCGCGATGCCGGCGGTCGACCTCCGGGACGGCGCCTGCGTCCAGCTCGTGGGGGGCCGCTACGAGGACGAACGCGTCCGGCTGCCCGAGCCGCTGCGGGTCGCGGCGGGATGGCGGGCGGCTGGCTTCGCCGAACTGCATCTGATCGATCTCGACGCGGCCACCGGGCGCGGCAGCAACGGCGCCGTGCTCGAGCAGATCCTCGCCGAGCGCGGACCGGTGGTGTGCCAGGTTGGCGGCGGCATCCGTTCCGACGCCGCCGTTGCCGCGTGGCTCGATCGCGGAGCGGAACGGGTCATCGTCGGGACCCGCGCCATCAATGAGCCGGCCTGGCTCGAACGCATCGCGGGCCTCCATCCGGGGCGGATCGTCCTCGCGGCGGATGTCAGGGAGCGGGATGTTGTGACCCATGGCTGGAACGAGGGCAGTGGGCTCCGTATTGATCAGCTGCTGGGCCGGATCGCGGCGCTTCCCTTGGCCGGCCTGCTGGTGACCGCGGTGCACCGCGAAGGCCAGTTGACCGGGCCGGATCTTTCGCTGGTTGGTGAACTGGGCGCCGGGCTCCGGCATCCACTGCAGATTTCCGGCGGGATTCGTGACTTGGCCGATCTCAGATCGCTCGCCTCGGCCGGCGCGGCCAGGGCCGTCGTCGGGATGGCATTCTATACCGGCGTCCTGGATCGGGACGCCGCTTCGCGGGAGTTCGGACGATGAGTGTGATCAAGCGGGAAACGAAAGAGACCACCATCCGGGTCGAAGTCACCCCGAGCGGGCCGAGCCGAATCGACACGACGGTGCCGTTCCTCGACCACATGATGACGACGCTGGCCCGTTACTCGGGCCTCGGAGTTGACATCAGCGCCACCGGTGATCTCCGGCACCACATCATCGAGGATGTGGCCATCGCCTTCGGTCTCGCGGTGCGGGAAGAGTCTTCCGGCGCGATCGCGCGGTTCGGTTCAGCGGTGATTCCGATGGACGACGCCGTGGTGGAATGCGCCCTGGATCTCGGCGGCCGCCCCTTCTATCGCGGCCCGCTGCCGAGTAGCCTCTATGACCATTGGATGCGTTCCTTCTCCGACCATGCCGAGGCGACCCTGCATCTGATGGTGCGACGGGGGACCGACCGTCACCACATCGTGGAAGGCGGCTTCAAGGCCCTGGGACGGGCGCTGGCCCAGGCGGTGGTCGCCACCGGCGAGACGCCTTCGACCAAGGGTAACGTCCGGGTCTCGCGATGATCACGAAGCGGCTGATCGTCTGCCTCGATGTGCTGGGTGGCCGGGTGGTGAAGGGCACTCGGTTCGTCGATCTCCGCGATCAGGGCGACCCGGCAGACCTGGCGGCGCGCTACGAGGTCGAAGGCGCCGACGAGATCGTGTTTCTCGACATCGGTGCCAGTCCCGAGGCCCGAGCCACCACGCTCGACCTGATCCGCGACACGGCCGAGCGGCTGTTCGTCCCGCTCACGGTCGGCGGTGGTATTCGGAGTGCGGAGGATGTGGGCCTGGCGCTCCGGGCCGGCGCGGACAAGGTGAGCGTCAACACGGCGGCCATCGAACACCCGGACCTGATCACCTTGTCCGCGGATCGGTTCGGGGCGCAATGCGTGGTCGTGAGCATCGATGCGGCCCGGACGGATACCGGCTGGAAGGTCTTCGCGTCCGGCGGGCAGCGACCCACCGATCTCGACGCCATCGCGTGGGCCGAACGAGCCGTGGCCCTGGGAGCGGGGGAGTTGTTGGTGACGAGCATTGACCGCGACGGCTCGCGGGCCGGCTACGACCTCGACCTCACCCGGCGCATCGCGCGGGCGGTATCGGTGCCGGTGATTGCCTCCGGGGGGGCCGGCAATGCCGCCCACGTCGTGGCCGCATTCACCGAAGGCGAAGCGAGCGCCGCCCTGGTGGCCGGTATTCTTCACGACGGCCAGACCACCGTGCGGGCCCTGAAAGAGGCCATGATGGCGTCAGGCATTTCGACCCGGAGGACCTGGTGAGCGACGAAGCGGCGCTGCTCGAGGCGGTGGCGGAGGTGGCGAAGGTCGCCGGTGACGTGGCGCTTCGCTGGTTTGGCACGGGGGTGGCCGAGGAGCGGAAAGCGGACGGGAGCCCGGTGACGATCGCGGACCGTTCGGCCGAGGAGGCCGCGCGATCGTGGATCGCCGCTCGGTTTCCGAAGGACGACACTCTGGGCGAGGAGTTTGGCGCGACGGGTCGCGGCTCCCGGCGGCGCTGGATCATCGATCCGATCGACGGCACCAAGAGTTTCGTGGCCGGCGTGCCGCTTTGGGGTACCCTGATCGCCGTGGCCGAAGGTGAGGAGGTGCTGGCCGGCGCGATCAATTGTGCGGCGGCCGGGGAACTGGTCGCGGCGGCTCGCGGGCAGGGGGCCTGGCACAACGGGACTCGCTGCCGGGTATCGAGTCAGTCGGCGCTGGCCGAGGCGACGGTGCTGACCACCGATGACCGGTTTCCGGGGCGCCCAGGTCGGGCCGCAGCCTGGAACACCCTGGCGAACCAGGCCCGCATCGTCCGGACCTGGGGAGACTGCTTCGGCTACCTGCTGGTGGCGACCGGGCAGGCCGACGTGATGGTCGATGACCGGATGAATGCCTGGGACTCGGCCTGTCTGATGCCGATCATCGAAGAAGCCGGTGGCGTGCTCACCGACTGGCGGGGCGTCCGCACGGCGTTCGGCGGCGACACCGTGGCGACGAACCTGGCGTTGTCGCCCGCGGTGCGAGGCATTCTGTGCGGGGCTGACCGATGATCGATCTCGACCAACTCGATTTCGCCAAGCGGGGCGGCCTGGTGACCGTGGTGACCCAGGACGCCGCAACGGGCGCCGTACTCATGGTGGCCCAGGCCGACCGGGAGGCGCTGGACCGGACCCTGGCGACCGGCGAGATGCACTACCGGTCGTCGATCCGTGGCCTCTGGCGCAAGGGCGCCACCAGCGGCAACGTGCAACGGGTTCTCGCGCTCGCGGCGGACTGCGACGGCGACGCAGTGCTGGCCACGGTGGAACCGGCCGGGCCCGCCTGTCACGTCGGGACCTTCTCGTGCTTCGGTGGCAGGAGGATCGAAGGAGCGTTAGGTGCGCTGGACCGGGCCATCGCGGAGCGAGCGGCGGGGGCGGCGGCGGCGAGCTACACGGCGAAGCTCCTCGGCGACCGGAACCTCCGGCTCAAGAAGATCGGCGAGGAGTCGGCTGAGCTGGTAGCGGCCTGCGCCGACGGCGATGCGGAGCGGGCGGCGTCGGAAGCGGCGGATCTGATCTATCACGCCCTCGTTGCGCTTCGGGCCCTGGGCGCCGGCCTCGACCAGGTCTCCGCCGAACTAGACCGCCGCGCCAAGAAGACGAACCCGTAGGCGGGGGCGTAAGCCCCCGCCCGAGACGTCCCCCCGCCCCGAAGATCCTAGCGAATCCGCGGCATCATGTTGTAGCTCGTCCGGAGCCGGATCGCCCGCCCATCCGACCCGAGATCGAACGACACCGCCTCGGCCAATTCCCCATCCCGGCGGATCCGGCGGAAGGTATTGTCGCCGGTCTTGCGGTACCGGGTGATGGCTTTGGCCGGATTGTCGGTCGGCAGGCTGATGCTCCCCAGCCCCCCTTCCCAACGGACGACTTCGAGCTCGCCGCCGAACGACTCCCCGTAGGTACCGAGGTACTTGTCGAGCGCCGGATCGGCCGCGACGATTCTTCGGCCGGTGTCGCCTTTGGCGGCGGCCAGGGCCGGCGCCACCAGGCTGTAGGCCTGCTGGGCCAAAGCGTTCGCGTCGGCGTCGATGGCGTTCGTCATCGTGACGATCGCGATCTTTCCCGCGGGCTCCGTCGTGAATTGGGTCCGATAGCCGGGGCAGCTGCCACCGTGCCCCACGAACGTCTTCCCGTCGTTCCGCCACACCTGAAAGCCCAGGCCCCAGGTCGGCTCCCATTCAGGGTCGACGAAATGCACTCGCTCCATCTCACGGAGCGTATTCGCCGACAGCACCTCGGTGCCCCCCTTGGCCAGAAGCCGGAACTGCCACGAGGCGAACCGGGCCAGGTCGAGCGCGGTCGAGGCATAGCCGGCGGCGGGTGCGATCCCCTTGGCCTCGAAGAACGGCAAGACCCGCCGGTCGCCTTCCCGTTCCCACCCGCCGTAGCCCGTGGCCAGCCGCTTCCCGCGTTCCTGAGCCGGCATTTCAGGCCAGGTGCTGGTCAGGCCGAGCGGTGTGAGGACGTTGGCTCTGACGTAATCGGCATACGGCCGGCCCGACGCCGCGGCCACGATCTCTCCCGCCAGCGTGAGGCCCAGGTTCGAATACTGGAAGTAGGTCTCGGGCCGGTAGAGCATTTCCTCGGACGAGACGGCGGAAATGATCTGCTCCCGGGTCGGAAACTCGAAGCTCGGCGCGCTCCAATAGGGATAGGCGGCTTCGCGGGGCAGGCCG
>JANXXJ010000031.1 GCA_025350665.1 Gemmatimonadota bacterium | reverse complement strand
GGCCGCGATGTTCAGATCGGGTGTCAGATACGCATCCAGTTCGGTGACCGCCTGGAGCGACGAATCGGCCACGGTACGCGGCACCTCGGGGGCGCTGATCAGACGAACGTTCCCCACGTCGGTCCGTTGGGCCCCGGTATCGGGCACCGCCGCAAGGGCCAACTGGGCTCCCTCGCCCGTCAGCACCATCGTGAGCCGGTCGCCATCAGCCGCGGACACGGCGGCCGAGGCCAGGACCGTCGTGCCGGTATAGACCCGGATCGTCCGCGACCCCGCCGGAATGATGAGCGGCGCCGTGAGGCTGCCGTAGCCGACTCCCCGAATCGACTGGCCCGCCACGGCGAAGTCCACCGATCCCGCCGCCACGGAGGACTGAAACAACCGAACCTGCGCCAGGCCATGAATGGTGCCCTCGGTGGCCGGCGAACAGCCAAAGAGGACCGCAACCACGACTGGCCCCAGAGTGTTGAAACGGTTCGTCATGAAGCGCCCCGGTGAGAGTAGCCGGACCGACTTGAATCCTGGCCCCGCCGAAGGGTAGCCTTCGTCCTCTCTCCCGACGAGTGCCGCCGATGAAAGATTCGAATCCCCCGGGCCCGATGCCCCGTCGCGCCTTCGTGGCGGCAGCCGCCGCCGTCTCACTCCCCTGGCATGGCGCCTGGGTGCCTGCCGACCTGACCGACGGCAATCTCCACTACGCTCCGGTCGCCACGCTGGCCGAAGCGCTCAAGGCCAGGCGGATCTCGTCGCTCGAACTCGTCGACCTGTTCCTCAAACGCATCGACGTCGTCAACCCGCGGCTGAACGCCTTCGTGGCGTCCCGCGCCGAGGGTGCCCGGGCCGACGCCCGGGCCGCTGACCGCGATCGCGCCCTCGGCAAGAACCACGGGCCCCTCCACGGCATCCCGTTCTCGATCAAGGACTCGATCGACACCGCCGGCGTCGTCAGCACGGCCGGCACGATCGGCTGGGCCAAACGCATCCCCGACAAGGACGCCACGTTGGTGGCCCGGCTCCGCGCGGCCGGCGGCATTCTGCTGGGCAAGACCAACACCCCCGAATTCACCTGGTCCGACGAAACCGACAACGCCGTCTACGGCGTCACCCGGAACCCCTACGACTTGACCCGCACTCCGGGCGGCAGCAGTGGCGGACCCGTGGCACTGGTCGCCACCGGCGGAACACCCTTCGACATCGGGAGCGACACCGGCAACAGCATCCGGATGCCGTCGCACAACTGCGGCGTGGCCGGGATCAAGCCGACCCACGGCCGCGTCCCCAAGACCGGGCACGCGATCTCCTACCGCGGGATCATGCAGTCCTGGACTCAGCTCGGCCCGATCGCGCGCCACGTCGAGGACCTCGCTTTCCTCCTGCCCATCGTCTCCGGGCCTGACGAGGAAGATCCCTACGCCATGCCGGTCCTGCTCCGCGACCCGAGCCGGATCACCGCCCGTGGGCTCCGGGTGATCTGCTTCACCGACAACGGCGTGAAGCACCCCACCGCCGAGACCAAGACGGCGGTCATCGCCGCCGCCAAGGCGCTGAGCGACGCCGGCGCCCACGTGGAGGAACGTTTCTGGCCGGAGCTGAACCAGGCCAACCAACTCTGGCATCAGATCGCGGGCGCGGATGGCGGGGTCTGGCTCAAGCGCCTGCTCAAGGCGGCCGGCACGCCAGGAGACGGCACCGCGGGCGCCTGGTTCGCCGACAGCAAGCCGGTCTCATCGGAGCAATTGGGAGCCTGGGTCGAGGATCTCGATCAGGTCCGGGGCCAGCTTCGCCGCCTCATGACGCCGGTCGATCTGATCGTCTGCCCCGTGATGGCCATGCCGGCCGTGAAGCTCGGCGGTTCCAACGCACCCGGCTACGGCGACACCTACAACGAGCCCCACAACATCACCGGGTGGCCGGTGACCGTGGTCCGGGCCGGGACGTCACCCGAGGGATTGCCGATTGGAGTCCAACTGGTGGCCCCGGCCTGGCGCGAGGACATCTCCCTCGCGGCGGCCCGGGTCGTGGAGCGGGCGCTCGGCGGCTGGAAACCGGCGCCGGCGTTCGCCTGAGCGCTACCGCAAGAGCCCACGGGATCGCGGCCGTGGCCGTCGTGCCCACGCGGCCTTAGTCGACCAACCATACCACGCCGCCTAACGAAGCGGCGGCTTCTTGCGGGCCGCGGCAACCGACCAGAGCCGCCCGGCGTTGACCACCGTTCCGGCGTAGAGCGCCCACGGCTGCGGCCCGGTGAAGGGCGCGATCAGGCCGGCATCGAAGGCGAGCCACGGCCGGACCACGTAAGTGGGCCCGGTGAGCGCCGCGACGATCGCCGAGGCGCCGGCCGGCCCGGTGGTCCCCGGATAGCCGTACAGTTCGGCCACCCAGCCCAGGGGCCCTCGCACCTGGGTTCCAACCGAGACCGTCCAGACACTCGCGAAGGTGGGGGCCGCGCTCCCATCACCGCTTCGGGCGGTGACACCGGCGTTCAGGTCAACGGAAAACCCGCCCACGGTTCGACTCGAGATCAGCAGGATCGAGGCGTCGGTCGTTGATGTCCCCCGGCCTCGTTCCAGCGAGCCGGTCGAGAACTTGATCGTGGGCAGGATGGCAAAGGCCCGCAGCACCGGCAGGTTCTCCGCCAGGCGCCACTTCAGGCCGAACGACAGGTCCCCAGGGCCCAGGGGTCCGCCGGCCGGTCCGACCACCGGCACGCCGACGTTCAGCTGGGTTCTTCGGGTCAGGCCGATCTTGAGTACGGTGGGGACCAGCACCGAGGTCTGGCCCAGCAGCCGATCCCGCTCGACGCCGGTTTCGATTTCGAACCAGCCCCGCGCCACGACGCCGGCGTGGGTTGCCACGGTGGGCCGCTCGGGCTGGACGGCATGGGGGTCGGTGGGTGCCTGGGCGGCGACCCGCGTCGCTGCCAGCATCAGACCTGTCGCGAGAGCAATCCGCATGGACCGAAAGGTAGCCCCTCCCCAGTCGACGCCTCACCTCGGGGGGTGTATCGTTGTGCGTCCCCTACCGGATTCCATTCGATGGCTTTTGCGCTCCGAGTGAACGGCGCCACCCACCAGGTCGATGTCCCGGCGGACATGCCGCTCTTGTGGGTCCTGCGCGACATTCTCGATATCCGCGGCCCCAAGTTCGGCTGCGGGGTCGGCCAGTGCGGCGCGTGCACCGTGCATGTGAAGGGCGTCCCGGTCCGCTCCTGCTCGCTGCCGGTCGCCGCGGTCGTGGGCGAGGTCACCACCATTGAAGGTCTGTCGCCGGACGGAACCCATCCGGTCCAGATTGCCTGGGCGGAAGTGGACGTGCCTCAGTGCGGGTACTGCCAGGCCGGCCAGATCATGACGGCCGCCGCCCTCCTCACGAAGACCCCGAAGCCCACCGACGCCGACATCGACGCCGCCATGACGGGCAACCTCTGCCGGTGCGCGACGTACGGCCGGATCCGGGAAGCCATCCATCGCGCCGCCGGGCTGCACGGCGCGGCCGCCACCGCGAGCCCCGCCGGCCGCACCGCCCGGCCCTCGCCGGCCCACGAGTAAGGAGCGACCATGACCACCACCGTCGATCGCCGCGCCTTCCTCAAGGTCACCGCCCTTTCCACCGGCGGCATCCTCCTGGCCTCCTACCGGAAGCCGCTCAACCGCCTCCGGGGCGCCGAGCTCTTCGAGCCTAACGCCTACATCCGGATCGGCGCCGATGGCGCCATCACGATTGTCGCCAAGAACCCCGAGATCGGCCAGGGCATCAAGACCATGCTCCCGATGCTGATCGCCGAGGAACTCGACGTCGAGTGGAAGAGCATCCGGATCGAACAGGCCGACGCCGATCCCAAGTATGGCCGTCAGTTCGCCGGCGGTAGCCTCGCCACCCCGATGAACTACGACGAGCTCCGCCGAGTCGGTGCGGCCGCACGCCAGATGCTGGTGACCGCGGCCGCACTCACCTGGAGCGTGCCGGAATCAGAGTGTTCCACGGCCGCCGCCACGGTGATCCATACGAGCAGCGGCCGGAAGGCCGGCTACGGCGAACTGGTCGCCAAGGCCGCCTCGGTCCCCGCGCCCGACCTGAAGACGGTCCGCCTCAAGGACCCCAAGGACTTCAAGATCATCGGCACCTCGGTGGCGGGGATCGACAATCCGGCCATTCTCACCGGCAAACCGCTCTTCGGGATCGACGTCAAGATCCCCGGGATGCGGTACGCCGTGTTCGCCAAGTGCCCCGTCTTCGGCGGCAAGGTGGCCTCGGCCAACGTCGAGCAGATCAAGGGGCTCCCGGGTGTCCGCGATGCCTTCGTGGTTGAGGGGGGAACCAACCTCGCCGGCCTCCTCGGCGGCGTCGCGATCGTGGCGGATTCCTGGTGGCTGGCCGAGAGCGCCCGCCGGAAGCTGGTCGTCACTTGGAACGAGGGACCGACGGCCGCGCAGTCGAGCGAAGGCTTCGCCGCCAGGGCCACGGAACTGTCCAAGGGGCCCGGAGCCAAGGTGCTCCAGAACGACGGCGACGTGGATCAGGCTATTGCCGGGGCGGCCAAGGTCGTTGAGGCCGCGTATTTCTACCCGTTCCTCGCTCACGCTCCCCTCGAACCCCAGAACTGCACCGCCAATTTCCAGAACGGCAAGGTCGAGATCTGGGCCCCAACACAGTTGCCCGAGGGAGGACGCGACCTCGTCGCCAGCACGCTCGGCGTCGACAAGAGCGCCATCACCATCCACATGACCCGCGCCGGCGGCGGCTTCGGCCGACGGCTCAGCAACGACTACATGGTCGAGGCCGCCTGGATTTCGAAACAGACCGGCACGCCCGTCAAGTTGCTCTGGACCCGGGAAGACGACATCAAGCACGATTTCTACCGGCCCGCCGGCTTCCACTTCCTCAAGGGCGGCGTGGATGCAGCGGGCAGGATCGTCGGCTGGAAGAACCACTTCGTCACCTTCGGCGACGGCGACAAGCCGGCGAGCAGCGCCGGCCTCTCGCCCACCGAGTTCCCGTCGCGGTTCGTCCCCGGCTTCCGGCTCGAACAGTCCACCATTCCGCTCGGCGTCCCGACCGGGCCGCTCCGCGCGCCCGGAAGCAACGCGATCGCGTTCGTGATGCACTCCTTCCTCGACGAACTGGCCCATGCCGCGGGCAAGGATCAGGTCCAGTTCCGGCTCGATCTGCTGGGAGAGGCCCGCCTGGTCGGCCCCGTCGCCGGCGGATACGATGCCGGCCGGATGCGCGGCGTCCTCGAGCTGGTGGCCGAGAAATCGGGCTGGGGCAAACGGAAGCTTGCCACGGGTCATGGCCTGGGCGTGGCCTTCCACTTCAGCCATCGCGGGTACTTCGCCGAGGTGGTCGAGGTCGCCACGAAGGCCAAGGACGCGTTCAAGGTCGTGAAGGTCTGGGTCGCCGGGGACGTGGGAAGCCAGATCATCAATCCGAGTGGGGCGCTGAATCAGGTCCAGGGCGCCGTGCTCGACGGGATCAGTGAAGCGGCCGGCCAGGAGATCACCATCGAACGGGGCCGGACCAGGCAGAACAATTTCTACGATTTTCCCCTGCTCCGTCTCGCGCAGGCACCGCCGGTGGAAGTCCATTTCCGGCCAACCGACAACCCGCCCACCGGCATGGGCGAGCCCGCGCTGCCGCCGGTCATCCCGGCGCTCTGCAATGCCATCTTCGCGGCGACCGGCCGGCGAATCCGGTCACTCCCGCTGTCCAAAGCCGGCATCCGGCTGGTCTGACATGGGAATCTTCAGCATGGTATTCGGCGTCGCGATGCTCGGCATCATCAGCGACACCGTGATCAAGATCATGAAGGCCCGGAGTGGTGGAGCGTCACCCCGGGAGATTGCGGGACTGCGCCAGCAGCTCGACGATCAGGCCACGCTGCTGGACCACCAGGGCCAGCAGATCCTCGAGCTGCAGGAGCGGACCGACTTCATGGAGCGGCTCCTGGCCAAATCGCGCGAAGGCACGTCGTTGAATCCCGGCGACTCCGGCAAAGGGTCATAACCCCCGCGTCATCAGCTCGTTCACCCGGCGGGCGAACCCCGCCGGATCCTTGATCTTCGACCCCTCCGCCACCGTGGCCTGGTCCAGCAGCAGCCGCCCGAAGCTCTCGATCCGGGGATCCTGCCCGTCCTTTTCGACGATCCCGTGGAGGGCCGCCACCACGGGATGGTCGGGATTCAGTTCGAGCACCCGCTTCTGGTCCCTGACCTCGGCCCCGCGCCCCATTCGCTGCATCAGCCGCTCCATGTGGGCGGTCATGCCGAAATCGTCGGCCACCAGGACCGCCGCGCTTTCCTTGAGCCGCGAGGTGAGCCTGACCTCCTTCACCTCGGACTCCATGGCCTTCCTGAGGGCCTCGAGCACCGGCTTGAGCCGCTCGCCGGCTTCCTTGAGCCGGACCTCGGATGACTCGTCCTTCGCCAGTTCCCCCTTGTCGACCGCCTTGAGCCGCTTGCCCTTGTAGTCGTACAGCGAAGACACCAGGTACTCGTCAATCGTCTCGGTGAGCAGCAGCACCTCCTGGTTCCTGGCGCGGAAACCCTCGAGGTAGGGCGAATGCTCGAGCTGCTCCCTCGAGTCCCCGATCAGGTAGTAGACCTCGTCCTGACCTTCCGGCATGGTCTCGAGGTATTTGGCGAGCGTCGTAAACTCGCCGGCCTTGGTCGCGGTCGACTCGAACAGCAGCAGATCCACCAGCCGGTCGCGGTTGGCGTGGTCGGTGCCAACCCCTTCCTTGATGAGCGGGCCGAACTCCCGATAGAAGGAGGCGTACTCCTCGTACGCGGCGCTCTTCATCTCGTCCAGGGTCTTGAGCACCCGACTCACCAGGCTGCTCTTGATCTTCGCCAGGAGCGGATTGTGCTGGAGCGTCTCCCGGCTCACGTTGAGCGGCAGGTCCGAGGAATCCACGACGCCGCGCACGAACCGCATCCACGGCGGCGACAACTCCTCGCAATGGTGCTGAATCAGAACCCGGCGAACGTACAGGTCCAACCCGCTCGGCTTGGCCGGCCCCATCGACCATTCGAACGGCCGGCGGCTGGGCAGATACATCAGGGCCCCGAATTCCTGGGTGCCCTCGGCCGCGTAGTGAATGGTCCGGACCGGCTTCTCGTGGTCCCGGGAGACCTGCTGATAGAACTGCTGGTACTCCTCCTCCTTGATATCGTTTTTGGAGCGGAGCCAGATGGCCTGGCGGGAGTTGAGGATCTCCTCTTCGACGGTCTTCTTGCCATCCTGCTCTCGCTCCACGTCCATCGCGATCGGATGGTCGATGAAATCGGAGTACGCCTTGACCACCTCCCGAAGCCGCCACGGCTTGAGAAAGTCCCGGGCATCGTCACGGAGATGAAGAACGACGTCGGTTCCCCGGTCCGCCTTCTCGACCGCCAGGACCGTGTACTCCCCCTGGCCGTCGGACTCCCACTGCACGCCATCTGATGGCTCGCCGGCCGCCCGGGACACGACGGTCACCCGGTCCGCCACCATGAACGACGCATAGAAGCCGACCCCGAACTGGCCGATCAGCTCCGGCTGGTTGGCGGCGTTCGCCTCCTTCAGGCTTTCCATGAACGCCTTGGTGCCGCTCTTGGCGATGGTGCCGAGATTCTCGACGATCTGTCCCCGTGACATGCCGATCCCGCTGTCCCGCACGGTCAGGGTCCCGGCCACCTCATCCGGAATCAGCTGGATCTGCCAGTCGCTGTTGCCCTCGAGGACCGCTTCGTTGGTGAGCGACTCGAACTTCACCTTGTCGATCGCGTCGGCCGCGTTGCTGATCAGCTCTCGGAGGAAAATTTCCTTCTTGGTGTAGAGCGAATGGATGATCAGGTCGAGCAACTGCTTGAGCTCGGTCTTGAATTCGAGGCGCTCGGGCGCGGGGCTGGTCGTCATGAGTCATTCTCCATGGTCGATAGAACAGGCTGCGCGGGCGTCCCGGCAAACACAATGCCGTCATTCGCGCCAGATTTTCATGGTTTCCGGGCAACGCCTCCCGGTCGCACCGGCGGCTTCTGCCGCAATGGCAGATTCGAGCGCCTTGACGGAGGCGTACCCAGACCGGAAGTTGGTCCGTCACCCTGATCGCTCTCCGAACCGAGGCCCGATGCGAGCTAGAGCCATCGCCGTCATGGCCGTCATTGCCGTCATTGCCGCGGTGGGAATCTGCACCGGACTCAGCGCCCAGGATACCACCGGGGGCAAGCCGCAGGCGCCTGAGCGGACCTGATGCGGCCAACCGTTACGGCGGGGAATACCACGCCCGGCGCCATCGTGGTGACGCTGAAATAGCCAGAGGCCGGCGGCCCGGGTCAGGGTCGTGAGCCAATTCCCGGTGATCTCGCGCCCGGATAGGTAGCCCCCATCAAGGTCTGCCTATGCGCCGGACGCTTATCAGCTCCATCCTCACGATCGGCGCCCTCGGTTGCGGGGGCGGTTCGGTCGGCCCGAACCCGCCACCACCCCCGCCGGCCCCGCCGGCGGCCCCCGGACCCCCGGCGGCGGTTGGCCCGCTGGCCGGCGACGGCCAGACAGCGGCGCCGGGCGCGCCGGTCGCGGTCAGACCGGCGGCGATCGTGCGCGACGCCGCCAACCGACCCGTTCCCAACGTGGCGGTCGTGTTCGCCGTCGATACCGGCGGCGGCTCGCTCAGCGCGACGTCCGCCTCGACCGGCCCGGACGGCGTCGCCACGGCGGGGGACTGGACGCTAGGCTCGAACGAGGGCGTAAACCGGGTGAAAGCCACCGTCGGATCACTTCCCCCGGCCACCTTCTCCGCCAGCGCCGTCTTCCCGACCACGCTCCTCGCCGACACCGGCCTCTCCAGCGCCGGCGGGACCATCAGGTACCGCAAGGCCGGCGACCCGCTGAGCGGGGCCAGTCTGACGATTCCGGCCGGCGCCTACCCGGCCGGCGGGCATTGGCGAATCGAGTCGAAATCCGCCGCGACCGCCCCCAAGTTCCCCACGGGCCACACCTCGACCCCCGTCCTCTTCATCACCACCGACCTGGCCCTGTCGGACTCGGTGCTCCTGCTCACGCTCCCGATCCGGGCCACCACCGATTCGTTCACCGCCCTGTTCCTCCGCGACCCGGTTTCCGGCCGGATGGAGGTGCTGTCCCCGGTGTCCATCACCGACACCTCCCTCACCGTCGCCGCCCGGCACTTCGCCCCTGATCTCCTGGTCGGACCGGCGGTACCAGCCGGCCTGCGGTTGGGCCGGGGCACCCCGCAGTCGATGCAGGTGCTCGCCGTTACCTCCGCGGTCGCCGAATTGACCGGAGGTATCGTGACCGCGTTCCAGCCCGGGGTCGACGACTGGGAGTTTCCGAACTACGGCACCTATGTCACGCCCAACGGCCAGTCCGTCGGCCAGAGCCTGAGCGCGTTGTACTTCTTCCTCGCCAATTTTCCGAATCCGATCAGCTTGTGGAGCAACCCGCAATTCGACACCGGTCGTTTCTGGGCTGACAACGCCCAGGGCGTCCGTCTGGTCGGGGCGGCCGAGACCCGGGTCAATTGGCCGAGCGTCGCAACCTACATCAAGGGCATCAGTACCAACGCGATCGCCAACGGCTTCAGCTCCCTCGACGGGGCCCACTTTCTGGCGACCGCGGTCGCGATGAGCGTCACCCGTCAGCCCCAGCTCCTCACCGGCCTCGGGAGTCAGTTCCAGGGCTACTACGGCCTGATCGCCTACAAGATGGACGCCACCGGAATCTTCGTGATCGACCCCAACCGGCCCGGCGTCGGCCTCCGAATTCCCTTCGCCAACCAGGTGTTTGGCCCCGTGAGCTTCGGCCCCTACGCCGGCGCCCCGACCGCCCCGTTCTCGAACTGGCGGGTGGTGACCCCGTCGGCCGCGATCCGCACCAGTGTCATGGTCGGCCTGTTCGCGGAGGCGGCCCAGGGGAGGGCCGGCGATGTCGAGTTCCCTCCCTATCGGATTCAGTATTTCGACGAGGAGGCGGTGGCCTGGACCGACCTCACGACCGCCACCCTTCAAGTCGGCTGGCAGGACATCCAGCTCCGGGCCATCTGCCCGAGCTGCGCCCGGCCCATTCCCAGCATCTCCCAGCCCGGATTGATGGCGGTCGACATCTATGACGGCCAAGCCGCCCAACTCGCCACGGACCGCACCTTCGGCCAGGTCACCTTCCGGGTGCCGGCGGACGGCAAAGTCGGCATCCACCTGCTCGGCGGCGTCAACAGCTGTTCCGGGTGCGCCACCGCCTGGCGCCACGTCGACTTCAAATCGATCACCATTCAGGCGACCCGGCTGCTGATCGCTCCCGATCCCATGGTCGGCACCGTCAATCAGCCCGTGGCCATGGCCGTCAAGAACCTCGACCTCGGCACCCCGGCCGGGGCCTCCTACGTCTGGGACTTCGGCGACAATCAAACCCTGACCGTCGTCGGGGACAGCAGCGTCAGCCACGCATGGACCGCCTTCGGGAACTACGCCGTGTCCGTGGTGGTGAAGACGCCCGCGGGCCAGACCTACGGCCGGGCCAAGGCCAGCGCCGCCATCGGCGTCGCGGTTCCCATCTGGCGATTCACCGCGCTGACTGAACAGGTCACCGGCACCACGGCCAACGATGAATCGGGCGTGCTGTCGAGCTATGTCAATCGCGACATCAACAGCCTGATCGAACCGATCATGGGCGCTCCCTCGACCGGACTGCTCTTCTATCAGGCCGCGCCCTTCTCCGCGGGCGGCGGGAGCTTCCCGGCCGGGCTGTACGTGCAGGGCAACAACACTGGCTCAGCCGTCGGCATCGATCCCACCAAACCGTTCGCACCCTTGGCGCGCCCGGCCAATCCCCCGTACGTGGACCAATTTCAGGATGCCCTGGTGCTCGACGGCCTGACCCAGCAGGGCAACTTGAGCGCCGGCACCATGGGCGGCACGTCCGTCACCCGGAAACGCGACCTGACCTCCTACCAGGGCGCCGGCGGCGTACACACGGCCTCCCACTGGCAAGTCACCGCGAACAAACAAGGGACGGTACTCACCGGCACAATCACCTACTATCTGGAGCAGTGGGTCCTGAGCAACTGCAACCCCCGCGGCAGCCTGAACTGCATCGGCTCCAACGGCGGCACGTTGAAGTGGGACTTCCAGTTCCGCGCCGTGCGGGTGAGGTGAGGGGGTAGAGAGTAGAAAGTAGGGAGTAGGGAGTAGGGAGTAGGGAGTAGGACGCAGCAGGTCGGGTAGACGACGCCGCACCCCGTCCATCACCCCCCCTGCTCCCACCTACTTCCTACTTCCTACCCCTACCTTTCGATATTCATGAATGATCAGCCCCACAACAGAACCGGTTCGCATGACGCCATCCAACCGTCGGTCATTCCTCCTCGCTCTGGCGGCTTTCGCGACGGCCACTCCCGCCGCCGCCCAGAAGCGCCCTACCGCAAGAGACCCGCTCGCCGGGTTCGACGCCTACGTCACCGCGGCGATGAAACAGTGGAAGGTCCCGGGCCTGGCCGTCGCCGCCGTTCGGGGCGACTCGGTGATCCTGCTCAAGGGGTACGGCGTCCGCACCATTAGCGATCCCACACCGGTCGATCCCCAGACGATGTTCGCGATCGGCTCGGCCTCGAAGGCCTTCACCGCCACGACCCTGGAAATGCTCGCGGATGACGGCAAGATCTCGTTCGACAACCCGGTCACCGACTACCTGCCCTGGTTCGAGATGTACGATCCCTGGGTGACGCGGGAGATCCGGGTCCGCGACCTGCTGCTTCACCGAAGCGGGATGAGCCGGGGCGACAACATCTGGTATGCCACCACGAACAGCCGGGAGGACGTCGTCCGCTCGATCCGGCGGCTCAAGCCGACCAGCAGCTTCCGGACCCGGTTCCAGTACCAGAACCTGATGTTCATCACGGCGGGGGAGGTCGCTCACGCGGCGTCCGGCCAGAGCTGGGACGACCTGGTCAAGACCCGGATCTTCGGTCCGCTCGGCATGACGGCGTCCAACACCTCAGTCAGGGATCTGGCCGGCCGGCCCGACGTCGCGACGCCCCACGCCGAGCTGGGCGGCGAGGTCAAGACGATCCCCTACCGGAACATCGACAATGCCGGGCCGGCGGGTTCGATCAACTCGAACGCCACCGACATGACCCGATGGCTCCGGCTCTGGATCAACGGCGGCATGTTCGAGGGCAAGCGCCTCATCAGCGAAGCCCAGGTGAAGGACGCGACCACCGGCCAATTCACGATCGATGAACCTGACATGATCGCCCGGATGATGTCGCCCCGCTTCCTCGGCTACGGATACGGCTGGTTCGTGGAGGATTTCCGGGGCCAGAAGTGGGTCAACCACGGCGGCAACATCGACGGCATGGCGGCCCTGGTGAGCTTCCTGCCCGAGAGCAAGCTCGGCGTGGTGATCCTCACCAACATGAACCAGTCGGACGTGACGATCCCGCTCACGGCCAACCTGTTCGACCGGATGCTCGGCATTTCGCCTGCCAGGGACTACAACACCGACTATTACGCCTCGGAGCAGGCCGACCAGGCCCGGCGCCGCGCGGCCTCGAAGCCGCCGGCCAAACTCGAGGGGACCAGGCCATCGCTCCCGCTCGAGGCGTACGCCGGGACCTACCGGGAGAGCTTCATGGGGACGGCCACGATCCGGTACGCCGACGGCAAGCTCACGCTCCAGTACGACAAGAGCGCCATCACCGGCGACCTCGAGCACTACCATCTCGACACCTTTACGGCAACGATGCACGACGCGATTATGGGCAAGATGCCGGTATCGTTCCGGATTGGCGCCTCCGGCCAGGTCGAGGGGATGTCGTTCCCGCTGGCCACGTCGGAATGGATCAAGCAGAAGTAAACCCAGGGAGACCGCGATGACACCGCACGAGACGGGGGCGCTGCCGGGCCAGAAGCCGGCCGAGGGCAAGTGGGGGCGGATGTTCTCGAACCACACCTTCGACCTCACCATGGCCAAGGCCGAGGGGATCTACCTGTACGATACCGCCGGGAACCGCTACATCGACGTGTCGGGTGGCGCGCTCGGCGCCAGTATCGGATGGAGCGATCCTCGAGTGGTGGAAGCGATGCGGGAGCAGGCCGGGAAGTTCACCTACGTCACCCCGGCCATGGCTAACGAACCCCGGGCCGATCTGTGCGAACGGATCGCGCGGCTGATGCCGGGAACGCTCAACACCACGTATCTGGTGTCGGGCGGCTCGGAGGCGGTGGAAACGGCGATCAAGATCGCCCGCCAGTACCACATCGCCACCGGCAATCCCCGGAAGAACAAGGTGATCGGCACCTGGGACAGCTACCACGGGATGACGTTGGGAGCGCTCTCGGTGGCGGGAGGCGCCGGGTACCGCCACGCCTTCGACCCGATGCTCAACGATTCGCCCCACATCCGCCACTGCCGCCGTCCTACGGACCGGCCCCTCGGCGTGAGTGAAGAGGCCTGGGGCCGGACCTGCGCCCTCGAACTCGAAGAGATGATCCATTACCTCGGCGCCGACAACGTCTCGGCGTTCATGGCCACGCCGGTCGGCGCCGGCAAGGACTACGGCCTGGTC
Organism: Gemmatimonadota bacterium; assembly: GCA_025350665.1. Classification (GTDB taxonomy): domain Bacteria; phylum Gemmatimonadota; class Gemmatimonadetes; order Gemmatimonadales; family GWC2-71-9; genus SHZU01. The sequence goes on along the minus strand of JANXXJ010000031.1, from coordinate 790 downwards.
CCACCGCAATCATACTGGACGACGGTGCGCGAGATCTGCGACCGCTACAACGTGCTCTTGATCTCGGATGAGGTGGTGACGGGCTTTGGGCGGACCGGCGCCTGGTTCGCGATGAACCATTACGCGGTGATCCCCGACATCATGGTTACCGCCAAAGGGATCTCGAGCCTCTACTTCCCGATGGGCGCCGCGACGGTGTCGGACAAGATCAACGAGCCGTTCACCAAAGGCACCTATTTCATCCATGGTCACACCCACATGGGAAACCCCGTGGGTTGCGCCACGACCCTCGCCGTGCTGGACGTGATCGAGCAGGACGGGCTAGTGCAGAACAGCGCTGAGGTCGGCGCCTACCTGCACACCCTGCTCCGGGAGCGCATCCTCCCCCACCGGCCGATCGCCGACCTCCGGGGCAAGGGACTGCTCGCGATTCGGGAATTGGTGCGGGACAAGGAGACGCTGGAGTTCCCGCCGCCGGAAGCCGAGCCGGAGGTCCTGTTCCAGGCCATCGCGTACAAGAACGGCCTGTCGTTCTACACCGCGCTCTACGGTCCCCGGCGGCCGAGCGCAATGAAACGGGGTGTGGCAATCTTCATCACACCCCCGCTGTGCATCACCCGGGCGCAGGTAGACGATCTGGTCGAGCGGCTCGACCGGACCGTGCGGGAGTGGGACCGGCTGATCGACCAGTAGGCTCGCCCCCGGGGCGGCCCGGGGCCGGCAACGCGACAGTCCGCCTGAGCCGAGCGCCGGGTCAGCGAATGATGTGGGTCATGACGCCGATCGCTGC
>JANXXJ010000026.1 GCA_025350665.1 Gemmatimonadota bacterium | reverse complement strand
ACCACCCCGTCAGATACATCCATCGCGCCATCCGGGTGAGCTTGGCGTAGTCGATCCGCTCCGGGATATCGCCCGCGGTGTGGTAATCCTCGTGCAGGTTCGTGGAGTACATCAGCCCCGGAATGCCCAGCCGTGCGTACGGCAGATGATCGCTCCGGAAATACCAGCCCTCGAAGTGGGTCGGCCGGTCCCAGAGCGTGTCGATCACGAACCGCCCCGTGCGCTGGTTGGCCTGGAGCGCCATTTCCACCAGTTCGAGCGAGCCCCGGTGCGGCGGCTGGGCGCCGAGCAATGCGGCGGTGTCGGGATGGTTGCGGCCGATCATGTCGCCGTTCAGGACGGCCACGATCTGCGACAGCGGCACCACCGGGTGGGCGGAGTGATAGCGGGAGCCGAGGAGACCGCGTTCCTCGGAACCATGGTGAACGAAGAGCAGCGAGCGTTTGGGGCGCTGGGCCACAAAGGCGCGGGCCGCGGCGAACTGGGCGACACTCACGGAGCCGTTGTCGTCGGCGCCCGCCAGCACCGAGTCGCCCGGCACCAGCAGGCGGACGCCGTTGGCGTCCTGGTGCGAGCTGTAGAGGACGTATTCGTCGCGAAGCTTGGGATCGGTGCCGCGGAGCGATCCGATCACGTTCACCGAGGGGGTCTCGAACCGTTCCAGGCGAATCAGAAGCGCGGCCTCGGGGCCTGCCTGCAACGACGCGGCCATGGAGACCCGGACCAGGAGGGCGGGCGTCGCGCCCGCGCCGAGGGCCGGCGGCGGGGCGACCCGGTCCGATTGTCCCGCCGCCCGCGGGGTCGCGCGGTCGACGTCGTAGTCGCCCCGCTGGCGCATCACCGCAACCGCCTCGAAGACGCTGTCCGCCGGAGCGTTGGCCACCAGCAGTATGGCGGCGGCCCCGCGCCGTGCGATGGGTGCCAGCGTGCCGGCAATCGCGGCGTTGGCGTAGCGCACCCCGGCGGGATAGCTCGTCGGCCGGATCGAGCCTGGCGCCGGGGCCCGAAGCATCGTCGCGACGATCCGCCCGCGCACATCGATCGTGGTGTCATCGAGGTTGGCGAGCCAGAGCACCGGCCCGGTCGCTTCCACGGGTGCGACGCCTAACGGGATGACGTCGCCAAACAGGGTCAGGGCGCGGCCGGCGATCGTGGCCCGGCTCGCCGTCACCGAGACCCGGGTCCGGGTGATGTTGAACCACTGGAACCAGGTGCCGTCCTCGCCCGCCGGCGTGAGCCCAATTCGCCGGTATTGGTCGGCGACCCAGATCGAGGCCCGCATCTCGTCGAGCGTGCCCCCCTCCCGGCCTCGCATCGCCGGCGAGGCCATGGCGAAGAGATCGCGGCGGAGGTCGGCTTCCCGAATCGCGGCGAGGGCAGGCGGCGACGGCGCGGGGCGTTGCGCGCCAAGCCCCGCCGGGAGTGCCAGCAGGGTGATCAGGACTTTTCGCACGAACGCCACCACCTGGGGTTGGGGAAAGAGGTTCACATCCGGCGCCAGTCACCCGACTGCTCGAAGGCCCACGCCGCCCGATAGATCGTCGGCTCGTCGAAATGCCGGCCCACCAGCATCATGCTGACCGGCAACCCATCGCTCATCCCGCAGGGGATCGCCATCGCGGGATGATGGGAGATGTCGAAGGGCGCCGTGTTGGTGATCATCTCGAGGGCCCGCTGCACGATCTCCTCCCGCGACGCGCCCGGCCCGGGCATCGGCGGCGCCTTCATCGGCGTCGTGGGCAGCAGCAGCAGGTCATGGTCGGCGAGGACCGCATCGTACGCCGCGATCAGCTGGCGGCAGACGTTCATCGCCTTGCCGTAGTAACGGCTCCCGTGCTGCTGGTTGATCCAGGTGCCGAACAAGGTGAAGAGCTTGGTGGTCTCCGACAGCTCGTCGGCGCGCTGGCGCCACCCGCGATGCTTGTCCATCAGACTGGTCACGTAGAGATCGGGCCGGCTCAGGCCGTAACCGTCGCCCCACATCATCGTCTGGGTCAGGCCCTCGACCCCGATCGGAAGCCAGAGCGCGCCACCGAGGAGGTGCCACGGGATCGATACGTCGGTGACCACCGCGCCCAGGCCGCGCAGGAGCTCGGCGGCGCGACGAACCGAGGCGTCGACGTCGGGTTCCGAGTTGGGCAGGCCGAACCCTTCCTTCACCACGGCCACCTTGAGGCCGCTCACTCCGCCCTCGAGCAGCTGGGTATATGGATGCACCCGGGGCGAGTATTGCCGGGGGTCGTACCCATCCGCGCCGGCGATCACTTCAAGCAGGAGCGCGTTGTCCCGGACCGTGGCCGTCATCGGCCCGGTGTGATCGACGTAGATCTCGATCGGCATGATGCCGGTGTACGGCACCAGGCCGTGGGTCGGCTTCATGCCGTACACGCCGCAAAACGACGCCGGCATCCGGATCGAGCCGCCCTGGTCCCCGCCGATTGCCATGTCGGCTTCGCCGATGGACACCAGCACGCCGCTGCCGGACGATGAGCCGCCCGCGGAATAGCCCCGTTTGTGAGGGTTGTGAACCGGTCCGGTCGCGTTGGTATGACTGCCACCCGAGAGACAGAAGCACTCGCAGTGGGCCTTGCCGAGGATAACCCCGCCGGCGTCGAGGATCCGGGTGGCGACGGTGGCGTCGATGTCCGGCACATAACCCTCGAGCGTGGCCGCGCCGTTCATCATCGGGATGCCGGCGAGCATGACATTGTCCTTGAGGACCACGGTCTTGCCCTTGAGCTTGCCATCCTTGGCACCCTCCACCCGGGCCTTGTAGTACCAGGCGTTGTGCGGATTCTCCGCCGGCCCGGGGCGGTAGCCCGCGCCACGCGGATACCTGACCGGCGGCAGGTTGTCGGGCAGCTGGTCGACGACATTGTAGCCCTCGAGGCTCGGCTGCATCAGGCCGAGAAACGAGGTCACGTCGCTGTCGGTGAGCGAGAGGCCCACCTGGCGGGCGATCTGCTTCAGCTGATCCGGGGTCGGTGCGCTGACGGGCATGGTGTCTCCCTCTGGTCGTACGGTGTGATCCCTACTTACCCGTCGCCGGTTTCCCGCTCGGCGCCTCAGCCTGAGCCTTCCGCGCCTCGGACACGATGTAGGCTCGGACCGACTCGGCCTGCCCGGCGTTCAGGTATCGGGAAAAGCTGACCATCCCCTTCGCCGTGCGGGCGCCATCGATGATCACCGACTTGAAGGTCTCAGGCGACAAGATTGTCGGTGACGTCTTCAAATCGGGCAGGTAGTGGCCACTGGCATTCGCACCGTGGCACGCCATGCAGAACGCATTGTAGAGCGGCAGGCCGGCCCTGGCGTCACCGGCCGGCTTGACGGTCGAGAGATCGATGGTCACCGGCGCGGGCCTGGGATAGGGCGCCACCGTGGCCGTGCCGCCCAGCTTGAACACCAGCAGGCGGCCCGGAAGGCGGGGCTGATTCGGCAGAGCCCAGGCGGTGAAGAGGGCCGCCGCACCGCCGTACCCCACCATCACCGCCAGGTACTGCTCCCCGCCGATCGAATAGGTGGCCGGGGCGGCGACGACGCCATTCCCGGCGTCGTAGCTCCACAGTTGTTTGCCGTCCTTCGCCGCGTAGGCCGCCAGCCTGCCCTCGGCGTCGCCCTGGAACACCAGGCCGCCCGCCGTGGCCAGCACGCCCGCGTTCCAGTAATAAGGATGCTCGACGGTCCACCGGGCCTCCTGCTTGACCGGATCCCACGCCACCAGCTGTCCCTTCAGGGTGGCCTTCATGGCGGCCCGCGTGGCCGCGTCGTCGGGCAGCGTCGCCAGCAACAGGTTGATCCCGAGGTTGACAGCTCCCTCGTGATGGGTCGGTGTGCCTTCGTCGCCGTAGGGAAAACCGCCAACGATGGCCGGGATGTAGACGAGCCCCTCGGCGGGGTTGAACGCCATCGGGTGCCAGTTGTGGCCTCCAAACGGTCCCGGTGCCACGATCATGAAATTCTTTTCGTAGCGCGCCGCCGGGTTCTCGATCGGCCGGCCGTCGGCCCCGATGCCGGTGGCCCAGTTAATCCCGACATAGGGCTTGGCGGAGATCAGCGCTCCATTGGTACGGTCGAGCACGTAGAAGAAACCGTTCTTGGGCGCCTGCATCAGCACCTTGCGCGGCTTCCCGTCGAGGGTCAGGTCGGCCAGGATGATGTGCTGGGTAGCGGTGAAATCCCAGCTCTCGCCCGGCGTGGTCTGGTAGTGCCAGACGTACTGCCCGTTGTCCGGCCGGAGCGCCACGATCGAGGACAGGAAGAGATTGTCGCCCTTGCCACCCGAGCGCTGCATGCGGTTCCACGGCGACCCGTTCCCGACACCGACATACAGCAGGTTGAGATCCGGATCATAGGCCATCGCGTCCCACACCGTGCCACCGCCGCCCGACGTCTTCCAGACGCCGTCCGGCCAGGTGGCGCCCGCCTTGGCGGCCATGATGCTGTCCGAGGCCGCGCCGTCGGGCTTGCCGTCCGGATTGGGCGTAGTGTAGAAGCGCCAGACCAGGTTCCCAGTCTCGGCATCATACGCCGAGAGATACCCACGGACGCCGTACTCGGCGCCGCCGTTCCCGATCAGCACCTTGCCTTTGACCACCCGCGGCGCACCCGTGATGGTGTAGGGCTTGGACTGATCGACGGTGACCACCGACCAGACCTCGGCGCCGGTCTTGGCGTCGAGCGCGATCAACCGGCCATCGAGGGCGCCGAGGTACACCTTCCCGCCCCACAGCGCAACGCCGCGGTTGACCACGTCGCAACACGCCGAGAAGCCCCGCGCGCCGTCGACCTTCGGATCGTAGGACCAGAGCGATGTCCCGGTCTTGGCGTCGAAGGCAAAGACTTTGGACCAGGCGGTCGTCGTGTAGAGCACACCATCAGCCACCAGCGGGGTAGCTTCCTGGCCGCGGTCGGTGTCGAACTCCGCACTCCATGCCAGACCCAGTTTGTCGACCGTGGTGGCGTTGATGGCGGCGAGCGGGCTGTATCGCTGCTCGGAGTAGGTCCGGCCCGTCGTCATCCATGCGGCCGTATCAGCGTCGGCGGCGGTGAGCCGCGCCGCGTCCATGGGTCCGGCCGTCGGCGCCCGGTTGCAAGCGACCAGGAGCAGACTCCCTGCCATGCCAAGTCCCGCTGACATCCGATTCATGATTTTCTCCCAGCGCCGAGGTGACCGGTCAAGCGCCCTAAGCTATCACCAAATATCACGTCCCGCCCGGTGGAGATGACGATTTGAGTGGCTGGCACGGCGGTACTAGCTTCGCACGGATTCTCCGAGGGGCATCGCGGCCTGGATCGAGGTGATCGGTTCATGGCCTGCCACCCACGGGTCGGCCGGCTGCGGCGCAATCGGCTGGAGAGCGGGGCCGTTACGGGGCGGTTGCGCGCCGTCGCGCCGCCGCGAGCGGGAGCGCGAGAAACAAGGCCAGCCACGCGACAACTGTCGCGACAGAACCTGGATCGATTGGCGTTCCCAGACGAATCGGCCGCGCGCCCCCTCGGAGTTGCCAGTCGATTCGGACAAATTCGCGGGCCGACTCGTCGATCGACTGCCCATACGCGGCCCGGAACCCTTCCTCCAGTCCCGTGTTCGATCGCCACCACCGCCGGAAGCGGGCCTCACCTTCACGGCGGATGAGTTCGGAAATCCAGACCGGTCGTCGGAACACCTCCAGGCCATACCAGGAGGTCTCCCATTGCGCGACCCCTGCCGGGCGCCGTACCCGCGAAGGCCGCCACGCCGAATCTCCCAGCACCGCGTCGCGGCAGCCACCCGCGAGCCCAGCCGCGCACCGCACGCCCGCCGGCCCGGCGAAGTACGGGACCAGATCGCCCTGGGTGGCATGCCACGCATACAGGAGCATTGATGGGTGGAGCCAGTCCGTGCCGGCCATCCCATGGAAGACATCCTCGGCGGCCCACGGCGAGCGCTCCGGCCCGTGACCCTGAAGCCACCGGAGACTCGACACCGCCGAGTAGTCGGTCGCCGTGAGCCATTTCGCCATGGCAGGACCGGGCGGACCAAACCGGGCCCGGAAGACGCAGGCCGGCAGCGCCCACATGCCCCAGGTATTCTCCCTCGCCTCAGTCCAATCCCATTGCGGCTCCACCGGAAGCGTCACCACACAGGTTCGGCCGTCGGTCGCTTCCGGCATGAAGCTGCCGACGAATCCGCTGCCCGGGCGGACCAACGCGCCGGCACCTTGTTCGGATAGATCTGCTGTGTCCGGCTTGGGACGATAGAACCAGACCAGAAGTCGCATGCCGCTCGCTGAATCGGCCGCTCGATTCCAGATTGCGGCCAGCCGGGCACGGGCCGACTCAGGCGTCACCGATCTTTCCCAATCTGCCGGACCCACCACGATCACCGATCGTTCGGGCAGTGCCGCCAGCCGGGCCGGGAGTGAATCGAGCAACGTACGGAGAGACAAATCGACGCGGGCTGCGTTCAGTTCGTCGCGACGGGCCCAGCGCTCGCTGGTACCGGCGAACCTTGCGGACTCGCCGCGGCCGCTGCAGGCGGCCAACACCGCAAGCAAGAGCCACGGCAGCGTCGGCCTCATCGGCGCCTCCCCATCAGCGCCACGAGCCCGATCCCCACCACCCACAGGGCACCAAGGCTCCAGCGAACGGAGTCCTCAACCTCCGAGCGGCGACGGCGCTCCATCAGGGCCGCCTGCCAGTTCATGACGAGATCGGGCAGCGGAATCCCCGCGACCGCTTCCATTCTGGCGGTGAGCGGCTGGCCGGCGGTTCCGATCAGCTTTCGCCAGGCGCCGGTCCCGCCCCGATCGAGCGCGCTCGCCAGAACGGCACCTCGAATGGCAAGCGTTAGTTCCTTCTCGCTACTGCTCTCGAGACCCAGTGCCGCCGCGCACCGTGCCCGCTGGCCCGACCGGCAGGCCTGGCTGGCCGCGCCCCGCGCCACGGCCCACTGGTACGCCAACTCATCATCGTCATAGAGCGCCGGCAACGGTCTGATGGTCACCGGAAGCCAGCCTCTGAGCGCGGAATCGGCGGTGCCCGAGAGCCCGGCCGCCAACGCGTCCCAGAGCGACCGATACACGTCAGGCGTTGCGTCTTTCCCCCGGCTGTCGAGCACCGAAGTGCCAGCCCTCGGCCCAATGGCGACGTCGCTCCACCGAGCCTGCAGGATACTCAGTCCGTCGTGGCTCACAACCGAAATACCGACGGACGGCGGATTGGCCCCAAGCAACCGGCTCCAGTCCGCAGCGACCCGCGGCAAAGCCCGGGCAAACCGGGCTCTGTACTTTGGCGAGAGCGCGACCGTGAGCGGGCCCGCAACCATTGTGTCGGTGGCCCGCCGAAGCTCGACCCGGTCTTCGCGGCGGACCGACTCGCGATAGGCGCGGGTCAGCGAGTCCACCCGGCGGGCCAGTACCGACTGGGGCGGAACCTGAACTGCCGCCTGAAGCATCATGAGGGCAACCACCGCGAGTTCAGACATCGATCAGCATCCACCGGCCACCGAGCAACGCGAACGGTCCCCAACGGCCAATCAGCGCCTCGCCGACCGCCGCGAGCCAGTTACCCTCGATACCGAGCAACAGGGCGAGCGCCTGCAGCACGACCAGGCCGAGCACCACCCGCGATACGATCCTGGTGGTCGAAGCGGGTAGCGTCGTGATCGAGTAGCCGATCGCGAACACGGACACCGCCGCCAGCGTGAATTTGAGCGCCAGCAGCGTCGGGAACGCTCGCAGCGTGTCGGGGAGTGACACCGTCGCGAGCGCCACCAATGAGGCCGCCCAGAGCACAAGGCCGAGCCCGACGATCCACGCCGCGCCGGCCACGAAGCGAAGCCAGACATAGCGCCAGGGCTCGATCGGCAACGTCGCGGCATACACGAACCGGCCGCGCCGGTCCGCCTGCCAGATGATCACCGCCATCACGAGGCCCACGATCGCCGCGGCCACCGGATAGAACACACCCCAGGCCTCGAGCTGGGCCAGGAAACTCGCCATCTGACTCGGGTCCCGTGGCCAGGACGATCTGAGGGAAACCACCGGCAATCCGGCCGCCACGACGGCGGCTGCCACGATCCAGTTCCGGCACGACCTCCAGTGGAACCAGAGCATCGCTCTCAACATGGTCATCGCGCCGCCCTCCGCGCCCGGAGGCGCTCGACAAAGCCGTCCTCGAGATCGAGATCATCCACCGCCTCGAGCCGGACACCCCGTTCGGCAATCCATCCGCCGCAATCGGCCACCCAGCCGTCGACGACCCACACCGCGCCCCCTGCGTCACCAACACCGGCCCGCGACAGCACGGAGAACGGCGGATTGGCGAGCGCATCGACCGGCCCGGCCAACCGGATCCGTTTCACCCCGTCCTTGAGTTGAGCCATCGGCATCTCCGAGACGAGGCGCCCACCGTCCATCAAGCCGACCCAGTCGCAGAGTCGTTCAAGTTCGTGGACCAGATGGCTCGAGATGAAAACCGTGGCGCCGTGATCGGCCACGTAGGCGACCAGCGCGGACAGCAAATCCCGGCGGACCACCGGATCGAGGCCGTCGGTCGGCTCGTCGAGCACCAGGAGGTCGGGACGTTGAGCCAGAGCCTGGAGCATCAGCAGCTTGCCCATCTCGCCCTTGGAGAGACGGTTCAGCAGCTGGTTCGGCGCCAGACCGAACTCATCCTGGAGCTCGGCCGCCCAGCGGTGATCGAACCGAGGGTGGAACGCCGCATGGAACTCGATGCTTTGGCGCACGGTCAGGAACGGGTGCAAGTGCGGACGCTCAGGCACGTACCCGATCCGGGCCAGCGCGGCCGTCGCCGCGCCGGGGATGACCGACCCGAGCACTTCAATCCGGCCCGCGGCCGGGCGCTCAAGACCGAGCATCAACCGAATCGTGGTCGTCTTGCCGGCGCCGTTCGGACCCAGAAACCCATAGATCGATCCCTCGGGCACCGAGAGCGACAGCCCCTCGATCGCAAAACCCTTTCCCGGCCGGAAGTTCACGGCGTCGAAACGGACAGCGGTGGTCATGTGGATCGATCCTCCATGATGTCGTTCCACGCCCGGTTGAGATCCTTCCGGGTGAGGCCCGCCCGCGCCGCCTCGGCCAGGAGGCCACGCACCAGCTTCCTGGCCTGGCCGTCGCGGGCTCGTTGGCGCTGCTCTCCCGCCGGCTGACGTACGAAGCTGCCGGCACCCTGGCGCATCTCGGCGAACCCCTCGGCCTCGAGCAGCCGGTACGCCTGCACCACCGTGGCGGGGTTGATCCGGAGTTCGCCCGCTAAGACACGGACCGACGGGAGCGGATCGCCGGCGGAGAGCACACCTCCACCGATCGCCGCCTTGAGCCGGCTCGCGATCTGTTCATAAAGAGGGATGGCGCTCCGGCCGTCGACGTCCTCGAGCCAGCGGAGGACCAGAGCCCCGGGCCCGCTGGTCATCGAGCGTGCTCCGGTCCACGGACCGACGAGCAAAACGGGGTGCCGTCGGACCAGCCCGCGGGTGACGCAAACCCGACCGAGACGGCGCAGGTCACGCCGGAGAGCGGCTCCACCAGCACACCAAGCCACCGTTTGCTGTCGCCCGAGATCAGCAATCGCCCCTCGCCGTCGAGTCGGAATTCCAGGCTGTCGGCTGCGGCGCTGTAGTGGCCGTGTTTCGAGTAGTACCGTTCCTGCGCCATCATGAGCCTGGGGAACGCCGCAGTGAGACGCCGAGCGGCTGCGGTGGTATCGAGCTCGACGACGGCAGCGGTCCCAGCCGAGGCATCGCCACGGAATCCGGCGAGCGACCGAACCTCGACCCGCTCGAGATCGAGACTGTCCCGGGCCACCACCACGACATAGCCCGGCCCGGCTGAAACCCACTCGGCTCCACCGGGAAGGGTGACCGGATGGCCAGGGCCGACTGAGTCGGTGAAGACCTGCCACCGCGAGCCACTCCCCGGATCGGCGATCCACAGCAATCCGGCCCGATCGATCCGCGCCTCGATCAGGTGCCGATAGTCGGGATCGGCGGCGCGGAGCCGGTCCACGACCGCAATCGCCCACCGGCCCACCGGCCTGGTCCCGCTGTTGGCGACCATCGCGCCCCGATAGAGCCAGGTCGGCAGCGACGGTTCACCGCCCGGGGAAAGTTGCCGAACGAACTGCCCCCCGGGCGCCAGAACCGACCATCGCAGCAACGCCGTGTCGTAGACCAGACTCGAATCGCCTGAACCGGCTACCAGTCGCAAAGTACCCCGGAAGTCGCCGGGACCTGAGCCCTTGCTACCGGTGGCCATCGTCAGGCGTCCCTGGCTGTCGAAGACGAGCACTTTGCTGGCGCCAGTGTTGGCCACGACCACGGAACCGTTCGAGAGCCGCTCGACGCCATCGATCCCGGCAAACTCCACCGAGTCGCCCCGAATCGAGGTGATCGGTTCCTCGCCAACCACCCACGGGTCGGCCGGCAGCGGTGCCGATCGGTCGTGACATGCTCCCGCCGAGACGGCGGCGACCACTGCGGCCAGGGTCCGGATTCTCAGGCTCCCCATCTTGGGCTCCACCATTGCAGGTCGGCCACTGGCTGTGCCAGCGCGGTGCCAAGTGTATTAGTGTATCAGTACATTATACCACAGGGCGATAGGGGTCAAGCAGTTACCGCCGGCCGTTGCGGCCGGCCGCCCTCGCCGTATCCTTAGACCATGATCAAACTCACCCTGTTTTCCGCCGCATCCCTCGCAGCCTTCGCCTGCGCCCAGCCCGCGACGCCGGCCCCCGCCGGCGCAGCCGCCTCCGCAGCCGGGGCCTACCACGACAACACCGGCCGTGCCGACGCCCTCTCAGGCGGGGTCAGGATGATTCCGATCACCACTCCCAAGGGCACCTTCCGGGTCTGGACCAAGCGGGTCGGCAACAACCCCAAGATCAAGGTTCTCCTGCTCCACGGCGGACCCGGCATGACCCACGAATACTTCGAAGCCGCCGACAGCTACTTCCCTGGCGCCGAGGTCGAGTACTACTACTACGACCAGCTGGGCTCGTTCTACAGCGACCAGCCCAAGGACACCTCGCTGGTGAACCTCGACCGCTACGTCGAGGAAGTCGAACAAGTCCGCCAGGCCCTGAAGCTCACCAAGGACAACTTCTACCTCCTGGGCCACTCCTGGGGCGGCATCCTGGCGATCGAATACGCCATGAAGTACCAGGGCAACCTCAAGGGCCTGATCATCTCCGACATGATGGCGAGCATCCCGGCCTATGTGGACTATGCCAACAAGGTCTTGATGCCGGCGATGGACCAGAAGGTCCTGGCCGAGATCAAGGCGCTCGAAGCGAAGAAGGACTGGGGCAACCCGCGTTACATGGAACTGCTCGGCCCGAACCATTACGAAAAGCACATCCTCCGGATGCCCGCCGCCGACTGGCCCGATCCGGTGCAGCGGGCCCTGAAGCACGTCAACAATGACGTCTACATCCCGATGCAGGGACCGAGCGAACTGGGCGCCAGCGGAAAGCTGCTGATGTGGGACCGGAGCCGGGACCTCAAGCAGATCACCGTGCCGACGCTGGTGATCGGCGCCAAGTACGACACCATGGACCCGGCCTATATGAAGTGGATGGCCGAGCAACTGCCGAAGGGTCGCTACCTCGAGTGCCCGAACGGGAGCCACATGTCGCTCTACGACGACCAGCAGACCTGGTTCGGCGGCGTGATCAAGTTCCTGAAGGACGTGAACGACGGGACGATGTGATCCGGTGAAAATGCGCGGGTGGGGCTTGATGCTGGCGGTGGCAGCGGCCGGATGCTCCAAGGCGACGGGGCCCACCGCCGCCACGCTCACCGGTCAATGGAAAGGCACCGTCGGAGCGTTCGGCATCGGATTTATCACGATGGACCTGACTGAGAACGGCGGCGGGGACGTGAACGGGACGGGCACCTGGACCCCCGATGTGGGAGCCGGTTCCGGCACCCTGACCGTCACCGGTCTCCACATCGGGACCGAGCTCCAGATCAACCTGATCGTGAACTATCCCGCCGGACCCAAGGACACGGTGCTCCCGGGTGCGATCACCGGGCCCGACGCGTTCTACCTGGTGTTCCCGACCGAACCGCCCCGGAGGATCACGTTCACCCGTTAGGCGGCCGCCCGGATCAGGGCACCCGCTGGCCGGTCTGTTTGCCCCCGTCCTGGTTGAGCACGGCGCTAGTGGCCTGGCCGGTCGAGTCCACCACGAAGGTGACCGACGCGTCCACGCCATCCACGAAGAATTCCCGCTCGGACGCGGCGTGGGCCGGCACCTTGCCCTGCCCCGTCGCGGCGATCATCAGCGTGCCGTTTTCCACCGTCACCACCAGCGCAAACTCGGGCGCGAACCGGTAGGTCCCGACATACTTCGGAAGGATCGCCGGATCGATCGCCACTTCCTTGCGGACCGTCGGCGGCTTGCCGAGCGGAATCAGGCTGTCGATCAGGTGGAGCGCCACGTCATCGGCGCCAATGGCGGAGTTGGTGAGCAGGACAATGCCCACCCGCTTGGCCTGATCGAAGCCGGTCCAGGTCCGGTACCCACCGGTCCCGCCGTTGTGCCAGACGATGGTCCCTCCCGGCCCCTTGAGGATGTGCCAGGCCAGCCCGATGGTCATGTTCGGGATCGTGGTCGGCCGCCGAGTACCATGCGTGAGGGCGAGCGTGGGGCCGAGCGGTTTCGAGGTGCTGTCGAGATTGGCCGCGAGGAATTTGAACATGTCGTTCACGGTGGAGCGGAGCGCCCCGGCCCCGGCCAGCGACGGGATATCCCAGTTCGCCACGATCTTGCCGGCCTGGTCGTGACCCAGCGCGAGCCGGCTGCGCATCGACGGCGTGAGGTCAATCCGGGTGTCCTTCATGCCGAGCGGCTTCAAGACCCGCTCCTCGACGGCCTCGAAATAAGTCTTCTTGAGCCGGAGCGCCAGCACGTGCCCGAGCAGGCCCATGCCGGTGTTCGAGTATTCGTACTGGGCGCCAATGTCCCGGGTGAGGGTCAGGCCATTCAGGTACTCGTAGAGCTGGGCGACCGTGTAGTCGGCGAACGGATTGGCCGGATCCTTCGGCTTGAAGTTGCTGGGCATCCGCGGGATGCCCGACGAGGCCGTAGCCAGATCGAGAAGGGTGATCTCCTTCCCGTTCCGGGTCGGCATCTTCACAGTGGACGGCAGCAGGGACTGCACCGTCTGGTCGAGCGTCACCTCGCCCCGGCGCACCATGTCGGCGAGGAGCGCGTTGGTGAAGGTCTTGGAGATCGAGCCGATCTCGAACACGGTGTTGGCGTCGAGCTGGACCGCGCCGTTATCCGCCTTGCCGGCCGAAAGGATCCGGCGAGTGCCGTCGGCATCGAGGAGCCCGATCACCAGACCGGCGGTGTGTTTCGGCCCGACCTGCTCATCGATGATCCGCCGGACCACGGAATCCGGCGGCAGGCGGTATTGGGCCGCGACGGGGGAAGCGGCGGCAAGCAGGACGGTAGCCGCGGCGGCGGATTTCAGGCGGCACAGGCTGGGCATGGGACAATCCGGGATACAGTGCGTGCCAGTACGTTAGCGGATCCCGAGGGTTTCACCAATATGGCCCACCAGCGGCATCACCTCTTCGGCGAACCGTTCCATCTCCTCGAGCTGGGGACTCGACTGGAGCAGGAGGAGATCGACGCCCGCGGCTGCGAAGGCGCCAATCTGTTCCGCCACCTGGTCCGGCGTTCCCACCAGTCCGGCCCGGAGGCCGCGATTGGACACTGAGTAGTCCTCGAGCGACACCCGGCTGTCCAGCTCCGTGTTGGCGATCCAGTCACGGTAGTTGCCGTACCCGGGCGTGCCCGGCGCCACATTGGTGATGCGGTCCAGTTCGCGCCGGGCCTCCGCCTCGGTGGACCGGACGATCGCATACGCCGCCATACCGAAGGTGAGCGGCGGGAGGCCGAGGAGGGCTCGTCGAGCCGCCATGTCGGCCACCTTGGCGCCGACCACCGCGGGTGGGTCTCCGTGCATCACGTAGGCGTCGCAAGTCCTGGCGATGAGGCTCCTGGCAGCCTCGGATTCACCCCCGGCGTAGATCGGCGGCCTGGGGCGCCGGACCGGCTTGGGCTCGAGCACGGTCTCGCTCACCTGGTAGTACGAGCCCGCAAAGGAGAACGACGGCTCCCGCCAGACGCCGTCCACCACCGAGAGCCATTCCCCGGTCCGGGCATAACGGTCGTCGTGCCGGTCGAACTGGACGCCGTAGCGCCGGGCTTCGTCGGACCACCACGAGGACACCACGTTCAGGGCGAGCCGCCCTCCGGAAATCCGGTCCACCACCGCCGCCTGCTTGGCAAGGATGGCCGGCGGGTGGAACGTGGGCCGCACCGCCACGAGCAGTTCGAGCCGCTGGGTCACGGCCGCGAGGGCGGCCGCGGTGGTCCAGGCGTCGAGCGACGGGGCCTCGATTCCCTTGATGTCGTTCAGAAACAACTCGGCGATCAGCGTGAGATCGAAGCCGATTTCTTCGCTCCGCCGGGCCAGGCGGCTCACGTACTCCCACGTCGGCGCCATCCCCTCGTCAGGCACATTGCGGAGCCACCCGCCGAAGACCGGGAGCCAGTACCCGTATCGCATCAGCGGCCCGCCCCGGCGGTGACCCGGAGCCCGGCGCGCTCCTCGAGGTAGTCGACGAGTCGCTCGAACGGATCGAAACCGATCACGTTGGGCGCGTCGGCCACGAAGTTCGAGAGGGCGTTGATGTCGTAGAAGTACGGCTCGCCGTCCCGCTCATCCACCAGGTACTCGATCCCGCCGACATCGAGCCCGACCCGCCGCGCGATTCGCTCCACGTCCGCGATGATCGAGGCGGGCGGATCGGCCCGCTCCACCCGCATCCCGTTCTTCGGCGTGTCGGTGGCGCAGAAGGTCCGCTCCAAGGCGCGTCCGTCGGTGGTCTGACAGAGGTCGGCCGGGCAGAGATTGAAGGACTCACCGGAGGGATAGACGTTGATGGCATAGAGGAACTTGCCGTCGAGCACTTCAATCCGGGTGATCCGGCCGTTGGCGAGCGGGGCAAGTTCCTGCACCAGCGCGGTCCGGTCGATGCCCAAATCGATTCGTCCCGCCGCGGCCGCCGCGATCAAGTCGGCCGGCTGATCGAACCTGGTGATCCCGGCCCCGCTCCCGCCGATGTTGGCCTTGACGATCACCGGGAAGCGGAAGTCGCGCGCGGCCCCTGCCGCCTCGCCGGGGTGGTTGATGACCCGGGCCTTCGGATACCGGAGCCCGAGTTCCGACAATACCTCGAGCTGGTACGCTTTGGAGATCTCGAGTCCATAGACCTCGGCGCCATTGACGACGGGAGTGCCCACCCGGTCGAGGTGCCGGAGCCAGTTCAGCGTATGGAAGATCGCCTGCCCGTTGCCTCGGAGATACGCCGAGGGACTGGCACGGTTGACGACCAGGGAGTAGCGGTGCTCGAGATCCGCCGGATCGTAGGTATGGCTGTGGGCGTCGAGCCGGACCCACGGAATGCCGCGGCGGTCCAGCTCGGCAAAGAGGGGCCGGAACCAGTCCGGGTGCTCGTGGTAGACGGCGATCGGCAGCAGCTTCGACATCGGACGATCCTTTCGGGTACGGGAAAAAAAAGGGCCGCGAATCCTGGAGGAGTCGCGGCCGCAGCTGGCTTCGGATCAATGGGTCCTCAGGACCCGGAGGATGCTACCCTCGATCACCTCTGCCATGCGCGCGACCGTCCCCCGACATCATCGGGCGACACCAGCTACACATGGCCATACAGATCGAGGTACGCATCGGCCCCGAACATAGGTGCCGTCGGTCCCTTTGGCAAGGCGTGCGAAAACCGGGGAGGCCGGTCCGCTTGCGGCGACTTCGGGCCGGGGCCATCCTTTACCCGCCCAGCCGCCCAGACCCGGAGACATGATCTGACCCAGACTGCCAGCGACGGTCCTCCGTCCTTCGACCGGTCGATCGTCGAGGGCCCGATCGCCAAGGCGGTCTGGCGCCTCGCCTGGCCGACCATGCTCCAGAATGTGATCGGCGGGCTCCAGGGCATGATTGACCACGCCATGGTCGGACACTTCGTCGGCTACACCGCCAACGCGGGCATCGGCGTCTCCTGGCAGATCTTCCTGGTGGTGATGGTGTTCATCAGCTCGCTGTTCACCGGCATGGCTGTGCTGGTGGCCCGTTTCGTCGGCGCCGGCGACCGGGCCAGCGCCAACCGGGTAGTCTACCAGGCCTTCCTGACTTCGAGCGTGCTCAGTATCGGGGTGCTCGCCCCGCTCGGCTACTTCCTCGCTCCGACGCTGCTCCGTTTCGTGCACGCCGCGCCGGCGGTCCAGGCCGAGGCGCTCCCGTTTCTCCGGATCATGTTCGTGTTCAGCTTCGGGATGATGACGTTCTTCATGCTGGGCGGGGCACTCCGTGCCGCCGGCGATGCCCGGACCCCGCTCCGGTACGGCGTCGCCCTCACGGTCATGAACATCGTGTTCAACGTGATTCTGATCCGCGGGCTGGGACCGATTCCGGCCTACGGTACCAAGGGCGCCGCGATGGGCACCACGCTCGCCGGGGGACTCCTGGCGCTGCTGGCGTTCCACCGGCTGGTCACCCACAAGTGGGTGGTCGGCTTCCCGCGGGACGGGACCTGGGGGCCGGACTGGGCCATCATCCGGTCGCTGTTCCGGTTCGGCCTGCCCACCGGTCTCCAGGGCGTGGCGATGAACGTGGGCGGCGTCCTGCTGCTCCGTTTCATCGGGTCACTGGAGCCCAGCGCGGCGGCTCAGGCGGCCTACGCGATCGGCTACACCGAACTGTTCTCGCTCATCACCTGGACGTCGGTTGGTCTGATGGGCGCGACGTCAGCGGTGGCGGGACAGAACCTCGGCGCCAAGCGGCCCGATCGGGTGTCCGAGGGTGTCCACGCGGCGGCGAAGATCGGCCTCAGCGCCGCCGCGGTCGTGGCCGTCCTGTTCCTGACGATCCCCGGCGCGTTGCTGGCCGCGTTTGGGATGAAAGACCCCGAAGTGGTCCAGATCGCCACGCTGCTGCTCCGATACCTGAGCGTCTCGGCCTTCTTCATCACGGTGGCCCTCACCTATACCGGCGGACTCCAGGGCACCGGCGACACGAGGAGCCCGTTCTACATTACCCTGATCTCCCAGATCGTGATTCCCCTGGGTCTCTGCACCCTGCTCCAGTCGATCCGCCCGCTCACGCCCGGCGACATCTGGCTCTCGATCCTGCTGGGCCACATGACTCGTTGCACGTTGAGTCTGATTCGGTTCCGGCAGGGGAAGTGGCGATCAATTTCGGTGGGGATCGAGCCGGCGTAGCCGGCCGGGACCAGCTCTTGAGCTTCGGCTCGCCGCGCGCGCAGCAGGCGGAGATCATTCGGATGCTCCTCGATCACGGCGCCCGGCTGACCGATCGAGCCGCCAATGGCAAGACCGTCCTGTTGGCCGGAATCGACTGACATGAATGGCTGAAAGTACCACCACGAAGAGGCTCTCGGATCGTCTAGCGGAGTCGTTCTGACCGACTACCGTGGTAGGGTCCTCATGAAGCTACTCGGGATATTGTTGGCCGCCGTTCCGTTCGCGTTTGCGGGTATCCGACTCGCGACGACCAGGACCGATGCGCGGTACCTCTGGATGGCGGTTGGATCCACGCTCTGTGCGGCCGTAGTACTGGTTCGACCAGGCCGAGCGGGTCCCGACCGCCGCCGTCTCGGCGCGGCCGTGGTCGCGGCCAGCCTGGGCGCGGCGGCAATCGCTCTGGTGGTCCGCGCGACGGCCGTCTCGGGAGAGTCGTCATCGTCGGGCTGAGTTTCGGACTCTGCAGTGCCATCGGCATCGGACTGGTCGTGGGCTCGCCCCGCCGAAGCGGCGAGTGAGACAGGGGGAATCGGCGGATGGGGATTGGCGTGAAGGTATCGTGTCCTTGCTTTGGGAATTGCACGCTCCAGGTCGGTCCCCGGATCGCGCCGCCGCAGTTTTGCCTGTTCCCGTTCCTCTGTACCAGCTGCCAGGCAACCTCCTGCCTCGACATCCATGCCGAGTCTCGGGTCTGCGGCCATTGTGGCTCCCGATCGGTGGTTCCATATGGGAGCCCACCGGCGGTTGGCGCTTTGGGTCCTGACGTCGTCTTCGGCTGCGGGCCCACGGAAGAGTTCTCAGCTGACCAGCTCACGCTGACCGATGGAGAGTATTGGTGTCCGACCTGCCGAAAGCACACCGCCCGATTCGAGGATTCCGGGATCAAGTGGGATTGATGCGGAGATCCATCCTGCTGTATGGGCTTCTCGGCGGTGCCTGATCGCGCTGCGCAAGACAATCGAATATCGGTATCTGGTGGTGGAGCACTCGGTCGAGATATATGGCGGCCTGGTGGCCCTGGTCTTCGTGAGCCTCGGTCTCTGGCTGGGCCGACGAATCACCGGGCCGAAACCCCACGTGATCGTGCGCCAAGTCCCGGTGCCGGCGCCAGCACGCGATGGGCATGACGCTCAAGCTGTCGGAGCACGGCCTCAACACCTACGTCGGTTGGAAGGCCCAGGAGCCGCGAAGTGAACGGCCTCCCCGGCGGCCTGGTCGAGATGGTAGCGGCCGGGGCGGCGGCGGCGACTGGCCCGATCGGGCTGGACCTGGGCCGCCGTGAACCGGCCGAGACAGCGCTGGCCATCCTGGCGGAGAGCACCGCGGCGCGTTTCGGGGGCCGGATCGTTCGCTCGAAGGCCGACAACTGGGCCGGGCGACCCGGCATTCGAGCAATCGGTTGATAGCGGCATCGGCACGGCATCCATAGGGTTCGGCGATGGTAACTCTGCTGTCACACCGCTCGCTGGTCCTGTGCCTGCTCTGGATGGCCGCGGTCCCGGCTTGCCGCCCGGTTGGCCCGACCAACCCAGTCACCCTGACCGACGCCGACCGAGCCGCCATTCAGGCCCTCGACACGGCGTTCATCAAAGCCTGGCTCCGCGACGACACCGCAGCCGTTCTCCGGCTTTTCCAACCGGACGCCGTACTCCTCCCGCCCAACTCCACGCCAATCATCGGACTCGACGCGATCAAGGCCTACTGGTGGCCAACGGACGGGTCGCACACCAGGATCACGGGCTTCACCCGCCACCTGAGCGAGGTCGAAGGCTCCGGGGTCATCGCCTATTTCGTGGGCTCGGCATCGCTGGACTGGGTCTATCAGCGTGACGGCAAGGAAACCGCCCAGACCAGCCGCTCGACCGATCTCGTCGTGCTCAAACCCGATGCAGCCGGCCGGTGGCGGATCGCCCGACAGATGTGGACTCAGCTGCCGCCCTGACTTTGGTCGGCCGGTCAGGGCCGATCGGGTCGCTTCCAGGCCGAGCGCCGATGGCCGCCCTACCCATCATCAGATATTTCCGCCCCGCCGGACGCTGGCGTCCTACATCATGCCGCTTGGCGTCGCCCAGATCTACGGGGCGTTAGGCGACCGGGACCTTGCCTTCAAGCGGCTTCCCTGCTCGAACCCCGCGACTTCAGATGGCCGGAAGTGATCGAACGTGCTATCGTCCGACCTGCTTACAACACCCAGGATTATTCGAAGGTGGAGAGCCCGATGCGGGAATTGCTGGCCGATTACGATCGCTTCTTTGTCCAGGGCCCGGTTGGCCGCGCCGTGGTCACCCAGGTCTGGGGCTCGGCGCCCCGGAGCGAAGGCGCCGTCCTGCTGGCCACGCCCGACCGGAAAATGGCAGGCTCGGTCTCGGGCGGCTGCGTGGAAGGCGCGGTGGTGGTGGAGATCATCGCCGCGATCGAGCGGGGGTCTCCCAAGGCATTGGAATACGGGGTCACCCACGAGAAGGCCTGGGAATTCGGTCTCTCCTGCGGCGGCACGATATCACTCTTTATCGAGCCCACGGTCCGGCCCGAAATCCTTGCCGCCGCCCGGCGCTCCGAGGGCAGCGTGGTCGCCACGGTGGTCGGGGGGGCGGCGCCGCTGTCGGCCTCATTGGTCTATCACGAAGACGGGGGTCGGGAGGTGAACGGCCTTCCCGCCGGTCTGGCCGAGATGATGGCGGCCGGGGCGGCAGCGGCGTTGGCGCGGCTCGCCGGGTCCGCCGAGACCATCCCCACGGCGGGCGGTGATGTCCGCGTGCTGTACGAGGTCTTTCCGCGTCAGGCCACGCTGCTCATCTTCGGCGGCGTCCACATCGCCATGGCACTCGTCAAGCTGGCCCAACCCCTGGGCTATCGGACCGTCGTCGCCGACGCCCGTGAGGCGTTCCTCACTCCGGAGCGATTCCCCGATGCCGACCGGCTGATTCAGGGCTGGCCAGCGGAGGTGTTCGCCGAGGTGGGGATCGACCGCGCCACCTGTATCTGCCTCCTCACCCATGACCCGAAGTTCGATGAGCCGGCGATCGATGCGGCCCTGAAATCGCCGGCCGCCTACATCGGCGTGATCGGGTCCCGGAAGACCCAGAAACTCCGCCGGGAACGCCTGGCGGCGGCCGGGTTTTCGGCCGAGCAGATCGCCCGGCTGCACGGACCGATCGGGTTGGACCTGGGGAGCCGTGAGCCGGCCGAGACGGCGCTGGCCATCCTGGCGGAGATCACGGCGGCTCGGTTTGGGGGCCGAGTCGTCCGAGCAAAGATGGACGACTAAGATAGTTGTTTAGTTTATGTACAGAAAAATGAAC